>JBCCPS010000036.1:0-29344 GCA_039024775.1 Pseudomonadota bacterium
CCTGGAAGTCGCCGAAATACTTCGTGATCGCCGCCGTCAGCGTCGTCTTCCCGTGGTCAACGTGGCCAATCGTGCCAATGTTAACGTGCGGTTTCGTTCTCTCAAACTTTGCCTTTGCCATCTGGGCGCCCTTCGTAATTGAGGGGCCCCACACCCGGGGGCCCAATCCATCTGGCGCGCGATGTATTGGACCCGGGCGGCAAAATCAAGCGGTTTGAAGCATCGCGCTTTATTCCGCGCCCGCGCCGTTAAACCAGCCCTCTTCCCGGTTCATTTTGACGAGATAGGTCTCAATCGACTTGGCCGCATTCTGCGCGAGATTCTTAAGCTGCTCTTCTGCAGACTTGGTGTAGCCGGAGCCCACGATGGGCCCTTGGTCGAGAGATTCGAGCACCGTGATCTGATGCGGCTTGGGCGTGAGCTTTTTGTTCTTGGCATCGTCCCAGACGGTCAGATTGATGATCATCACAGACTTGGGCGCAAAGACCAGCGGAATGCCCGGCGTGGCCAGGTTGTAGCCCTCCACGCTCATCCCAAAATGATAGATGCGGTCCCCGGTATAGCGTCCGAACCGCTCCGCCGTGGCATCGGTGAGCGCTTTGGTGAGCTGCGCTTCCGTCGCTTCCCGGCTCAGCGGGCCTTTCTGGGCCTTGGGGGCGACGGCAATGTTGTGCTTGAGGCTGAAATCACCCAGCGCCACGGGCGGGCGGTTCAGATCAGATGCCCCGTTGCAGGCGGCAAGGAAGACGAGGGCGGTCAAAAGGGACAGGATACGCGTCATAAATCACCTGTTTGGCTCACGGTGACTTTGCCTAACCCATGGCTCCAAAGGGTGCAATCGCTCAGCCGCAGATGGCGCGCAGCGCTGCCCAGTCGTCCTCGGACAGCGCCGGGCGGGTTCGCGATTGACCTTCCGCAAAGGCGGTGGCGCGCGCGGCGCGCTCTTCCAGAATGGGATGCGATGACAGGACTTCAGGCAGATCAAAAGACCGCCCCGATGCGTCCTTGAGCGACAGGAAGAACTGCGCGAAGCCGCTTGCATCCACGTCGCTGGCACCCAGCATGGACAGCGCATAATCATCTGCGGCGGCCTCTGCCGCGCGGGTGTAGCCTGATTGCAGCATCTGTTCGGCCAGAACCAGCGTCAACGTCCCGCCCGCAAAATCGCCCAGCACCAGCGACAAAAGCCCCGCCGACCCCGCGGAGCGCAGCGCGAGCCGGGTGCTGTCGCGCGCCTTTACATGGGCAATCTCATGAGCCAGCACGCCTGCCACGGCATCGGGCCCCGGCGCTTTGTCCAAGAGCCCTCGCAGCAACACGATCTGCCCGCCGGGCGCGGCGAAGGCATTGACCATGGGGTGGTTCATCACCACCACGTTGAGGTCGTATGCAACCGGCGTGCTGCCTGTCAGCCGCGCGGTCATGGCCGCCAGTGCCGCGTCGCCCTCAGGCGTGCTGCAAGTGAGCGCGCCCAGGCGGCTACCGCCTAAGATACGCTCCATCTGCGCGACAACCGTTTTGCCAAATGCCACCTCGCGCTCAACGGGGATCAGCGTGGCCAGCGTATCCGAAAGCCGCGGCAGGATCAGAAACAGCATGACGAGCAGCGCGGTGACAGAGGCGGCGGCGTATTTGAGCACCTTGAGCCCCGTGCCCCGGGCCACATCGCGTTTGCCCAGTGCGGGGCAGGCACGGCGCAGGTCCGCGATCAGGGCGGCGTCCCGCACGGTCAGTCGGGCCAGTCCAATGAGCCCGCTGTCGCCTTCGCTCTCTGCTGCGAGGCGCGCCAGTTCCAGACGCCCTGCGCTGGCACCCTCCTGGGTGCTGCGCAACTCTTCCAGCGGCCAGTCGAGCCTGCCCCCCGGAAGCGCGGGCGCGCTGAAGCTCAAAACCTGGCGTGCGGTGTCCAAGGTCACATTTACGGGCACGGGTTTGCTTGTCTGCCCGTCGGCGTAGCGGCCGCCGGTCGGGCGCATCAGATGGCCCCTCCGATGTCGAGCGCATCGGCAAAGCCTTCGGCATCCGCGCCCTTGTCCGCAGAGCGCTGCTGGATCTCATCCAGGTGGTCCGCGTTTTGGAGGGTGATCACGGTCACGAAATGCCCGATCAGCGGTTGCGTGATCAGAATCAGAGACAGCCCGCCCAGCAGCAGCAGGATCGCGACATAGAAAAGACCCAGAAAGGCGATGGTGCCATACCCAATGGCGGCCAGGCCCACCTGACCGGGTGCCGCCGCAAGGCCCGTCACGATCCCTTGCATGATCCCGCCCAACACGCCGAAAAGCAACGCGGCCGTCAAACCCAGAGCGAGCACACCGACAATCACAATCCCCAAGACCTGGCGGGTGCTGGCCCGAGCATCGAATGCCACCTCACCGTCAAGCGTGAGTTGCCGGGTCAAGTAGTTGAAAGCGTAGACACGGTAAGCCACAAACCCTGCAATCAGCCAAAGATACCCCAGCGTTCCTACCAGCGAGCCCAGTGTAAGCGCCTGAAGTCCGAACGTGAGGCCCCCATAGCCCGCAATCATGATCCCCAGCCCAATGAGCAGATGCTTCATCCCGGGGTAAAGCGCGGTCCACTTGCCGCCCTGCTGGAAATTGCCATCCCCGTACCAGCTGCGGTCCGCCATGTATTTGGTCAGCCAGAAGGTCTGACGTGGCAGGAGAATGCCCAGTGTCAGGACCGTCAGCAGATAATGCCCCATCGCGCGAAAGGCATAGCCCCAAGCACCCGGCGCCATGCCAAAGCGGATGCCGCGCCAGCGGGTACGCGCCAGTTTGTAGCGCCGCGCGCGGTAGACGGCGAACAGCATCAGCGGTGCAACGGCCAGCAGCGTGATGTAGATCGCGCCAATCTGTGCCAGCGCCTGGCCCTGCGTCCGAGGCTCCGTGAAAAGGTTCATGCCTGCAAAGAACAGCAGCAATTGCACCAGTCCCAGATAGACCGCAAGAATCACAATCGCCACGAGAAAGCCCAGGAATTTCTCGAGCCCCGTGCCGGTGTATTCGAACCTGTCACCGCCCAGATCAACCGATCCCCAGATCATGCGCCGGATGCGGGTCTTGGCCCAGAACCGGTAGAGGCCCAGCGTGAGCAGCGTCAGCAGCGCGGTTTTGATATGGAGCCAAAAAAGCGGTGCCTTATCGCCGCCAAAGCTGCCGTAGATCTGTGAACGCATGATGGGGCCTCTTGGGTTCGCGCCGTAGGCTTGAACCTAGAACTTATTGTTGCGCGGAAACCCCCGGGGCGCCATGCGTCCGGCGGAGGCCCGCTTGCCCAGCCATTCGGTCAAATCGGCTTGCGTGCGGGTGCGGCCCGCGGGGTCGAGCCAGCTGAGCCCTTCGGCCAGCACGAAGGTCCGCGCGTCGCTCAGCCCGCCGTCCTTGTATTTTTGGAGCCGCACGCCCTTGCCGCGGCCCATTTCCGGAAGCTCATCCAGCGGGAAAACAAGAACCTTGCGGTTGTCGCCCACCGTGGCCACCGTGTCGCCCACAACCGCGTGGCAAATCAGCGCGGTCACCTCGCCGCGCACGTTGAGCACCTGTTTGCCCGCGCGCGTCTGCGCCACCACATCGGCTTCCGGCACGACAAATCCATCGCCCGCGCTGGAGGCCACGAGCAGCTTGCGATCAGGCTGATGAATAAAGAGGTCCACGATCTGCGCCTCATTGGGCAGATCCACCATCAGGCGCAGCGGCTCGCCCATGCCGCGCCCGCCGGGCAGGTTGGCGGCAGAGATGGTATAGAAACGTCCGTTGGAGCCAAAGACCAGCAGGCGGTCCGTGGTTTCGGCGTGGAAGATAAAGCGCGGCCCGTCGCCGTCCTTGAACTTCAACTCCCGGCCCAGATCGATGTGGCCGGTCATCGCGCGGATCCAACCCATCTGGGAGCAGACGACCGTGATGGGCTCGCGGTCGATCATCGCCTCCAGCGGCACCTCTTCGATCTCGGCGGCCTCCTCAATGGTGGTGCGCCGCGCGCCGCCGGGCCAATCCTTGCCGAACTGTTTTTTGGTCTGGCGCAACTGGTCCGTGATCCGCGCCCACTGCAGCGCCTCGCTTTCTAAGAGATCCTCAAGGCCCGCGCGCTCTTCCATCAGCTCGGACTGCTCGCGCAAAAGCTCCAACTCCTCCAGCCGCCGCAAGGACCGCAGACGCATGTTGAGGATCGCGTCCACCTGCACCTCCGACAGCTCGCCCTCTCCGGGCGCGGGCGGCACGTAGTCTTTCTCGTCCATCGCGCGCACGTGGTCCTTGGACCAGTCTTCGCGCATCAGCGCCGCTTTGGGATCGTCATCATAGCGGATGATGTCGATCACACGGTCGAGGTTGAGGAAGGCCACGATGAAGCCCTCAAGCACCTCCAACCGGTGGTCGATCTTTTCCATCCGGTGCTCTGAGCGGCGGATCAGCACCTCGCGCCGGTGATCGACAAAGGCGCGCAGCACCTCTTTCATGGAGGAGACACGCGGCGTGACCCCGTCGATCAGCACATTCATGTTGAGCGAAAACCGCACTTCCAGGTCGGAATAGCGGTACATCAGCCCCATCAGCACATCCGGGTCCACCGATCTGGAACGCGGCTCCAGGATCAGGCGCACGTCATCAGCGCTCTCATCCCGCACATCCGCGAGGATCGGGATCTTCTTGGTCTGAATGGCCTCCGCGATCTTTTCGATCAGCTTGGATTTCTGCACCTGATAAGGAATCTCGGTGACGACGATCTGCCATTGCCCGCGCCCCAGCTCCTCCAGATGCCAGCGACAGCGCAGGCGAAAGCCGCCCTTGCCGGTGCGATAGGCGGTGGCGATATTCTCCGCCGCTTCGACCAGGATCCCTCCGGTGGGAAAATCCGGCCCCGGCACGAATTTGAGTAGCGTGTCATCGCGGCAGTCGGGCGTCTTGATCAGATGGATGCAAGCGTCGCAGAGTTCAGCGATGTTATGCGGCGGGATGTTGGTAGCCATGCCCACCGCGATCCCGCTGGATCCATTGGCCAAGAGATTGGGAAACTGCGCGGGCAGCACCACGGGCTCTGTCAGGGTGCCGTCGTAATTGTCGCGGAAATCCACCGCGTTCTCGTTGAGCCCCTCCAGCATGGCCTCGGCCACGGCAGTCATTCGCGCCTCGGTATAGCGGCTGGCGGCGGGGTTATCGCCGTCGATGTTGCCGAAGTTGCCCTGCCCGTCTACCAGCGGGTAGCGCACGTTGAAATCCTGCGCGAGCCGCGCCATCGCGTCATAAATCGCCGCATCGCCGTGGGGGTGATAGTTGCCCATCACGTCGCCCGAGATCTTGGCGGATTTGCGAAACCCGCCATTGGAAGCCAGCCGCAGCTCTCTCATCGCGTAAAGAATGCGACGGTGCACCGGTTTGAGCCCGTCGCGGGCATCCGGCAGTGCGCGGTGCATGATGGTGGAGAGCGCATAGGTCAGATACCGCTCCCCAAGCGCGCGGCGCAGCGGCTCGGACAGGTCCGATGGGTCCATCTTGGGTTGATCAGTCGTGTCTGACATAGATGCTGTGTACCCAGCCCGATGTGACGCAGCAAGCGCCAGATGCGCGGCAGAGGCGCGTTTTGGCGTGGCACCGCGGGGGGAGCGGTTTTTTCGGTTTCCCCCTGCCGGAACGAAGGAATGTTTGATACATTGTGAATGGGTGGACCGGCAAACGGCCAAGGGACAGTGAGATTGGACGGGGGAACAGCATGAAGCGGTTGATACTGCTCACTTTCGGCTTTTTGGGCTGGGCGTTCTATGAATTGAGCGGCGGCTCTGACTTTGAGTCCGCCTCTGACCGGCAGGCGCGGCTCAACCCCGCGCCGGAGGTCGTGGTGACCGAGGTTGCAGACAGCCAAGAGGCGCAGACCACCGAAACCCAGACCGCTGAGGTCGTGGACACCGATCCGCCGCAGACCACGGAAGTATCGCGCGTCTCGCTCAACCTCACCACGTTGCAAGACACGGTCGAGGCCGCCAATGACGCGCTGGAAGAGGTCAGCACGCCCGAGGTCGTGGCCAACATCGACCCCGACACAGGCGTGGCGATCAACACCACCAGTTCCGCCGATACTCCGGCTATCATCCCCAGCCTGATCCTCCCGAACGACACCGGCGCGCCGCTGACACAAAACGAAGAGGTCGCGAGCGTCGCAGGCGATATCCGCACCGTGACAGGTGACCGGGTGAACGTGCGCGGCGGTCCCGGCACCGACTTTGGCGTCGTCTTCCGCTTGCTCGAAGGCGATGCGGTCGAAGTGCTCGAAGACAATGGTTCCGGTTGGGTGCGCATGCGGTCCGTGAGCGGCGGGGACGAAGGCTGGATGGCCGATTGGCTGCTGACAGCGGGCTGATGGCGCAGCAGCGACACCATCCACACAAATCTTGCATCTTTTTTGTTGCGATCCGTAAGGCTCGCGGACACACAGGTTTAGCGCAAACCTGAAAATCGACGTGACAGAAAAGACGATCCTCATCACCGGCTGCTCCAGCGGCATCGGCTATGCTGCGGCCCACGGGCTGCGCGCGCAGGGATGGCGCGTCTTTGCGGCTTGCCGAAAGGCGGAAGATTGCGCGCGGCTGCAAGCGGAGGGCTTTGACGCGCCGCGCCTTGATTATCAGGACGAAACGAGCATCAGTGCCGCGCTTGACGAGGTGCTCTCCGCCACCGGCGGCACGCTCACCGCGCTTTTCAACAACGGCGCCTTCGCGACCCCCGGCGCGGTGGAAGATTTGCCGACCGAGGCGCTGCGCGCCAATTTCGAGGCGAATTTCTTTGGCTGGCACACGCTCACCCGCGCCGTGATCCCGGTGATGCGCGCGCAGGGGTATGGCCGGATCGTGCAATGTTCCTCTGTGCTGGGGCTGGTCACGATGCCCTGGCGCGGGGCCTACAATGCCAGCAAATTCGCGCTTGAAGGGCTCACCGATACGCTGCGGCTGGAAATGCGCGACACGCCCCTGCACATCGTGCTGATCGAACCAGGGCCCATCACCTCCGACATCCGCCGCAATTCGGTGCCGCATTATGAACGCTGGATCAACTGCCGCGCGAGCCCCCGCGCGGCGCAGTACGAAGGGCAGTTGCACGCCAGGCTCTACGCGCCTGAGGGCAAGGACGCCTTCGAATTGCCGCCCGAGGCGGTGGTAAAAAAGCTGGTGCATGCGCTTGAGGCGCGCCGCCCGCGCCCCCGCTATTACGTGACAACGCCCACCTACATCGCGGGCACCGCGCGCAGGGTGTTGCCCACGCGCGCGCTTGACTGGCTGTTTTCCCGGGGGTGATTGCCCTTGCGCTCGGCGCGCATCCCGCTAGGTGATCGTTCAGATAAGGGGAGCCCCCATGGAAGGTCCATTCTTTTTCTTCGCGCTGATCGCAACCGTCGCGGTGCTTGTCATCCTGCTGTTCGGGTTGGGCGGCTTTGCCAGCGGCAGCGACTTTTCCAAGCGCAACGCAAACAAGGTCATGCAGTGGCGGATCATGGCGCAGGGTTTTGCCGTGCTGATGATCGTCCTCGCCATGACGTTTTCTGGAGACTGACCATGGTCGTGCTGAGCAAGATTTACACCCGCACCGGTGACGCGGGCACCACAGCCCTGGGCAATGGAGAACGGGTCGCGAAATACGCCGCCCGGGTCGAAGCCTACGGCACCTCGGATGAGCTCAATTGCTTTGTAGGCGTGGCGCGGCTGGAGGCCAAAGGCGAAACCGATACCGCTCTTGCGCGCATCCAGAACGACCTGTTCGACCTCGGCGCGGATCTCTGCCGTCCCGAGATGGAAAAGGACGCGGAGGCTGAGTATCCACCGCTGCGCATGACCCAGAGCCAGATCGACCGAATAGAAGCGGAAATCGACGTAATGAATGAGACGCTTGAGCCGCTGCGCAGTTTCATCCTGCCGGGCGGCAGCGCGCTGGCCGCGCATCTGCACGTCTGCCGCACCGTGGCGCGGCGCGCAGAGCGGCTGGCGGTGATGGCCAATGCCGAAGGGGGCATCAACCAGACCGCGATCACCTATCTTAATCGCCTTTCAGACTGGTTTTTCGTATCGGCCCGCATGGCCAACGGCGCCGGCAAAGATGACGTGCTCTGGGTTCCGGGTGCGCACCGCGAATAGCGGCGGGTCCTCCAGGGGAGGAACCGGCACCCGGAAGGGCGCACCGCGAATAGCGGCGCCTTTTTCGACTGGAGGACGCCATCACGCCGAACAGCCGTGCACGACCTCACCCTCCTGCCCTAACGGCAATTGACTAAACGCGGCGTCCAAAGTGCCGCATGTGCCGATTTTACACTGTTTTCGACCCGCTGGCTTAGGTAAACGGGCCGGGAGAAGCTCAGTGGGCTCGGCATCGGTCGAGTCGTATTTTAGGAGAAAACGCCCATGAAGGTGCTCGTGCCTGTCAAACGCGTGATCGATTACAACGTGAAGGTCCGCGTCAAAGCGGACGGCAGCGGCGTCGATCTGGCGAACGTAAAAATGTCAATGAACCCATTCGACGAGATCTCCGTCGAACAGGCAATCCGGCTGAAAGAAGCAGGCCAGGCCGATGAGGTCGTTGCTGTTTCCATCGGCGTCAAGCAGGCGCAAGAGACGCTGCGCACCGCCTTGGCGATGGGCGCGGACCGCGCGATCCTGGTTGTTGCCACGGATGATGTGCACAACGACATGGAGCCGCTGACGGTGGCCAAGATCCTCGCCAAGATCGTGGAGGAAGAGCAGCCGGGCCTCGTGCTGTGCGGCAAGCAGTCCATCGACAACGATATGAACGCCACCGGCCAGATGCTGGCGGCACTCATGGGTTGGTCCCAGGCGACCTTCGCCTCGGAAGTGGAGATTGCGGATGACAAGGCCAAGGTCACGCGCGAAGTGGACGGCGGTTTGCAGACCATCGAGGTCTCCATGCCCACCGTTGTCACCGTGGACCTGCGCCTGAATGAGCCGCGCTATGCCTCGCTGCCCAACATCATGAAGGCCAAGAAAAAGCCACTGGATGAAAAGACCCCAGCCGATTACGGCGTGGAGGTCTCACCGCGGCTTGAGATCGTGAAAACCGAAGAGCCCGCAGCGCGTGCCGCCGGGATCAAGGTCGGCTCTGTCGATGAGCTGGTGGAGAAACTCAAAGAAGCGGGGGCTGTGTAATGGCTGTTCTTCTTCTCGCAGAAGTAAACGATGGTGAACTGGCGATGGACGCGACGGCCAAGGCCGTGACCGCCGCCAAGCAATTGGGCGACGTGACCGTGTTGGCCGCTGGCGGTTCCGCCGCTGCGGCGGGTGAGGCCGCGGCCAAGATCGAAGGCGTCTCCAAGGTGCTGGTGGCAGAGGACGCGGTGCTGGGCCACCGCCTGGCAGAGGCGACCGCCGCGCTGATCGTGTCGCTTGCGGGCGATTATGATCACATCGTGGCCCCGGCGACGACCGACGCCAAGAACGTGATGCCCCGTGTGGCAGCCCTTTTGGACGTGATGGTGATCTCCGACGCCACCGCGGTGATTGACGCGGACACCTTTGAGCGTCCGATCTATGCGGGCAACGCGATCCAGACGGTGAAATCTTCCGACGCCAAAAAGGTCATCACCTTCCGCACATCGACCTTCGATGCGGCAGGCGAGGGCGGCTCCGCGGCGGTGGAGACCATCGCGGCGGCCGGTGATCCGGGCCTGAGCTCCTGGGTGGAGGACAAGGTTGCTGAATCCGACCGTCCCGAACTGACCTCCGCTGGCGTTGTCGTCTCCGGCGGGCGCGGTGTGGGCTCTGAGGATGACTTCGCGCTGATCGAAAAGCTGGCGGACAAGCTGGGTGCCGCCGTCGGTGCATCCCGCGCCGCAGTCGATTCAGGCTACGCGCCCAACGATTGGCAGGTGGGCCAGACCGGCAAGGTGGTGGCACCTGATCTTTACGTCGCGGTGGGCATCTCCGGTGCGATCCAGCACCTGGCGGGCATGAAGGACAGCAAGGTCATCGTGGCCATCAACAAGGACGAAGAAGCGCCGATCTTCCAGGTCGCCGACTATGGCCTTGTGGCGGACCTCTTCACCGCGGTGCCGGAGCTGCTTGAAAAAATCTGAGCCAGCTGGTTTAGAACACGAGACAAAGGCCCGTCTGTTTAGGCGGGCCTTTTTTGAAGCGGCCTCAGATCATCTTTTCCAAAACCTTGGACAGCGCCCGAGCGGCTTCGAAGTGCAGCTTCGGCCCCGGCATTTCTGCGGCTGCGGGTTCTTCCAACTCACCAAAGTACATCCCCTTGGTCCCTTCCGCGATCGCGTCTTCAGAGGCTATGACCTCCACGTATTCAGTGACCAGCGGGATGATCTGGGACAGCATATCCTTGGTCACGAAAAGCGGGTCGGCCCCCATCGACGCCTGATCGGCCGCAACCGCTTCGGGCGGCTGGTGCATCGCAATCCACAGCAGCACCGTCCTCCCCGAAATCGCGCCCAGCAGCGACTTCATCCGCGCCACCCAGGCCTGCTGCAGCTCGCATATGACCGCCTCGAACCGCTCTGGCGAGACCATCAGCAGATGGCCCAGCATGTGGCGGTTGAAGTGGAATTCCGAAAAATCGACCTCGCGATAGATGGTCTCCAACAGCGACGCGGGCGCGACAAACCGGTCATTGCGGCGCGGATGCACTGAATAGAGCCGGTTGGTCATGTTCTGCGCCCCCAGCACCTGCACGACTGTCGCCTCCGACGCACTGGCGAAATCCTTGAGCGCGGGATCGCGCATGTAAACGTCCACGCCCGCGTTCATGGCGCCAAAGTTCACACAGACCTCGCCGATCTCCTTTTCCACAAGGGCCGGAAACGGTTCCTTGATGAACTTTCCATAGGTCTCTGACCCGCCAAGAAACGCCAGATAGCGGTGCGCAAGATCGCGCTTCGGACCGCGAAACATCAGCTTGGACGCGCCATATCGGCACGGCAAATAATCCAGGGCCCCCGGCCCTAGCGCATCATAGGTCATCTCACCCACCTCACAATTTCACCCAAGCCTTACGTGCACCCGATTCCCCTGACATCCGCTTAACGCGCCAATTTGCGTCTGATTTTAGGCAACCGCGCTCCCTTGCCGCGCGCCGGTTGACAGCCCTATTGTGGGGGTCAGGAACAAGGAGATGCAGATGGAGATCCGGTCAGTTGGCGTTGTCGGTGCGGGCCAGATGGGCAACGGGATTGCCCACGTCATGGCGCTTGCCGGCTACGACGTGCGCATGAATGACGTGAGCGAGGACGCGCTGAAAAAGGCGGTTGAGACGATCACCGGGAACATGGACCGCCAGGTATCGCGTGAGAAAATCAGCGCCGACGACCGGCAGGCGGCGCTGGCACGCATCGCCTCCACTACCACGCTCGCGGACCTGGGCTCATGCGATCTGATCATCGAAAGCGCCACCGAGCGCGAAACCGTCAAACAGGCGATCTTTGAAGACCTGCTGCCGCACTTGAAACCGGACACCATCCTGACGTCCAACACCTCCTCCATCTCCATCACGCGCCTGGCGAGCCGCACCGACCGGCCCGAGAAGTTCATGGGCTTTCACTTCATGAACCCCGTGCCTGTCATGCCGCTGGTGGAGCTGATCCGCGGCATCGCCACGGACGAGCCGACCTTCAAGGCCTGTCAGGCGGTGGTCGACAAGCTCGGCAAGACCTCCGCGACGGCGGAGGATTTCCCGGCCTTCATCGTCAACCGCATCCTGATGCCCATGATCAATGAGGCGGTCTATACGCTTTATGAAGGCGTGGGCAGCGTGGATAGCATCGACAAGGCGATGAAGCTGGGCACGAACCACCCGATGGGGCCGCTGGAGCTTGCCGATTTCATCGGGCTCGATACCTGTCTTGCGATCATGAACGTGCTGCACGATGGGCTCGCCGACACCAAGTATCGCCCCTGCCCGCTGCTCACAAAATACGTGGAGGCGGGCTGGCTGGGCCGCAAGACGGATCGGGGGTTCTACGACTACCGGGGGGAAAGCCCGGTGCCTACGCGTTAACGCGCCCGACCGTGTGCTTGAGACAATTTAGACAGCAGTTCATGCGCGGTCCCGCGGGGTGGCGCAGATGCGCCGCCCATCGTGCTGTAAGCACGCCTCCGGCGTGACGGGGGCGGGACGGCGCAGCGGGGCAGTGCCTGTTGGGCGGGTGCTTTTAATGATACGGGCTGTCTCAGCCACACGGTCGGGCGCGTTAACACGCGTCTCTGACACACGGACGCCAACCTTACGGGCGCAGGCAATTCGGCGTCGCGCGCCTTTTTGGATCAGTTTCTCAAATCCAGCGTACGTTGACGCAACCAGGCCATGAACTCCCGCGGATTATCAATCCGGTCGCTCACCTCGTCCGCCGCGATAGGATGGCCCACCACGGGGGCTTGCGGCTTGTTGCAGCTTTTCACGATCTCATGCAGCAAGAGCCCTTGCCGCAGCATCGGGCTGACCTTGTTGGCGATCTGATAGGCGCGGGAGTTCTGCCCGGGAAAGCGCATCGGCACCACCTGCGCACCCGACCGGCGGATCATCTTGGCGGTGAACACGTTCCACTCCGCCTCCACCGCAGGGCCCCACCAAGTCTCCGAAGAGGCGACAACGCCCGAAGGGAAAAGGCAGACGACCCCGCCCTCCTTGAGATGCGTCATCGCTTTGGCGCGCATTTCCACATATTTGCGCTGCGCGTCCGGATCGTGGGGGAAAGGCACCGGGATCATATAGCTGCCCGCGACCTCGTCGATGGAGGTCAGCAGCGACCGGGTGAGGATGCGATAGTCCTGCCGCACCCGCCCAATGAGATCGGCAAAGATCATCCCGTCGACCATGCCGTGCGGATGGTTGGCCACCACCACCACCGGGCCTTCCTTGGGAATGCGGTCTAGCTGCGCGCGCGGGGTGGTCAGATCAATGCCCATGGTGTCGAGCGCCGCGCGCCAGAACGCCTGCCCCGTAGGCGCGCCGCGCTTTTCGAACTTGCGGATCATCCGCAGGATCGTGAGCTTGCCCGTGAAAAGCTCAATCACCGAGATCATCCGCCGCTTCCAGGGGTCCTCGAAGGTGGAGGCATAGCTCAGGCTCGCCCGATCATATTTGATCGGCGCCTCGGGCGTTTGCGTCTTGGGCACGTCGTCCGGCGTTACCGGTGTTGCGTCATCAGCCACATCATGTCCTTTTTGAACACGTCACGCGCTCAGGCGCCTTCGCCAAATTTGTCAGCGACCAGGGCCGTCAGCGCCTCAGCCAAGGCATCCGCATCCGGACCGGTAGTATGCACGTCAATAGTGCTTCCACGGGCGGCTGCCAACATCAAAAGCCCCATGATACTGTCGCCTGAGGCGCTGACCCCGTCCTTGGTCACCTCTGCGGAGGCGTCAAAGGCTTCCACCACCTCCACCAGCTTGGCGGAGGCGCGGGCGTGAAGGCCCTTTTCATTGACGATTTCGAGGGAAAGTTCCGCCATCGTTTCAGGCCTTTAGGTTGCGCTTACGTTCTGGCTGTCGATGTACTTCTTACCCGCTTCCAGCGCGGCGCGGACCGCGTCCGCCACCGGCTTTTTGCGGGATTTGGCCAGTTTGATGAGCATGGGCAGGTTCGCGCCGTAAAGAATCCGGCGCCCTTCGGGCTTGCAGGCCAAAAGGCTAAGGTTGGAGGGTGAGCCGCCAAAAAGGTCGGTCACCACCACCACGCCCGCGCCCTGGTCTACCGCGTCTGCAGCCATGCAAATCTCCCGCTCCTTCGCGGCCCTGTCATGATCTTTCTGGATCGCAATCGCGCGGACGCCCATCTGGGAGCCGACCACATGTTCGATCGCCGCAAGGTACTCCTGCGCCAATCCGCCATGTGCGACGATCACGATACCGATCACTATTGGACCTCTTTGGGGTGCTGGCGGTGCAGCTCGCGGTGCCTTATTGACACCTGCCAGCCCGCCTGCGCAAGGCGCAAAGCGTGATCTTCGGCGAGTGTGACCGACCGGTGCTGCCCGCCCGTGCAGCCAAAAGCGATGGAGATGTGGGATTTGCCTTCGTCCTGATAGGCCGGCAGCAAGAGCGTGCTGAGTTCAAACACCTTCTCGCTGAAGGCGGCGTAGCGGGCATCCTGGGACACGTAATCCGCAACCGCCGCATCCGTTCCGTTCATCCCGCGCAAGGACGGCTCCCAATAGGGATTTCGCAGGAACCTGCAGTCATGCACGATGTCCACGCTGCGCGGCAGACCGCGCTTGTAGGAAAAGCTCTCAATCGACACGGCAAGATAGTGTTGCCCGCCCGGCACCAGCCACTGCTCCACCTCCTCGCGCAGCTGATGGATATTGAGCCCGGAGGTGTCGATCAGGATGTCAGCCATCGCGCGAATGGGGTCGAGCAGCTCTTTCTCCCGCGCGATCCCGTCCGCGGGACGGTCATTAGCGGCCATCGGGTGCCTGCGCCGGGTCTCCGAAAAGCGGCGCAGCAGCACCTCGTCCGAACAATCGAGATAGAGAACTTCCATCTTCACATCGTCCTGCCCGGCAAGCTGGCCAATCAGATCACGCACCGCGATCACCGAATAGTCGCGGTTGCGTGGATCAATGCCAAGGGCGACGGGACCGTCCCGCGCCTCCCCGTCCAAGAGCGCGGGCAGCAGGCGCAAAGGCAGGTTGTCAATCGCCTCAAAGCCCGCGTCCTCCAGCACGTTGAGCGCGCTTGACCGCCCCGCACCGGACGGCCCGGTCACAAGCACCAGGTGGCGTTGCCCTGGGGGCGTGGCGTCCGCAGCTTCAGTCATGACGGTCTTTCAGATGTTTCCCTTGACGTAGAGCATCACAATGTCGGGAAAATGTGGTGTGTCGACCTTGTGAAGACAAGGCAGGCCAATCCCCAGCACATGCGACACATGGGCGTAGGGCAGCCGCTCTGTCTCCTCTTGGGCAAGGTCGATGACGAGGCGCAGCGGCACAGGCGGATGCGCGGGGACCTTGATCAGACCCACGCCCCGCGCCTCTATCCTACCCTCAATGGTTTGCGGCGCGCGTGCGATCACGCGGCCCTTCTCCACCTCCAGATGGGTGCGATCATCTGCCACCAGCCCTGCCCCACGGCCGATGAGACCGATGGCCAGCGTCGATTTCCCGGCCCCGGAGGGGCCGGTGATCAGCACGCCTTTGCCGTCCACTGCCACAGTGGTCGCGTGCAGCGTCGTCTCATTGGATTTCATGGCAGCACTGGCCCAGGGCGCAGATCAGGTCGGCAGCCCGACGACAAAACGCGCGCCAAGGGGTTCGGAGGTGATGTCAGCCTCCGTCGGGCGAATGTTCTCCGCCCAGATGACACCTCCATGGGCCTCCACAATCTGCTTGGAGATCGCAAGACCCAGGCCGGAGTTGTTGCCGAAGTGTTCTTCCGGGCGCTGGCTGTAGAAGCGTTTGAAAATCTTGCCCAGCGCCTGATCTGGGATACCGGGGCCCGTGTCCTCGACCACCACAAGCACGCGGTTTTCCTTCTTGCGGGCCCAGACGCGGATCGCATCGCCGTCCTCGCAAAAGGAGATCGCATTGGTGATCAGATTGACGAAAACCTGCGCCAGCCGCGCCTCTAGCCCGTGCACGGTGATCGGCTGTTCTGGCATGTCGGTGATAAAGTCGATGCCCTTGGATTTGGCATCCTCGCCCAGGTACTGCCCCAGGTTGCCCAACATGTTTAGCAGGTCGAAGGGCTCTTCCTCTTCCTTGACCAGCTCTGAATCGAGGCGGCTGGCGTTGGAGATGTCGCTGACCAGCCGGTCAAGGCGGCGCACGTCGTGATCGATTACATCCAAGAGTTTTTCGCGCTGATCGTCCCGTTTGACCATCCGCAGCGTGCCAACGGCAGAGCGGAGCGAGGCAAGCGGGTTCTTGATCTCATGGGCGACGTCGGCCGCAAATTGTTCATTCCCGTCGATCCGGTTGTAGAGCGCCGAAACCATGCCGCGCAGCGCGCCGGACAGGCGCCCGATCTCGTCTGGCCGCGCGGTGAGATCCGGGATGCGGATGCGCCCGGGGTTCATCTTGCGCGCATTGCGGTCACGGCCCAGCTCCGCTGCGGCAGAGAGGTCCGCCAAAGGATTGGCGATGGTGGAGGCCAGCACGAGGCTGAGCCCGATGGACAGGAAAGTCGCGATCACGAACATCTGGAGCACGCGCTCCTGCTCCACCCGGGCGAGGCGGTCGATCTCTCCCGCCGGGGAGGCAATGGCCACGACGCCCACGGGCGTTTCGCCCTGCAAGATGGGCGTTGTCACCGTGAACAACAGATCGCCGTTGCTATCAGTGTTCTGCTTGATGATCGTGCCCTCGCTCAGCGTGGGCTCGAATTGGGCCTGCAAGAGCTCTTCAATGGGCGCGGCGCCTTCGGGCATAGCGCCGCTGCCAAAGGGCGTGGCGAGGAGGTTCCAAATCCAGCTCAGGCCATCGGTGAGCAGCGTACTGCCCCCTTCCTGGGGCGCGGCAACCGCATCCGCCCCCTCAATCTGGGCTACAAGGGTTTGGTTGAGGTCATAGACAAAAACATCGATCCCGCTGCGCAGGTCAAGCTTGGCCAGCGCTTGCGCGGCATCCACACCGTCGCCCGTTGCCAGATTGACGGGGGCGCCATCGGGGATCTGCGCCTCGATCACATCCGCGATCAGCACCGCATTGCCCACCAGCGCGCCGCCGCGCTGGATCACCAGGCTATCGCGGGAGTTGTTGAGCCAGAGGATGCCCATCACCAGCAGGATCAGGGCAATCAGGTTGAAGG
Source organism: Pseudomonadota bacterium (assembly GCA_039024775.1). Classification (GTDB taxonomy): domain Bacteria; phylum Pseudomonadota; class Alphaproteobacteria; order Rhodobacterales; family Rhodobacteraceae; genus Sulfitobacter. The sequence goes on from JBCCPS010000036.1 coordinate 16,748, forward strand.
TGATGATCTTGCGCGTCAGCGGAGAGGCGCGCAGAGAGAACAGCCCGCGCCGGTTGCGGCGCGCGCGCATCTCATCGGGGGCCGAGGTATTGGGCGCGACCCAGTCATCACCCAGCACCACATCGCCATCCCGCCTGGCGGGAGACATATCCTGCACAAAGCTCCTCTCAGCCAAGGCCATCGGCTTGGATCACTCTTCGTTGTATCTGTACCCGATGCCGTAGAGCGTCTCAATCGCGGAGAATTCGTCGTCCGCGCTGCGCATCTTCTTGCGCAGACGCTTGATGTGGCTGTCGATGGTGCGGTCGTCCACATAGACCTGATCGTCATAGGCCACGTCCATCAGCTGGTCGCGGGACTTGACGAAACCGGGCCGCTGGGCCAGCGCCTGTAGCAGCAGGAATTCGGTCACGGTCAGCGACACGTCCTTGCCCTTCCAGCTGACCGCATGGCGCAGCGGGTCCATGCGCAGATCGCCGCGTTCCATCACCTTCGTCTCTTCGGTATCGCCCGTGTCACCAGAGCTTACAGCGTCCTGACGGCGCAGCAGCGCGCGGATACGCTCCACCAACAGGCGCTGGCTGAACGGCTTTTTGACGTAGTCGTCCGCGCCCATCCGCAGGCCCAACACCTCGTCAATCTCATCATCCTTGGAGGTCAGAAAAATCACCGGCATCGCCGTTTTCTGACGCAGGCGTTGCAGCAGATCCATGCCGTCCATGCGCGGCATCTTGATGTCCAGAACGGCCATATCGGGCAGCTTTTTGTTGAACGCGTCCAAAGCAGCCTGCCCGTCATTATACGTCTCGACCTCGAAACCCTCAGCCTCAAGCGTCATGGAGACGGACGTCAGGATGTTCCTGTCGTCATCAACCAATGCAATTTTGTTCATTGCCTGTTTCCTTATCCTGCTCAATTGCCATTTTTTGACGTTTTTCCAAGTGATCCCCGGTTTTGGCCATCGAATCAATCTCTAAGTGCGAATCAGCGGGCCGGACGGTCTCATTTCCGCCACAATTTGGTTAGGAATGGCTAAATTGTCTCACTTTGGGCGGGCGGCATTCGCTTAAAGGTCGAAGCTTTGCCATGTGTAGCGGACTGCCGCATCAAAGTGCGGGGTGATGGCGCTAACTGTGTGTGAGCGACCTGTTCAATCCCAAAAGCGCCATGTTAAGAGGCCGCAAGGATCAATAACGAGCGCCACTGAACGCGCAAATCAGGAGACATCGCAATGACTGCAGGCCGGGTGAACCCGACGTTCCGCCTTGAGGATCAACAGATCACGGGGCTGGGCGATGTCCACTACAATCTCATGGAACCCGCGCTGATCGAAGTGGCACTTAAACGCGGCGAAGGCGTGTTGGGCACGGGCGGCGCCTTCCTGGTCACGACAGGCAAATTCACCGGGCGTTCCCCGCTCGACAAGCATGTGGTCAAGACCGACAGCGTGGCGGACACGATATGGTGGGACAACAACGCAGCGATGTCGCCCGAGGGGTTCGACGCGCTTTATGACGACATGATCGCGCATATGGCGGGCAAGGACTACTTCGTTCAGGACCTTGTGGGCGGGGCGGACCCGCGCCATGCCATCAACGTGCGTATGATCACCGAACTGGCCTGGCATGGGCTGTTTATTCGCACCATGCTGCGGCGGCCCGACCGCGAGGCGCTGGATGAATTCGTCGCGGATTTCACCGTCATCAACTGCCCCAGCTTTCAGGCTGATCCGGCCAAGCACGACTGCCGGTCTGAGACCGTGATCGCGATGAACTTTGACCGCAAGATGATCCTGATTGGCGGGACGGAATACGCGGGCGAGAACAAGAAATCCGTGTTCACGCTGCTCAATTACCTGCTGCCGGAGCAGAACATCATGCCGATGCATTGCTCTGCCAACCACGCCACCGGCAATCCGGTGGATACGGCCGTTTTCTTTGGCCTGTCGGGCACGGGAAAGACGACGCTTTCGGCGGACCCCAACCGAACGCTGATCGGCGATGATGAGCACGGGTGGAGCGATAACGGCACCTTCAACTTCGAAGGCGGGTGCTATGCGAAGACCATCAACCTGTCGCCCGAGGCGGAGCCGGAGATTTACGCCACCACCTCCAAGTTTGGCACGATCATCGAGAACATGGTCTTTGACCCTGAAACCTTTGAGCTTGATTTCGAAGACGACAGCTTGACCGCCAACATGCGCTGCGCCTACCCGCTGCACTACATCTCCAACGCCTCCACCAAGGCGGTGGGCGGGCACCCCAAGAACATCATCATGCTGACCTGCGACGCCTTTGGTGTGCTGCCTCCGATCGCGCGGCTCACGCCCGCGCAGGCGATGTATCACTTCCTGTCGGGCTTCACCTCCAAAGTCGCAGGCACCGAACGCGGCGTGACAGAACCTGAGCCCACGTTCTCCACCTGCTTTGGCGCGCCCTTCATGCCGCGCCGGCCGGAGGTCTACGGCAACCTTCTGCGCGAAAAGATCGCGCAGCACGGGGCGACATGTTGGTTGGTGAACACCGGCTGGACCGGTGGGGCCTATGGCACCGGGTCACGGATGCCGATCAAGGCGACGCGTGCCCTGCTCACCGCTGCGCTCGAGGGCGATCTGGCGGATGTGCCTTACCGCAAGGACACCAACTTTGGCTTTGAGGTGCCGGTTTCTGTCGAAGGGGTTCCGGACATTCTGCTCGATCCGCGCCGAACCTGGGACAATCCGGAGGCCTATGACCGCCAGGCCGCCAAGCTGGTGTCGATGTTTTCCGACAACTTCGCGCAATACGTACCGTTCATCGACGACGACGTGCGCGCCGCCGCCATCGGCTAAGCTTGGGCATGGCGGCGCTTATGCCGCCATCTCCAGAAGGTCGGACATCGGCAAATCAAGCAGATAGTGCAGGTCTTCGCGGTCCATGTAGGCCATGAAGCCTTCAACTGGCGCGTCGCGACCCTGGATAAACCAGCGCAGCGCGCCAGGCTCCGTATGCATCCAGCCCGCGCGCTCCGCCAGCCCCTTGAAGGCAACCGCCTTGACCATGAATGCGAGAATGTGGTCGGGATCCCATGTCTGGATCGCGTGCCAAAAGCCATAACGGCTCAGCACGCAGGACAGGCCCGTGCCACGGTAAGCCCCCGCATTTCCGCCAATCCAGAACTCACCATGATAGGCGACACGCCCCCGCATGCGCATCGCACCTGGCCCGGCCCGATAGCGACAGCGCTTGAGGTCAAGGTTCACACCGGGGGGCGGAAATTCGAGGAAGTTATGGCGGAAGTAGTCACCGACGTGGGACGCGCCGATGTCTAGCATCCGAATCGCTTGCGTGTGGATCACCTCACCAGCTGCGTTATGACCCAGTATCCAAAACGCGCTCTCACCCGTCAGATCGTGGATGTCCGGGTCAAACGGCATGCCGATCAGGTGATCTGGCCGAACGTCCGCTAAGATCTTTCGATATAAGGAAAAATCGTGACCAATAGACAGAGATACGCCGTAATTTGCAAGAATCTCTGCGCTGTGTGCCACGAACCGCTCCCCGCAGTTCATGGATTGGACCGTCATGAGCACCCTCCGTTAACCATGTTCAACGAAGTGTAGTGCAGTTTTGCTGCAATTGCTCGCAAATCGCGAAAAAGCTTAAAAGTCTGTTTTCACGTCCTCCGGCATCTCCTTCAGGATCGAGGGCTCCAGACCATCAATAGCTATGCTGCCAGGGCGATCCACCACCGAAATCAGCGCAAAGCTTCCGTCGGGGAACCTTGCGCCCAGCAAGAGCCTATCAAAAACGATCACCTGCGGCGGCGCGCCACTTGAGCGGGGCATCTTCGTGACAACCTGGTCGAGGCGCATCCCATGGGTCGCGCGCACTTCCCTCAAGGGCACTTCCATCAACAGGGCAAGCTCATCCCCTCCCGGTAGTTGGTTGAGCGGTCGGCCGATGCTGCTGCGCGCATTGGCCCAGCCCCACCACTGCGTGAAGATAGAGCTTTCCCCAACCTCGACGCATATCCATCCGTTCGGGCTTTCCCGATAGACCAGCATGTAGGGTCGCACCGCCTGCATTTCAGGACTTTCCAGCTCGCCCCCGCTCGCAGACCAGGCACTGACCGCTGCGCGCAGCAGCTTTGACCGGCTGTCCCAGATGCTGCTCATCGGTTGCTGTTGCTGATAGAAAAACCAGTCTTCATCGTCATCGACTGCCAGGGTCGAAAGCCCTTGATGCGATGTGGCCTTGCCCTGGATCCATAGCGTGCCAAGGGCCAGGATTTCCTGCGCAACGGGCAAAGCCCGCAGGGCATTTTCTGTCAGAGAGTACCGGCGGTCGGTTATGGTAAAGAGGTCAAAGCCCAAAGCCTCTTCCAGCAAGGTGATGTGCCGCCTCAGGGTCTGCCGGGTCGTTCCCATCTCTTTGACCGCATGGCTAAGGTTCAGCGTCCTGGAAAGCGTCACGAAAGACCGTGTCATCTCAAACAAAAGCGCTGGCGGTATTGTATCGCCGCCCACCGACCCCACCGGCGTGAATTCCTTCTCAACATTGGACATGTCGTGTTTCATCTTGTCAGATGGTAAACAAATCACCCATCAATGCAACATAAATCACTCATTAACTGTATAAATTTAGTCTGAAAATGAAAATAACTAGTCAATTGAATGGAAGGAGGAATCCGACAATCAAGGGACGATAGTTCAACCAGAGGTTCCTTAAAATGTCCCATCCCGTAGACGTACATGTCGGTCGTAAATTGAAAGAAATCCGCACGTTGCGACGCCTGTCGCAGACCGACGTTGCACGCAAATTGGACCTGTCTTTCCAACAAATTCAAAAATACGAGATCGGATCAAACCGGGTCGCTGCGAGCCGCCTCTATGAACTGGCGCAAATTCTTGATGTCCCGCCGTCTTTCTTCTTCGACGGGCTGCATGATAACAATAATGAGCCCCCGAAGAAGGACCCGGGCATGGCAATCGTGACCGCTCTTGCGCAAATCAAAGATGAAGATGTGAAGTCGAGAATCGTCACTTTCATCGAAGATGTGTCCGGCATGACAGTCGCCAAGCAAGGCTGATCAAGGCGTTCATTGCGGCGTCAGACTCGCTTTTTCAACGATATTATGATGTGGTGATCGTGGGTTTTGTAGGCCCGCAGCATGCAAAAGCGGTTTAGCCGCGTAATTATCGAACAAAATGCCGCAATTGCGCGCATCTTTGTTGTGCTGCACCTGCGAAAGGGCTATTGCACGCCCTCAAACAGACAGAGGACCACGACATGGCACATGACGGACAGGACTGGAGTATTGAACCCGGGGTCCTTTTGGACGACCTTTTGGCGCTGACGTCAGCTGCCGTTCCTCCGGTGGAAAGACTGACGGAAAAGGCGACAGCCTCCGTCAGGGCAATGACCACGGAAAACGGCCGTGTGTCGCCCTCGCTGGTTGAAGCACATCAGACCGCGGCGCACGGGCTTGCCTGGCTCGCTACTTACGCCCAGTCCCTACGCCAGATGCAAAACTGGGCCGAACGGCTGAAAGCCGACGGCAAGTTTGGCGAGGTTGAGGCGCTAATCCTGCAAATCGCCTTTGGCGAATACCTCTGGCAGGTCTACGGCGGCATTCAGATGAACCAGGGCGAGATCGTGCGCTTGCAGGACCTGGGCCTGTCCCAGGACGATCAGCGCGATTTGATGGAGCCCGCGGTCATGCAGCTTTGCCAGTCCGGCAATACGCAAGCCGCGCGCGTCCGGCTGGTTGAACTGATGCAGGAACACGCCGCCGAAATCACCGTCGGCAAGAGCGGCCTGGATGACGAGCTTGAGATGATCCGCGAGCAATTCCGCCGCTATGCGGTCGATAAGGTGGAGCCCTACGCCCACGATTGGCACCTCAACGATGAGCTGATCCCGATGGAGGTGATCGAAGAACTGGCCGAAATGGGCGTCTTTGGTCTGACCATCCCGGAAGAATACGGCGGCTTTGGCCTGTCAAAGGCTTCGATGTGCGTGGTCTCCGAAGAGCTGTCGCGCGGCTACATCGGCGTGGGCTCGCTCGGCACCCGGTCAGAGATCGCGGCAGAGCTGATCATCGCGGGCGGCACCCAGGAACAAAAGGAAAAGTGGCTGCCGCGTCTGGCCTCCGCTGAAACGCTGCCCACGGCGGTTTTCACCGAACCCAACACCGGGTCTGACCTGGGCGCGTTGCGCACGAAGGCCGTGCAGGATGAAAACGGAGACTGGATCCTCAACGGCAACAAGACCTGGATCACCCATGCGGCACGCACGCAGGTGATGACTGTGCTGGCCCGCACAGTGCCCGGGACGGACAACTACAAGGGTCTGAGCATGTTCCTGGCCGAAAAGACGCCCGGCACGGACGAAGAGCCCTGGCAGGACCCCGGCATTTCCGGCGGTGAGATCGAGGTGCTCGGCTATCGCGGGATGAAGGAATACACGCTCAACTTCGACGATTTCAAAGTGAAGGGCGAAAACCTTCTGGGCGGTGAAGAGGGCAAGGGCTTCAAGCAGTTGATGGAAACCTTTGAGAGCGCCCGCATCCAGACGGCTGCCCGCGCGGTAGGCGTTGGGCAATCCGCGCTCGACATCTCCATGCAGTACGCCCAGGACCGCAAGCAGTTCGGCAAATCTCTGATCGAATTCCCGCGCGTGGCGTCAAAGCTCGCGATGATGGCGGTCGAGATCATGATCGCGCGTCAGCTCACTTACTTTTCCGCCTGGGAAAAGGACGAAGGTCGCCGCTGTGACGTCGAGGCGGGTATGGCGAAGCTGCTGGGCGCGCGCGTTGCGTGGTCGGCTGCGGACAACGGCCTGCAAATCCACGGCGGCAACGGTTTTGCGCTTGAGTATAAAATCAGCCGTGTGCTCTGCGATGCCCGGATCCTGAACATCTTTGAAGGGGCCGCTGAGATCCAGGCGCAGGTGATCGCGCGCCGGCTCCTGGGGTGACTTGCACCGCGCGCGCAGCCCGCGTAGGGCTGCGCCATGGCTAAAAGGCTCAAGAAAGCGGACTGGATCGGCGCGGGGCTCGACGCGCTGGCAGATGACGGTTTCGGCGCGCTCGCAGCGGAACCGATGTGCCGCCGCATCGGCACGTCAAAGGGGTCGTTTTACTGGCATTTCAACGATCTGCCTGACTTTCATCAGGCACTCGTGGCTGCATGGCAGGAAACCGCGCTCGAAAAGCTCGCCCAGACGGTTTCACTGGAAAAGGCGGTGGATCACCGCCTGCGGGCCTTTGGTCGCGCAATGCTCGCGGACCGGTCCGAGACGGCGATACGGGTCTGGGCGCGCGCCAACCCTACCGTCGAAACCGCGCTGTCAGAGGTGGACGCGCAGCGTCTGTCCTATCTCAAACTGCTGCTGAAAGAGGCAGGACTGGCGAACCCTGATTTCGCCCATGCGCTCCTTGCCGCGCTCATCGGCCTGCCGCAGTTGCATGGGCCAGACGGCATGGCGATTCGTACCTCCTATGACGCTCTGATCGACACCGTCATGGCGCTGAGCGATTGAATGCCGGGGCGTCGCCCACATATCAAGTAAAGCCGCACCAAAGCGGCATAGGAGCCGCACATGTCGCAGACCGTCCTTCTCACAGGCATCACCGGGTTTCTTGCAAAGCATATCGCGCTTGGGCTTTTGAATGCCGGATACACCGTCCGCGGCTCTCTGCGCAGCCCCGCCCGCGCAGATGAGGTGCGCGATGCGTTGCGCGGGCACCTCAAGGACGCAGCCGCGCTCGACCGGTTGAGCTTCGTGCCGCTCGATCTGGCACGCGATGAGGGGTGGGCGGAGGCGATGGCAGGGTGCGATGTGCTGATGCATACGGCCTCGCCCTTCCCGCTCGACCAACCCAAAGACGAAAACGAGGTGATCCGCCCCGCCGTGGACGGCACGTTGCGCGCCTTGAAAGCGGCGACGGAGGCGGGCGTGCACCGTGTGATCCTGACGTCCTCCACCGTGGCAGTCAGCGGCTACGCGGGCGACGGGCGCATTGACGAAAGCAACTGGACGGATCTGAACGGCCCCGGCATCACGCCCTACATCAAATCCAAAACTCTCGCGGAACAAGCGGCTTGGACCCATGCGGAGGCCCATCCAGAGCTTAAACTCACCGTCATTAACCCCGGCTTCATCCTGGGCCCCGCGCTGGATGCGCATTACGGCACCTCCCTGCAGGTCATCGAAAGGGTGCTCGCCGCCAAGGATCCTGCGATCCCGCAGTTCGGCTTCAGCACCGTAGACGTGCGAGACGTGGCCGACATGCACGTGGCGGCCATCGCCATGCCCGCGTCGGAAGGCAAGCGCATCCTGTCGGTGGCGGATTTCCTGTGGTTCAGCGACATCGCACAGACCGTTGCCGCGCGCTACCCCGACCGGCGCATCGTGACGCGGCGCGCGCCCAATCTGCTGGTGCGCTTGCTGGCGGTCTTTGACCCGACCTTGCGCCAGATCGTCCCTAGCCTCGGCAAACGCAGCGATGTCTCCAACGCCCGCGCGCGTGAGGTATTTGGCATGTCCTTCCGCCCGCTGGATGAGGCAGTGGCCACCGCCGCGCAAAGCGTGATTGACGCGGGCAAGGCGTGAAACTGGCCTCAGTTCTGGCCGTGCCCCTGCTGCTGGAGGCCTGCACGCCCGATGAAACCATCCGCGCGTATGGCGCGGGCGAACGCGTTTGGCAGCTTTCAGAACTCAGTGGCGCGGCGTTTCCGGCGACGGCCACGCTGTACTTCACCGACCGGCACAGGATCGCAGGCGATGCGCCCTGCAACAGCTATACCGCAACCATGGACATCCCCTATCCCTGGTGGGGCACCGGGCCCATCGCCGCCACCCGCAGGGCCTGCCCCGACCTTGCCCTTGAAACCGCCTTTTTCACCGCCCTGTCGGAGGCGACGCTCTCTTCGACCCGCGACGACCAATTGGTACTTTCCGCCGAAGACGGCACGCCGCTTTTGGTGTTTACACCTGCCGAGTGAAGGCGTGCACAAACCGCGCCCGCGCCTCCGGCAAGGGCCTGTCCCCCAGATCCCGCGCCAGATGCGCCTCCAGAAAATACCCCGTCGTGGCCAGTGCCTGCACGATTTCCGCGTCCTCCGCCGCGCCCTGGCCCAACATCACGGGCGGCAGCGGCAGCAGCCGGTCCGCCCAGGTGCCCGCGCCTTCCTTTGACACCGCCCGCCCCGATTTTGGGGACACGAATGTAAGCCCCTCCCGCGCGCCCGTGACGGCACAGGCCGACAGATCAAGCGCATAGCCCACTTCCTCCAACAACCGCATCTCCCACTGAAGATAGGCGAGCGGCCACAGATCGTTCTGTCCCAGGAGATCGAGCAACGCCTCACTGCGGTGGTAAAGGGCGAGATGCGCCTCCCGTTCAGGCAGGCAAAAGGACAGAAGCGCCGTGACCGCGTTGAGCCCCGCCAGCGCCAGCCTGTCCCCCATCACCAGCGCGGCGCGACTGCGCAGGGGCTCCACCGTGAAACTGCCGATGTGTTCGGGCAGGCGCGCGCGCCAGACTACATCAAGCTGCGCGCCTGGCTGCAGGATAGGCGCGATCTTGCGGCTGGTGCCACCGCGCACAACGCCCAGATGGCGCCCTTGCTCGGGCGTAAAGACCTCAATGATCGCCGCCGTCTCACCGTGCTTGCGCGCGGAGAGCAATATGCCCTGCCCGCGCCACTCCATCAGGCCAGCCCCGCGCGGTCCAACAAATGCCGCCCCGCCTTGTCCTCTACTTCGATCACCCAGAGGTCGGGATCAAAGCCACGCTGTCGGGTGATCACCGTATCCACCTCCGGCTCCGCGCCGGAGGCAAGCTCTACCCAGGCCTGCTCCCCACTCAGCAGATCGAAAGAGCGTTGAAACACCATTGCGCGGCCATCCAGCGTGGCAAGTTTCACCAGCACGGCCCCACCGGTGTCATCCCCATGCGCCACGACAAAGGCTGGAATGTCCTCCAGCCGCAATTGCGCCAGATAGGCGTCCACCCAGAACCGCGTGGTTAGTCTTGGGGACACATCACCCTCTTCATCATCGCAGAAACACTCAAACCCAAAAGCGCAAAACGGGACGGCGGGCGGGGCGACCTGAGCCCTTGCGGCTCAGGAGCGTCGCGCGGCGTCCTAGCCCCCGTCGCCAAAATCAAGCCCCATCTGGGAATAGCGCTCCGCCTCCTCCAGCCAGCCTGGCCGCACCTTCACCTGACAGAACAGATGCACCCGCCGGCCCAGAAATTCCTCCAGCTCCTCGCGCGCCGCGCGGCTGACCGCCTTGATGGTCTCGCCCTTCTTGCCCAGCACGATGCCCTTGTGCCCGTCGCGCGCCACGTAGATCAACTGGTCAATCCGCGCCGATCCATCCGCGCGCTCCTCCCAGCTCTCGGTCTCCACGGTCAGCTGATACGGCAACTCCTGATGCAGCCGCAGCGTCAGCTTTTCGCGCGTCATCTCCGCCGCGATCATCCGCAGCGGCAGATCCGCGATCTGATCTTCGGGGTAGAGCCAGGGTCCCTCCGGCACCTCGCCCGCCAGCCAGTCGCGTAGCACCTCGACCCCGTGGCCCTTTTCAGCCGAAATCATGAAGGTCTCTGCAAAGGCAAACCGCTCATTCAGCGCCTTGGTCAGCCCCAAGAGCTTGGGCGCTTCCACCCGGTCGATCTTGTTGATCGCCAGCGCCACTTTGCGGCCCTGCGCGATCTCCTCCAGTCCCTCCAGGATGCGCGCCACGCCGTCCGTCTCGCCGCGATGCGCCTCCACCATCAGCACCACGATGTCGGCATCCGCAGCCCCGCCCCAGGCAGCGACGACCATCGCGCGGTCCAGCCTGCGGCGCGGTTTGAAAAGCCCGGGCGTGTCCACAAAGACGATCTGGCTTTGCCCAGCCATCGCGACCCCCCGAATGCGCGCGCGCGTCGTCTGCACCTTGTGGGTCACAATGGAAACCTTGGCGCCGACCATGCGGTTCAGCAGCGTCGACTTGCCCGCGTTGGGCTCCCCGATGAGGGCGACAAATCCGGCCCGCGTCATCTCAGGCCGCATCCAAAGCAGGCGCAAAGACAACCGCGCCCTGGGGTTCGGCCCCGAAGGACAGGTGCTGCACATAGGCAGGTTCGATGTCGCGCCAGCTCAGACCACCGACAAAGCCAAAGCGGCTGTAATACGCCGGATCCCCGACTAGCACGACACCTTTCGCGGCGCGCGCACGGGCCCAGGCGATGGCCTCGCGCATCAGCGCGGAGCCTACGCCGCGGCGCCGATGGTCGGGATGCACCGATATCGGGCCGAGCCCATACCAGCCGGTCTGCCCGCCGACCGTTGCGGGCGAGAGCGCGACATGGCCTACCGGGCCATCCTGATCCGCAACCAGCGACAGGGCGAGGTCCCCGTCCCGGCGCATCGCGTCGAGTGCGGCACCCTCCGTGTCGTCGGAAAACCGCATCGGCCTGAACGCCGTTTCCGTGAGCACCCGAAGGGCCGCGCCTTCCATCGCCGTCTCCGGCCTGATCCGATAGGTCGTCATGCGCCCACTTCCTTTAACAACGCCTGCGCCGCCGCTTGTTCCGCCGCGCGTTTGGAGGCGGCCTTCGCACTGGCCTCCTGTCCGCTTTGCAGCCGCGCCGAAATCGTGAACATCGGCGCGTGATCCGGCCCTTCCCGCGCCGTCTCCAGATAGCGCGGCGGCGGCAGTTTGCGCGCCTGCGCCCATTCCTGCAGCGCGGTCTTGGCGTCGCGCGCGTCCTCCTCCACCCGGTCCAGCCGCGCGCCCCAGAGCCGCAGCACCAGCGCTTGCGCCGCGTCAAAGCCGCCGTCTAAGTAGACCGCCGCGATCACCGCCTCCACCGCGTCGCCCAAGAGCGCCTGCTTGCGCCGACCGCCCGACAGCATCTCCGACCGCCCCAGCTTGAGCACTTTGCCCAGATCGAATTCCCGCGCCACATCCGCACAGGTCTCCTTGCGCACCAGCGCGTTGAACCGCGGCGCGAGCTGGCCCTCGCTGGCCGCCGGATCGCGCGCCAAAAGCGCCTCAGCCATCACCAGCCCCAGCACACGGTCGCCCAGAAACTCCAGCCGCTGGTTGTCCACCCGCAAGCCGGAGGACATGGATGCATGGGTGACAGCCTGAATGAGCAGCGAGGGTTCGGCAAACTGGTGGCCAATGCGCCCCTCAAAGGCTTTCAGATCCCCGCTCAGCTTCACTCGATCTTCTCAAAGAACCGGTCGCCCCGCCAGGTCCAGAAATAGAGCATCGACCGCCCGGCGGAGGAGAACATCACCCGGTCCGCGCGGCCAATGAGGTTTTCGAACGGCACGAAACCCACGCCGCCCACGCCGAAATTGCGGCTGTCGCTGGAATTGTCGCGGTTGTCCCCCATGAAGAAGTACTCCCCCTCCGGCACGCGGAACACGCGGGTGTTGTCAAAGAAATCCTGCCCGACGTTCAGGACCTTGTGGCTGGTCCCGCCCGGCAATGTCTCAATCTGGCGTTCCTTGAGGCAGACCGCCCCCTCGCCCAGCGGACCATTGGCGCATTTGGGGCGCAGGCCCTGCGGCCCCTGCGGCGCGTTCACCTCTTCAAAGGTGCCGTC
>JBCCPS010000037.1:0-28527 GCA_039024775.1 Pseudomonadota bacterium
ACAAAGAGCGTGATGCCCATCTCCTCCAACGCATCGGCAGAGGGGATGCTGCCTTCGGCATCTGCAAAGACCAGCTTGTCTTCGTGACCGTTGGCGGCGAACTGTTGCAGCTCCAGGATTTGCGTGCCCCAGCTCTGCCGGAAAAAGCCACCTTTGGTGGCGGCTTCCGTCTCCGGGCGCGGGGTGTCGATGAAGACGCGCTGGCCTTCAAGATTGGGGTTCATCAGGTGCATGATCGCCACCGTGAAGCCACTGTGTCCGCCACCCAGACCCACGGCCATGGGGTTTTCCTTTGGAAAGCCAAAATAGCGATGCATGTGAAACATCATGTCCCGCAGGATCGCATCCGCAGGCGTGCCCCGGTGCATCGAGCGCCCGATTTCAGCGGTCGTAAAGGGCCCCAGATCGCGCCCCTTATCGTCGCGCTTGCGGTAGGTGTCCTCCAGCCAGCGATCAAAGGCAGAGCGGTTGATCCGCCCCTCCGCTTCGTCCGGGATCACGTCAGAAATGGGCCCCACGCCGAAAAACGGGTTCACCGTCCGCGCGGGCGGGCCCGCTTTGGTTGCGGCAAGGGAGGCGTCGCGCTGGGCTTTGAGGTCGCTCATGGGGTCTGTCCAATGTCTGGGTGTCTGGGTCTGCGGCAGACTACACGGCGGGGACGTTCGGTGAATCGCAATTTGCGAAGGGAATGCGCTCTGAAACGGCACGGGGGGTAAAACCTGAGCTGTCAGGCTGTCCTCAGTCTCGACTCCGCTGCCGAAGCCGCCAAACCAAAACCTAAGACATGAACGTCATTCGTTCATGCGCCGACCCGCGGGGTGGCGCAGATGCGCCGCCCGTCGTGCTGCAAGCACGCCTTTGGCGTGACGGGGGCGGGACGGCGCAGCCCAACAGTGCCTGTTGGGCGGGTGCTTTGAAGGGAGCGGTGTGTTTTAGGTTTCGATTTGACGGGTTTAATAGCCCAAGCGCTTCTTGACGGAATAACCACCTATAAGGCACGCGATTTGAAAAGCTGGTTCTGTTCCAAACAGCAATCCTCAACGCATCAGCATTCTCATGCCTGACCGGCACTCTCCCCTGCCGCGCGGCCAAAAACAGCGCCGGAGGTGAGGCCGGAGCCGCCGGGGTAGCCTTCGAAGAAGACGCCGCCGACCATCTCTCCAGCGGCATAGAGCCCCGGGATCGCGCTGCCACTTTCGTCCAGCACCTCGCACGCCTCCGATACTTTCAGACCGCCGTAGGTAAAGGTGATCCCGCCCGTAACCGGATAGGCCTTGAAGGGGCCCGTATCGAATTTTTGCGCCCAGTTCGATTTGGGCAGTGCCAACCCCGGCGTACCCTTGCCGTCAAGCGCGGTGGGGTCGAAATCGACCTCCTCATCAACCGCTGCGTTGAACGCCTCCAGCGTGGCAAGCGCGGCCCTTTGGTCCACGCCATCGAGCTTGCCCACAAGCTCCTCCAGCGTATCGGCCTGCACGAAATGCGCGTCATGAAAACGGTACTCTGCATAGAGCAGGTCATCGACCTTCGCGTCGAAGATCTGCCAGGCGAAATGTCCGGGCTGCTCCAGCACCGCCTTGCCGAACTGCGCATAGGTGTAGTTGCGGAAATTCTCGCCCTCATCCACAAACCGCTGGCCATCCGCGTTGAGCATCACACCCAGGAAATAGCATATCTTGCGGTAGTTCTTGCGCTCGCCCGCTGGCAGGTCGAGCCCCCCGTAATCGGCCATGTGCAGGTCCATTGGCGTGGCATGACAGCCCTCGATCAACCCGTAGCTTTGCGCGCCTAACGGCTTGGCCATGACCATCCCGTCGCCGGTGTTCATCGGCGTGCCGCGCACCTTGGCCTTCTCCCAGTGCCCGCCCATCAGCTCGCGGCGCATCTGCGCGCTGGCCTCAAACCCGCCGCAGGCGAGGATCACGGCATCGGCTGCGATCTCTTCTTCGCCCACGCGAACGCCAGTGACGCGGCTGCCTTCGGTCAAAAGCCCGGTCACACCCGCGTTATACCGGATTTCGCCCCCCAGGTTTTCGAAAGCGGCCAATTCCATGTCGAAGAGCCCCACGCCCTCGTTCTCCGCCGCCAGGGTCAGCCCGCCCCAGAACACGTGCCGCCCGTCTTTTTCAAAGCTCTGGCGGCTGTAAATCGGCTCGAATTTCACGCCCTTCTCGCCCAGCCACTGCATCGCGGACAGCGATTGGCCAATCAGCCGCTCCTGTTCGGGCGACAGCGGGCGTCCGCCGTTAAAGCCCAACAGGTCCTCACCGAATTTCGCTCGCGTGTAGCCGCCAAAGTCGGTGACGGCGAGCCGGGGGTCATCCGGGTCCTTCAGCAGCGGCATCAGATCGTGCACGCCGTCATAGGCAAAGCGCATCGCGCCAGCGGTGTATTTGGTGTTGCCGCCCGCCAATGCTGCATCCGCTTTTTCCAGCATCAGCACCTGCGCGCCCGCTTCAAGCGCCGCAATGCCCGCACAAAGCGCTGCATTGCCCGAGCCGACGACGATCACCTGCTTTGACATCTTCAATTCCTCCGTTTAGGCTTCTTGTATCCATCAGGATACAATTTGCAAGGGGCTGGCCATGAGCACGGACACGACAGAGCTTTCACAGGGCTCTGCGGCGTTTAGAGCCCTGATGAAAGCCATCGAAGCAGGCGAGTATCAGCCGGGCGACCGCCTGCGCGAGGTGGAGGTTGCCCATCGCCTGTCGCTGTCGCGCACACCGGTGCGCGAAGCATTGCGGCGTCTGGAGGCGGAGAAGATCATCGAACATCGCCCGCGCATTGGCGCGGTGATCCGCTCGCTCAGCCAGACGGAGGTGGTGGAGCTTTACGAGATGCGGCTTGTGCTGGAACGCACGGCGGCGGAGATGGCGGCCAAACACGCCGCCGAGGCAGAGGTCGATGAGCTTGACGCGCTTAACCAAGAATTGGCTGAGGTGCCCGGCGACGCGGCCCTTGCCGCCACGATCAATCAGAAATTTCACGAAGCGATCTACCGCGCCGCGCGCAACCGGTTTCTGCTTGACGCGGCGCGCGCGATGAACAACGCATTGCTGCTGCTGGGACCGACGACGCTGGTGGACGCGCAGCGCATC
The DNA here is from genome assembly GCA_039024775.1 of Pseudomonadota bacterium. GTDB lineage: Bacteria > Pseudomonadota > Alphaproteobacteria > Rhodobacterales > Rhodobacteraceae > Sulfitobacter. The sequence goes on from JBCCPS010000037.1 coordinate 3,102, forward strand.
GCGGTGGTCACGGGCGAACACGCGGAGATTATCGCGGCCATCCGCGCGGGCGATGCCGCCGCCGCGGGTGCTGCGGCGCAGGCGCATTTGCAGACCTCGCTGCGCTACCGGTTACGGGTGATGCGGGGGTGATCGCCATTGCCATCACCTATGCTGTGGCAGGCATCGGCGTCTGGGCTTTTCATCTGGCCGACCTGCCGCTGCCCTGGCTTTTGGGGCCGCTTTTTGCCTGCCTGGGTGCCGCGCTCGCGGGCGTGCCGCTGAAAAGCTACGGGCCGCTCAACCAGGGCATGCGGACCATTCTGGGGGTTGCCATCGGGGCCACCTTTACCACCGCGCTGGTGGCCACCATGGCCGCCATGTGGAGCACGCTTTTGCTGGTGCCGGTGATGGTCTTTCTGATCGGGCTTTTCGGCGTGCCCTACTTCCAGCGGCTCTGGGGCTTTGACTTTGCCACCAGCTATTACGGCTCAATGCCCGGCGGGTTGCAGGACATGTTGATCTTTGGCGAGGAGGCGGGCGGGGACGTGCGCGCGCTTTCGCTCATCCACGCCACGCGGGTGATGGTCATCGTGGTGGCGCTGCCCTTCATCATGGAGGGGTACTGGGGCACCGATCTGTCCAATCCGCCAGGCGCGCCCGCGACCAGCCTGCCGGGCACACAACTGGCGCTGATGGTGTTTGCAGGCCTCGCGGGCTGGCAGATCGCGCGGCGGCTGGGCATGTTCGGGGCCTCCATCCTGGGCCCGATGCTGCTGGCCGCGATCCTGGCGCTCACCGGGGTGTTGCAGCACCGCCCCCCGGCGGAGGCGATTTGGGCCGCGCAGTTCTTCATCGGGCTGACGGTGGGCAGCAAATACGCGGGCGTCACAGGCGCGGAGGTGCGCCGGGACGTGACGGCGGCACTGGGCTATTGCGTGATCCTGTTGGTGCTCACGGCCATCTTCGTGGAGTTCATCTACCTGCTGGAGCTTGCCCCGCCGATGGAGGCGCTCTTGGCTTTCGCGCCGGGCGGGCAGGCGGAGATGGCGGTGCTCGCGCTCATCGCGGGGGCGGACGTGGCCTTTGTCATCGCCCACCACGTCTTTCGGATGGTTGTGGTGATCCTTGGCGCGCCGATTGCGGCGCGGGTCTTTGGGACCGGCTGAAGATCAGCGGGTTTCAGGCGGTGCCGTCCCAGACCTCCGGGTTGATCATGTGAATGGGCGCGCCTGCGGCAAAGGCGTTCACCTGATCGAAGATGTCGTTGAACTGGAGGTCGAACTCATCTTCCGTCACATAGCCGATGTGCGGCGTGGGCAGCACGTTGGGATGGGTTAACAGGACATCAGCTGTGTCGCGCAAGGGCTCGGTGTCAAACACATCGACCGCCGCATGGATGCGCCCCCGCCTGATCTCCGCCTCCAGCACGCCGGGCGCGATCAGCCCGGAGCGGGAGGTGTTCACAAGCAGGCTGCGCGGGGCCATCGCGGCAAGGTCTTCGGCGGTGATCAGCCCCCGCGTCGCGGGTTTGAGCCGGACGTGCAGGCTCACGATATCGGAGGTGGCAAAGAACGCCTCCCGGCTGTCGGCGACGCGAACTCCATCCGCGCGTGCCCTGGCGCGGCCTGCCTCGGAGGACCACCACTGCACGTTCACGCCCAACGCTTCGGCATAGCCCGCAACCGCTTTGGCGATGCGGCCATAGCCGTAGAGCCCCAGCGTGCGGCCCCTCAATGTGCGGCCTACGCCCATCTGCCAAGTGCCCGCACGGATGGATGCCGCCTGCTGTGGGATCTGACGAAAACTGGCGAGGATGAGGCCCAACGTCAGTTCCGCCGCTGCATAAGAGGGCGCGCCCGCATGCATGTTGGAGCACAAGAGCACGCCATTGTCGGTGCAGGCCGGCACGTCGATGTGAGGATAGACGCTGCGCTGGCTGATCAGTTTGAGGTTGGGCAGGCGCGCGAGCAGGTCCGCGCTGATCTTGGTGCGCTCGCGAAAAAGCACCAGCGCTTCCGCGTCGTGCACCCGCGCGGCGAGCGGCTCCGGCCCCGGTTCGTGGTCCGTCCAGACGGTGACGTCGTGGCCTGCCAACTTGGCATAGCAGGGCAGCCCGCGCAGCGTGTCGAACCAATCGTCGAGGATGTGGACCTTCATCGCGTCCACACCTCGCGCGGCACCATCACCTCGCCCCGCGCCAGAAGCCGCGCGGTGCGGATCAGCCCGGCGGAGTGCAGGTCTATCCCGTCGGGGGTCAGCGCGTAATCCACCAGAACGTCGATCATCCCGCTGGCGTGTTCCAACGTGACCTTCGCGGGCCGCTCATCGCTGCGCTGCGCGAGCCCTTCGCCCACCGTGCCGGGGGTCAGCAGACAAGCGGCCAGGCATTGCGCGCCCGTCACGGCCATGGTGGGATGTGTGCGCCAGGGCATGAAGTAGCGCGCTGCGACCGTGCCGCCCTGCGCTGCCGGGGCCAACACGCCGAACTTTGGCGTGACCGAGGCGCTCACATCCCCCATGCCCATCGCCGCCCCCGCCTGCAGGCGCACGGCTTCTATCGCGGCGAAAAACTCCGTATTTGCATCCAGTGCATCGCGGCTTTCTTGCCCCGTCAGGCCAAAGCTCTCAGCGCGCGCGATGACCATCGGCATGGCGACATCCATGCAGGTGACCTCTATGCCATCAAAGCTGTCCCTGAGATTGCCCGTGGGCAGCATCGCGCCCGTTGCCCCCCCGATGGTGTCCATGAAATCAAGCTGAACGGGTGCGGCTGTGCCGGGCACGCCGTCGATCTGAGCTGTGCCGTCATACTGTACGGATCCGTCTGGTGTTTGGACCCGTGCCACCACCCGCGCCCCGGTGTTTACCGCGCGTATCTTGACACTCGTTTCGTTTAGCGATGCTTTCACCAACCCCATTTCAATCGCTGCACACCCCACGCCTGACAGGATGTTCCCGCAGGTTGGTCGGAAATCCACCTGCCCATCCGCGACGCTGACCTGGGCAAAAAAGTAATCGATGTCGGCCCAGTCTTCTTCAGCGAGCGACAGCATCGCGACTTTCGTGGTCACCGTCACGCCGCCGCCGATCCCGTCGATATTATGGGCGTGGTTCGCCCCCAGCATCGCCACCAGCACGCGCGCCAACGCGTCGCGGTCCTGGGGCAGATCGGCACGGTTGAAGTAGGGGCCGCGCGATGTGCCGCCGCGCATGAAGAGAAAGGGAATCGCGGTTTGGGTCATGGGCCTAAGTGCTCCGTTTTGCGCAAGCGCGTGTTCCTTGAGGTTGCACAGGACAAAACCGCACCGCAAGCCCAAGGCCTGGATCACCGTGGCGCTGGCATGCCATCGGATGCGCCCTAACTTGCGCGGTATGAGAAGGACGCCAATGACACAGCGCAAACCGCCCGCTTACACACTACTGAGCAGGCGCATTTTCCTCGGCGTTTTGCCTGCGCTTTTGTTTTTACCCAAAGGAGCCGGTGCGATGACTTGCCAGCCGCTCAATCCCAGTTGGAGATACGTTGCTGACACCGTGATGGGCGGTGTTTCAACCGGTCAGATCACGCCCTCGCGCGATGGGGCGCGCGAGGCGATGCGCCTGACTGGGCGCGTGAGCCTCGACAACAACGGCGGTTTTATCCAGATGGCCGCGGGGCTTGGCGGGCAGGACGCGCCGCTGGATGCAAGCGGGTTTACCGGGCTGTCGATGGAGGTGCGGGGCAATGGAGAGCGCTATCATGTCGGGCTCCGCACCACGGAGTTGAGCCGCCCCTGGCAGTCTTATCGCGCGGTGTTTGACGCGCCGGGGGACTGGACGAAAGTAACGCTGCCCTTCGCTGCCTTTGAACCAAACCGCACGGATCTACCCTTCAATCCCCGGCTTTTGCGGCGGATCGGAGTCCTCGCCATCGGGCGGGAATTCGATGCGGATGTCAGCGTCGCGAATGTGTGTTTCGTAACTTGATGTAGCTTTGTCCGCTTCAGCCGCGCTGGATGGAGGCCGCGATGCGGTCGGCTTCTTCCACGGTCAAACGCGGCGGATGCCAGTCCCGTCCGGGGGCGGCATCCAGCAGCCGCTTGGTGTAGGGGTGTTTCGGGGTGTTGAAGACATCATCAGCCGGGCCAAACTCCACCATCACGCCCTTTTCCATCACCGTGATGTAGTCCGAGATCTGCGCCGCCACCCGCAAATCATGGGTGATGAAGATGATGGCCATCTTATACTTGTCCTGCAGATCGTTCATCAGCCGCAGCACCTGCTTTTGCACCGACAGGTCAAGCGCGGAGACGCTTTCATCCGCGATCACCACATCCGGTTCCATGGAAAGCGCGCGGGCAATCCCGATACGCTGGCGCTGACCGCCCGAGAAGTTGCGCGGCTTGCGCTTCATCGCGCGCTCGCCCAGGCCCACCTGTTCCAACAGTTCAATCGCGCGGTCGCGGGCGTCGGCTGCGGACACGCCTTGCAGCTGCAGCCCGCGCGTCACCATGAACTCCACTGATTGGGAGGGATTAAGGGAACCGTAGGGGTCCTGAAAGATCATCTGGATGTTTTTGCGCGCGCGCACCAGATCGTTGGCGCTGAGCCCCAAGAAGTCCGTCTCTTTGATGATCACGGCGCCGTCTGTGGGTTCTTCCAGGCGGATGAGCGTCTTGGCCAGCGTGGATTTGCCCGACCCGGATTCGCCCACCACGCCCAGCGTCTCGCCCGAGCGGAGCACAAAATCCGCGTCATTGAGCGCGTGTACCTGTTTCGCGCCGCCTTCGCCGTAGATCTTGTGCAGGGATTTGACCTCCACCACCGGGGGGTCATTGCGGGTCAGATCAGGCGTGCGCGTGGTCTCCAAAAGCGGCATCGCGTCCACCAGAAGCTGGGTGTAGGGCTCCTCCGGCTCCATCAATATCTGCTCTTTCTGACCCTCTTCGATTAGCTTGCCCCAGCACATCACCGCCACCCGGTCCGCCACATCGGCCACCACGCCAAAGTCATGGGTGATAAAGATCGTGGCGTTGTCATAGACCTCCTTGAGATCGTTGATTAGGCGCAGGATTTCCGCCTGCGTGGTCACATCAAGCGCCGTCGTAGGTTCATCCGCGATCAAAACGTCCGGTTTGCAGGCCAAGGCCATCGCGATCACGATCCGCTGGCACTGCCCGCCCGATACCTGGTGCGGATAGCTGTCATAAATGCGCGGCGGTTCGGGCAGTTTCATCTGCTCCAGCAGCTTGAGCGTCTCCGCCTTGCGCTGGCTTGCTGCGATTTCCGGGCGGTGCAGCTGGAACACCTCATCCACCTGGCGGCCGATCTTCATCGCGGGGTTCAGCGCGGCCATGGGCTCCTGATAAATCATTGAAATGCGCGCGCCGCGCATCTCATTCAATTCGGCCTGCGTCATGTGCAGCACGTCCTGGCCGTCAAAGAGCACCTCGCCCGAGGTGATCTTCAGCCGTCCGGGCACATCGTTCATGATGGCGCTGGTCATCACGGATTTACCGGAGCCCGATTCACCCACGACGCAGAGGATCTCGCCCCGCCGCAAAGTGATGGAGACATCTTCCACCGCGTATTTCCTGTCCGCGCCCGCAGGCAGCTCAATGGACAGGTTCTTGATATCCAGAACGATTTCGCCTTGCTTTGACATGCGTGCCCCCGTGTCACTCTCCCCTTGAGCGGAAGCGAAACAGGAAAACCGGCGCAAAGCAAGCCCGCGCATCCCGTACTGCCAAAAAGCAGGCAGTGGGCTGCTGCAGATCCCAGCATTTTTACCAATGGGTAAAAATTCATTGACAGCAGCGGGCGTGGTGCATGAGGCTCACATTTGGGAACGGGCAGGGGTGCGCGACGTCAGATGATGCAGGGGCAAACGACGCAGGAGCTGATGCGCCGCGCGGCCGCGATCCGGGATGCGCAGTGGGGCCGCACCATCACCTATTCTCGCAAGGTCTTCGTGCCGCTGACCAACATGTGCCGCGATACCTGCGGCTACTGCACTTTCGTCAAGCATCCGGATGATCCCGCCGCGCGGATCATGACGCCGGAGCAGGTGCTGTCGGAGGCGCGCCGGGGCGAGGCGAAGGGTTGCAAGGAGCTGCTCTTTAGCCTCGGTGAAAAGCCGGAAGAGCGCTACGTGCGTGCGCGCGCGGGGCTGGCCCGCTTGGGTTACGCGCGCATGACCGACTATCTGGCGGACATGTGCGTGCTGGTGCTGTCGGAGACATCTTTGTTGCCGCACGTGAACGCGGGCACGTTGAGCGAAGCAGAGATCGAACGGCTTAAACCGGTCGCGGCCTCCATGGGCATGATGTTGGAAACCGTCAGCCGCCGCTTGGCGCGCAAGGGCGGGCCGCATTATGCCTGCCCCGACAAGCTGCCGGTGCAGCGGCTGCGCACGCTGGAGCGGACGGGAGAACAGCGCGTGCCCTTCACCACCGGGTTGCTCATCGGGATCGGAGAGACTTGGGACGAACGCATCGCGGCGCTGGAGGCGATCAACGCTGTTCACGCGCGCCACGGGCACATTCAGGAAGTGATCATCCAGAACTTCCAGCGCAAGCCGGATATCGAGATGGCGCAGCATCCTGAGCCCAGCCTCGATGACATGCTGCGCACGATTGCAGCGGCGCGCATCATTTTGGACCCTGAGATCAGCCTGCAAGCGCCACCCAACCTGCACGCGCGTCACGCGGCCTATCTTGATGCGGGGATCAACGACTGGGGCGGGATCAGTCCGGTGACGATAGATTTCATCAACCCGCAGCACGATTGGCCAGAGATCCGCGACCTTGCCGCAAGCTGCGCGCGCGGGGGCTATGACCTGGCCGAGCGGTTGACGATCTATCCGCGCTTTATCGAGGCGCGCGAGAAATACATCGAGCCTGCGCTTGCAGGCCGCATTCGCGCGATGGCTCGCGGCGACGGGCTTGCGCGGCAGCAGACCTTGGAGGCGGCGCAGTGACAGACGGCTCGCGCAACTTCGACCGTCGCCGCACGGTGGAGCTGCAAAGCGCGCTGGAAGCGGCCTCTCGCCCCGCTTGGCGCATCTTGAACCGCGCGCTTTTGGGCCGGGAGGTGTCGCGGGACGAAGGCCGCAAGCTCTTTGAGTGTCGGGACGCAGGCAGGGAAGCTGACCGGGTCGCGATCTACGCCACAGCGGATGCGTTGAGAGAGCGCGCCAACGGCAACCGCGTGAGCTTTGTCGTCAACCGCAACATCAACTTCACCAACATCTGCTACATGGGTTGCCGGTTCTGCGGCTTTGCCAAGCGCCGCGAGGACGCGGGCGCGGAGTGGCTGGAGCCAGGCCAGGTGGTCGCGCGCGCGCAAGAAGCCTGGGACCGGGGCGGCACGGAGGTCTGCATCCAGGGCGGGCTGCATCCCAAGATGGCGGGGAGCTATTACCGCGATCTGGTGCTGGCGATCAAAGCGGCGCTGCCGGGGATGCACATCCACGCCTTTTCGCCCTTTGAGATCTGGTACGGTGCCACGAAATCCAACATGTCCTATCGCGATTTCATCGCGGACCTGCGCGACTGCGGGCTGGGCTCCATGCCCGGCACGGCGGCGGAAATTCTCGACACGGATGTGCGCCAGAAGTTGACCAAGAACAAGCTGAGCGCGGACCGCTGGGAAGAGATCATCCGCGCCGCCCATGATGTGGGCATGCCCACGACGGCCACCATCATGTATGGCCATGTGGATGGGCCCGCGCATTGGGCCGCGCATATCGCGCGGCTGCGCGACATCCAACGCGACACGGGGGGATTTACCGAACTGGTGCCGCTCAGCTTCGTGCACACCGAGAGCCCGCTTTACACCCAGAACCCGGGTGAAGTGCGGCCCGGTCCCACCGTTCAAGAGGTTGATCTGATGCATGCGGTATCGCGGATCATGCTGCATGGCTTCATCGACAACATTCAGGTCAGCTGGACCAAGCTGGGGGCCGCGCGCGCGCAACAGATGTTGCAGCGCGGTGTCAATGATCTGGGCGGCACGCTGATGAATGAGAGCATCTCTCGCGCCGCGGGCTCTGCTCATGGGCAAGAGATCACGGCGCTGGAGCTCTGCCAGATCATCCGCGCCGCAGGTCGCGTGCCGATGCGGCGCAACACGGTGTATCAGCCGGTCGAGGTCTTTGAACATCACGATCCCGAGGAGCTCGCGCCACTGGTCGCGCGCGAGGCAGATCCGCTGCAGTTCTTGGAGATGTTCCCGGAGGTGCCGCGGTGATCCGGGTCACACTGCTAGCCGGCGGTGTCGGCGGGGCCAAAATGGCGGAAGGTTTCGCCGCTTTGGACAACGTGGACCTGACGGTGATCGGCAATGTGGCGGATGATGAGGAGTTTCACGGCCTCTGGGTCAGCCCGGACATTGACACGATGCTCTACACCCTGTCGGGCCGGATCAACCGCGATCAGGGTTGGGGGCTCGCGGACGAGGGCCGCCGCGCGCTCGACATGCTGGGGGATCTGGGTGCTGAGACCTGGATGTTTCTCGGCGACCGGGATTTTGGCCTGCACATCTGGCGGACGGAGCGGCTGCGGCGGGGCGACAGTGCGTCCGAGATCACCCGCGACATCGCGCAGGCCTTTGGGGTCAAGCCCCGTATCCTCTTGCCCACGGACGACCGTGTTCAAACGCGGGTCAAGGTGGCGGAGGGCTGGCTGACCTTTCAGGAGTATTTCGTGCGTCACCAGTGCAAGCCGGAGGTAGAGGCGCTGCGGATCGAAGGCTTGACTGACGCGCGGCCCACGCAATCGGCGCTTGCCGCGCTGGCTGAGGCGGATCTGATCGTCATTGCGCCTTCCAACCCGCTGGTGAGCATCGCGCCCATCCTGGGCATAACCGGGATCACCGAAAACCTCACCCGGGCCGCCGCGCCGGTCTACGCGGTCTCGCCGCTGATTGCGGGACGCGTGGTCAAAGGGCCTGCGGATCGCATGATGCAGGCCTTGGGCCTGCGCGCGGATGCCGTCGGCTTGGCGGAAGGCTATCGGGGTGTGGCGGATGTGATGGTCATTGACACCGCCGACCAAACGCATGTGTCCGAAATCGAGACGCTGGGCATGCAGGCTCAAGTCACCGATATCATGATGCCAGACTCCGCTGGAAAGGCGCGACTGGCAGGCGAGTTGGTAACAGCATTTCAAAGCGCGTGGCAGGAGACAGCGGCATGAGTGGGACGTTGATCACCGTGCCCATGAAAGATCCCGCGCGCGCCAAGACCCGGCTCGCGGGGGAGCTGAGCCCGCAGGCGCGTTTACGGTTCGTGGAGCTCATCTACACCCGCACGTTGGACATGCTTGTGCCGGTGGCCCATCAGGCCGGGGCCACCTTGTCGGTCGTGACGGGCAGCAGCCGTGCGGCGACGCTAGCGCGGCGCTTTGATGTGCGGGTGATTGAAGAGCCGGGGGAATTGGGCCTGACCGCAGCCGTGGGCCATGTCGCAGGATTTGCGGTGGCCGAAGGCTTTGACCGGCTCTGCGTGATCCCAGCCGATCTTGCGGCGCCGCTGGCAGCAGACGTGCGGATGCTTCTTGAGAGCGACGCGGATGTCACGATATGCCCCTCCACCGATGAGGGCACCAATGCGTTGCTGGTCGCGCCCCCTGATGCGATTGCGTTTCAATATGGGCCACATTCGGCGCGGTTGCACCTGCAAAGCGCGCGGGCCCTTGGGCTGTGCGCCCGGATGATGGACCTGGACAGTTTGAGTTTTGACATCGACACCAGCGCTTGCCTTACCCGCGCGATGCGTGCGGTGCCCCAGATCGCGCAGGCCTGCGCATGAGTGTTTCTGTCAGCCTCACCGCGGTGCCGGGCGTTCCGGATATCCAGCCGGGCGATGATCTGGCGCGGGTCTTGGGCGACTGTCTGGCGCAGCAGGGTCTGCAGGACGGTGATATCCTTTGTCTGGCGCATAAGGTCGTGTCCAAGGCGGAGGGCAATGTGATCGCGCTCAGCGAGGTGAAAGCCTCGCCCGAGGCGCAGGAGTATGCCGAAAAGCTGAACAAGGATCCGGCCAAGGTGGAGGTGGTGCTGCGCCAGTCCGCGCGGGTCGTGAAATCCTGGCGCCGCGCGGATCAGAACGAAGGCACGATGATTTGCGAACACCGTTTGGGCTACATCTCTGCCAATGCGGCGGTGGATGAATCTAATGCCGAACCCGGGACGGTCATCACTCTGCCCGATGACCCCGACGCCAGCGCGCGGCGTCTGGGCCGGGCGTTGGAGGCGCGCTTTGGCGTGCGGCTGGGCGTCGTGATCACCGATACCTTCGGGCGTCCCTGGCGGCTGGGGCAAGTCAACGTGGCCATCGGATTGTACCGGGTGCCTGCCAAGACTTCGGACGTGGGCAAGGTGGACGCCTGGGGCCGCGCGCTTTCGGTCACGGAGCCCGCGCTCAGCGATGAGCTTGCCGCCGCCTCCGGCCTGGTGATCGCCAAGGCCGCGAAGACGCCGCTGGTGCTGTGCCGGGGCGTGGCTTGGGTGGCAGAGGAAGAGGCAAGCGCGCGGGACATCCTGCGCGCGCACAAGGAGGACATGTTCAGATGACCATTGCCATCATCGGCGGCACCGGGCCGCAGGGGCAGGGGCTGGCCAAACGCTTTGCCATGGCCGGGGTGCCGGTCGCGCTGGGCTCCCGCGATGCGGACCGCGCGGTGGAGATCGCTGCTGAATTGAGCGCAGCTGTGCCGGAGGGCAGTGCCGCGATCACCGGGCATGACAACGCAGGCGCTGTCGCGCAGGCGGAGGAGATGGTGATCCTCGCCGTGCCCTGGTCGGGTCACAACGCGACGCTGGAGGCGATCAAGGACGGGCTTGCAGGCAAGATCCTGGTGGACATCGTGGTGCCTCTGAAAGAGGGCGATCCCAAGAAAGTGGACATGCCGCCCGAGGGCTCCGCCACGGAGGCCGCGCAGGCAATCCTCGGGCCTGAGGTGCCCGTGATGGGCGCGCTGCACAACGTCTCAGCCCATACGCTGAATGATCTTGAGGCGCAGATCAACTGCGACGTGCTGGTCTGCGGCAATGGCTTGGCGCCCCGCAAAAAGGTCATGGAGCTGGTCGAAAAGCTGGGGGTCACAGCCTACAACGCAGGCGACGCGGAGGCCGCGCGCTGCATCGAGGCGCTGACCCCCATTCTCATTCGCATCAACATTTCAAAGGCGGTGCCCTTCAGCCACGCGGGGCTGAAGATCTGGGCGCCGGGAACGTAAGGTATAAGGAGAGGCCACATGGAATTTGGCATTACATTCAAGGGCGTGATGGCCCCCGACCGGCAGCGCAAGCTGGTGGCACAGGCCGAAGAGGCGGGGTTCAGCTATTGCTGGTTTTATGACAGCCACATCCTCTGGCGCGAGAGCTTTCCGGCGATGGCCATGTGCATGGAGCACACCAAGACCATGCGCTTTGGCCCCTGCGTGACGAACCCCAACACCCGCGAATGGTCCGCCGCCGCCTCGCTCTTTGGCAGTCTGGCGCATCAGTCTGGCGGCCGGTTCGACATCGGCGTGGGGCGCGGGGACAGTGCGGTGCGCGTGATGGGGCGCAAGCCTGCGCTTTTGAAGAAGATGGATGAGTTCATCGAAGTGGTCAAAGCGCTGGTGCGCGGGGAGGAGCGCCAATACGGCGATGTCCCCAACCCCATCCAGTTCCCCTGGGCCACCGGCTATGAGCTGCCGGTCTGGGTCGCGGCCTACGGGCCAAAGGCGCTGGATAGCGCGGGGCGCATGGGCGACGGGCTGATCCTGCAAGTGGCCGAGCCCACGATCTGCAAATGGCTGGGCGATCAGGCGATTGCAGCGGGTGAAAAGAACGGGCGCGACATGTCGGGCTACAAGATCATGGCCGCAGCCCCCGCCTTCTTTGGCGACATGGACACGTGCCGCGAGGCAACCCGCTGGTTCCCCGCCATGGTCGGCAACCACGTGGCCGACATCGTGGAGAAATACGGCACCGACCGGGAGGATATCCCCCCTTCGCTCACCGCCTACATCAAGGATCGTAAGGGCTATGATTACTCCAAGCACGGCCAGTCTGATAACCCATACCTCGATTTTATCACCGACGACATCATCGACAGTTTCGCCGTGCTGGGCACGCCTGACGATCACATCGCAAAGCTGAAAGTGTTGGAGAGCGTGGGGATCACCCAGTTCAACATCTACCTCGACAACGGCGAGGAGGAGGAGATCATCGCCGAATATGGCCGCTCCGTCATTCCCGCGCTCAGCGCCTGATGGTCACGGCCGAGAAACCGACCCGCATCCAGAAGGTGCGGCGCGAGGAAATCCTCGAAGCGGCGCTGGAGGAGTTTTCGCGCAACGGGTTCAAGGGCGCCTCCATCAACAAGATCGCCGCGCGCGCGGGCATGTCCACACCTCGGCTTCTCTATCACTTCGAGGGCAAGGAGGCGCTTTACCGTGCGCTTTTGAAATCCACGTTGCTGCGCTGGTTGGGGCCGCTGGAGTTGCTCAAAGACGCGGGCGATCCGGTGGAGGAGGTCTGCGCCTACATCCGGCGCAAGCTGGAGATGTCGCGCGCCTATCCACGGGAAAGCCGGCTTTTCGCGCAAGAGATCCTATTGGGCGTGCCTCTGGGCAAACAGGAGGTCTTTGCGCCTTTGCGGGAAATCTTCGACGCAAAGATCGCGCTTTTGCAGCGCTGGATGGACGAGGGGCGCATCACGCGCGTGGACCCGCACCATCTGATGTATTCGATCTGGGCCACGACCCAGCATTACGCCGATTTCGCGCCGCAGATCGCGGAGCTGTCGCCGCAGAAGATGCCGGTGCTTTTTGAGGCAGCAGAGGCGTTTTTGCTGCCCATGTACCGCCGCACCCTGGAGGTGCGGTGATGGGCCATAAAGAGATTGACCGAAGCGGCGCGCAATTTGCAGTCTTGGCACAAAGGGGATGACGATGGCGGATGGCATGGCTCAGAAAAATTTGCGGATTGACCCAGATAGGCTGTGGGACAGCCTGATGGAGATGGCCAAGATTGGCCCCGGCGTGGCGGGTGGCAACAACCGCCAGACGCTCACGGATGAGGATGCCGAAGGCCGCGCGCTGTTCCAAAAGTGGTGCGACGAAGCGGGCCTGACGACAGGCGTGGACACCATGGGCAATATGTTCGCGCGGCGCGAGGGCGAGGACCCGGATGCGCTACCCGTCTACATGGGCTCGCATCTCGACACCCAGCCCACGGGCGGCAAGTATGACGGCGTGCTGGGGGTCCTCGGCGGGCTCGAGGCGATCCGAACGCTCAACGATCTGGGCGTGAAGACCAAGCACCCCATCGTGCTGACCAACTGGACCAACGAGGAAGGCACGCGCTTTGCCCCGCCGATGATGGCCTCGGGCGTCTTTGCGGGCAAGCACACGCTCGACTGGGCCTATGACCGGGTGGACGCGCAGGGCAAACGCTTTGGCGATGAGATCAAGCGCATCGGCTGGATTGGCGATGAGGAAGTGGGTGCCAGGAAGATGCACGCAATGTTCGAGCTGCACATCGAACAGGGCCCCATCCTGGAGGCCGAAGGCAAGGACATCGGCGTGGTGACCCACGGCCAGGGCCTGCGCTGGATCGAATGCACGCTGACTGGCAAGGAGAGCCACACGGGTTCGACACCCATGCACATGCGCAAGAATGCAGGACGCGGGTTGGCGCTGATCACGGAGCTTGCCCACGAGATCGCCATGGCCAACCAGCCGGGTGCGGTAGGTGCGATCGGGCAAATCGACGTCTACCCCAACTCTCGCAACATCATCCCCGGCAAGGTCGTCTGTACGGTGGATATGCGGACGCATCTGCTGGACAAGTTGAACGCCATGGTCGCGGAGTTCGAGGAACGCGCGGCGAAGCTCTGCGCAGACATCGAAGTGGGGTTCGAGTGTCAGGTGGTGGGGTCTTTCGACCCGCCCGCCTTTGATGAGACCTGTGTCAAAGCCGTACGGGGGGCGGCAGAGGAGCTGGGCTATTCCCACATGGACATCGTCTCGGGCGCGGGCCACGACGCCTGCTGGATCAACGACGTGGCCCCCACGGCGATGATCATGTGCCCCTGCGTGGACGGGCTGTCGCACAATGAGGCGGAGGAGATCTCCAAGGAGTGGGCGCAGGCGGGCACGGACGTGCTGCTGCACGCGGTGCTGGAGACGGCGGAGGTTGTGGGGTGAGGGGTTTGGGATTATCCTATTCTCTAGGCAATAAGAGGCTGAGATGGCCGAGAATATCACAAACGAACTTCTTCTGGAGCACCTCAAGCAAATCCAGAGTACGCTGGCGCAGCACACGCAGTATCACAAAGAAGTTCGTGAGCGGCTCGGTACGCTTGAAATGCAATATGCCTCTATCTCCCGTCGCGTTGACCGGATCGACGATAGTATCGAACGGATCAACAAGCGGCTCGATATTTCGGATGCGCCGTTGGCGGGCGAGTAGCTTTTTCAGTCACCCGTGTTGGTGCGGCACTTTCTGTCACAGGCAGCGGAGGTGTCCGGGTGAAGCTTGATGAGTTCGTTAAACAGACGCTCTTAGATATCACAAAAGGCGTAGCGGATGCGCAAGAAGAGGCGCTTTTGTATATCGCGCCTGGCTCGCTCAACGGCGTCCTTCTCGAAGAAAAACAAATGGTCTCGATTGAGGTTGCCGTCACTGTCAGTTCGGACGGTGGAGGAGGGATTTCGGTGTTCAGTTTAGGCGAGCTAAAAGGGAACATCGCCAGGGAAGCAGCTAACAGAATTGCTTTCGAGGTTCCGGTTTATTTCAATGCTCCGACTATTCTCAATAAGCACCATCATAAGAATGACGGGAGCTTCAATCCCATCGAAGAGACGAATGGCTGAGGAAGAATTTATATGACCAACACAATCATCAAAAACGGCACCATCGTTACCGCTGACCTCTCCTACGATGCTGACGTCGCCATCGAGAACGGCACCATCACCGAGATCGGGCCGAACCTCAAAGGCGACACGGAGCTCGACGCCACCGGCTGCTACGTCATGCCCGGCGGGATCGACCCGCATGTGCATCTGGAGATGCCCTTCATGGGCACCTATTCCTCCGACGACTTCGAGAGCGGCACGCGCGCAGGGCTCGCTGGCGGGACCACCATGGTCGTGGACTTCTGCCTGCCCAATCAGGGCGAGAGCCTGATGGACGCGATCAAACGCTGGGACAACAAGTCGACCCGCGCCAATTGCGACTATTCCTTCCACATGGCCGTGACCTGGTGGGGCGAGCAGGTGTTCAACGACATGGAAACGGTCGTGAACCAGCGCGGGATCAACACCTTCAAGCATTTCCTCGCCTACAAGGGCGCGCTGATGGTGAATGACGATGAGCTGTTCTCCTCCTTCAAACGCCTCTCTGAGCTTGGCGCCACCGCCATGGTGCACGCCGAGAATGGCGACGTGGTGGCGGAGATGACTGCCAAGCTGCTGGCCGAGGGCAACACCGGGCCGGAGGCGCATGCCTATTCGCGGCCCTCCCAGGTGGAGGGCGAGGCGACGAACCGGGCGATCATGATCGCGGACATGGCGGGCGTGCCGCTTTACGTGGTGCATGTCTCCTGCGAGGAGGCGCATGAGGCGATCCGGCGCGCGCGGCAGAACGGCAAGCGGGTCTGGGGCGAGCCGCTGATTCAGCATCTGACGCTGGATGAGAGCGAGTACTTCAACGCCGACTGGGACCATGCTGCGCGCCGTGTGATGTCTCCGCCCTTCCGCAACAAGAAACATCAGGAGAGCCTCTGGCACGGGCTCATGGGCGGCTCGCTCTCCGTTGTGGCGACGGATCATTGCGCTTTCACGACCGAGCAGAAGCGCACCGGCGTGGGCGATTTTTCCAAGATCCCCAATGGCACCGGCGGGCTGGAAGACAGGATGCCGATGCTTTGGACCCATGGGGTCGCAAACGGGCGTCTGACGCCCAATGAGTTTGTCGCCGTCACCTCCACCAACATTGCCAAGATCCTCAACTGCTATCCGAAGAAAGGCGCGGTGCTGGTGGGCGCGGATGCCGACTTGGTGGTCTGGGATCCGGAGAAGGAGAAGACGATCCAGGCCTCCGCCCAGCAATCGGCCATCGACTACAACGTCTTTGAGGGCCACCACGTCAAGGGCCTGCCGCGCTTCACGCTCACGCGCGGGCAGGTGGCCGTCCATGACGGGGAGATCCGCACGCAGGAAGGCCACGGCAAGTTCGTGGAACGCGCCCCCAATGCCACCGTGAACAAGGCGCTGAGCCAGTGGAAGGAACTGACAGCGCCCACACCGGTGGAGCGCACGGGCATTCCCGCGACGGGGGTCTGAGCTTGCTCTCAGGACTATCAGCCTTTCCGCTGACGCCCATGGATAGCGGCGGCGTGGTGGATACCGACCATCTTGGCCGACTTGTCGCGCGGCTTGATGGGGCAGGCGTGACCTCCATCGGCGTGCTCGGCTCTACCGGCAGCTACATGTATCTGCGCGCCGATGAACGCGCACGGGCCATCGCGGCAGCGGTGGAGGCAGCCGGGCAGACACCGGTGATCGCGGGCATCGGTGCGATGGCCACTTGCGATGTCGTCGCCAACGCCCGCGCGGCGCAAAATGCGGGCGCGGCGGGCGTCCTGCTGGCCCCGGTCCAGTATCTGCCGCTGACAGATGACGAGATCGTGTCGCTTTATGCGGAGGTGGCAGAGGCGACCAATTTGCCGATCCTGATTTACAACGCCGAAGGCAAGACCGGCATTTCGCTGTCAGAGCCTTTGATGACGCGGCTTGCAGCGCTCGACGGCGTGGACGCGATCAAGAACCCCGCCAAGGAAGGCCAATGCGCAGACCAGATGGCGCGCTTGCGGGCCTGCATGCCGGAGGGCTTCGTGCTTGGCTATTCGGGTGACGCGCTGATCAATGACGCGCTCAGCGCTGGCGCGGACGCCTGGTATTCCGTCATTGCGGGGACGCTGCCCGAGCTGGCGCGGATGATCTGGAAGGCGCGGGCAGAGCCTGCGCGGCTCGTGGACCTGCACAGCCGCTGCGCGCCGCTTTGGTCGCTCTTTACGCTCTATGGTGCGATCCGTGTGGTCCCGCATATCCTTGAGCTTCAGGGCCAGGGGCAGGTGGACTTGCCCCGCCCCCTGCAGCGGTCGCCGCGCGCAGTCATTGCAGAGATAGAGGTCGCACTCGACCATCTACCGCGGGAGCAGCCTGCATGAGCGGAGTCATTTCAGCCAAGGGGCTGTCGCTGACCTTTCAAACAGGCGACGGCCCGGTGCACGCGCTCACGGACGTGTCGCTCGACATTGAAAAGGGGGACTTCGTGTCCTTCATCGGCCCCTCTGGCTGTGGCAAGACGACCTTTCTGCGCGTGATGGCCGATCTGGAAGCGCCGACAGGGGGCGAGATTACGGTCAACGGCACGTCCCCGCGGGAGGCGCGGCTGGCGCGGGCCTATGGCTATGTGTTTCAGGCGGCGGGGCTGTATCCCTGGCGCACCATCGCGGGCAACGTGCGCCTGCCGCTGGAGATCATGGGCTATGACAAGGCCGATCAAGCGGCGCGGGTGTCTCGCGTGCTGTCATTGGTGCGGCTGGAGGGCTTTGAAAAGAAGTTCCCCTGGCAGCTGTCGGGCGGCATGCAGCAGCGCGCCTCCATCGCGCGGGCGCTGGCCTTTGACGCCGACATCCTGCTGATGGATGAACCCTTTGGCGCGCTGGATGAGATCGTGCGCGACACGCTGAACGAACAACTGCTGGCGCTCTGGGCGGAGACGGGTAAGACCATCGCCTTTGTCACTCATTCGATCCCGGAAGCGGTGTTTTTGTCGACCAAGATCGTGGTCATGTCGCCGCGTCCGGGGCGCGTGACGGACGTGATCGAGAGCCCGCTGCCTAAGGAGCGCCCGCTCGATATCCGCGACACGCCGGAGTTTCTGGAGGTGGCGCAGCGGGTGCGCGAAGGGCTGCGCGCGGGGCATGAAGATGCGTGAGCGTGCTTTCCCGCAGGGTTGGTGGGCAGATTGCCCACCCTACACGGTGGCGCATGCGTAGTCTGTTGCCCATCCTCACTGTTCTGGCGGTGCTCGTCGGGGTCTGGTGGGCTGCGGTGGCGCCTATGAACATCCGCGCGGCTCTCGACATTGCCGAACGCGGTGGCGCGGTGGTGGAGCCCGCGGGATCGCCCGCGCGGCGCGAGGTGACCGTTTGGCGGCTGATGGCGCAGAACCCCGATCACATCGCGCAAGGCTATGCGCTGGACCGTCCGCGCCTGCCGACGCCCAGCCAGGTGGGGGAAGAGGTCTGGAAGACCACAGGTGCCATGGTGCTGCGGGGTCGGGCCTGGTCCAAACGCTCGCTGCTGTATCACGGCTGGATCACGCTACAATCGACCTTCTGGGGGTTCCTCTTGGGCACCAGCGTGGGCATTTTGACCGCAGTGGCCATCGTCTACAGCCGTGTCGCGCAGATGAGCCTTCTTCCCTGGGCCATCATCAGTCAGACGGTGCCCATCGTGGCGCTGGCACCCATGATCATCGTCCTGTCCAATCAGGTGGGCATTGAGGGGCGCACGGTGCCCAAGGCGATCATCTCCGCGTATCTGTGCTTCTTTCCGGTGCTGGTGAGCATGGTCAAAGGGCTGCGGTCGCCCGCGGTCTCTCAGCTCGATCTGCTCAAGACCTATAACGCGGGCGGCGTGCAGAGCTTTCTCAAGCTGCGGCTGCCGGCCAGCATGCCCTACCTCTTCACCGCGCTCAAAGTTGGGATCGCAGCAGCACTTGTGGGCACCATCGTGGGTGAGCTGCCCACGGGGGCGATCAGCGGGCTGGGCGCGCGCATCCTGATCGGGGATCAGTTCGGCACGCCGCTGGCGATCTGGTCCGCGCTCTTTTGCGCCGCGGTGCTTGCAGGTGCGTTGGTGACCTTCATCGACATCGCCCAAAGGATCACGCTCAGGCGCATGGGGTTCCGCACATGAGCTGGGTCGTGGGCGCCTTGATCTTCTGGGTGGCGGCCTGGGGGGTGAACACCTGGCTTGCCAATTCGCGGTTCGCGGGCCTTTTGATGGTGCGCATCGCGGTGCCGCTGATCTTCGGGCTGACGATCCTTGTGCTGTGGGAAGGCCTCGTCCGGGGCCTGAGTATCAGCCAGGTGATCCTGCCCGCGCCGAGCCAGATCGCAAGCGTATTCGCCGCCTCCACCGACATCCTATGGATCGACTTTGTGCAAACGGTCGTGAAAGGCGCGCTGCGCGGTTTCGTGATCGGCGCGCTTGCGGCTTTCGTTGTGGCGATCCTGATTGACCGCAGCCCGTTCCTGACGCGAGGCCTTTTGCCCATCGGCAACTTTGTGGCCGCGTTGCCCATCGTTGGCATCGCACCCATCCTGGTCAACTGGTTCGGCTTTGACTGGCAGTCAAAGGCGGCGGTGGTCGTGGTGATGGTGTTTTTCCCCATCCTCGTGAACACCGTGCAGGGGCTGGTGGAGGCGGACAAGATGCAGCGGGATCTGATGCAGACCTATGCGGCGAGCTACACGCAGACGCTGATCAAGCTGCGGCTGCCTGTCGCGATGCCTTTCATCTTCAACGGGCTCAAGATCGCGACCACGCTGGCGCTGATCGGGGCCATCGTTGCTGAATATTTCGGCTCTCCCACCCGCGGGATGGGCTTTCGCATCTCCACCGGCGTGGGGAGCCTTGCCATTGACCTGGTCTGGGCAGAAATTTTCGTATCCGCCATGGTGGGCAGCGCCTTTTACGGGCTGGTCGCCTGGGCCGAAAGACGGGTGACCTTTTGGCACCCATCGCAAAGAGGGTGAAGAACACCCCAATCAGAGAAGAACCAACGGAGAAGGAGAAGACATGAATTCGATCAAAACAACGCTGGGCGCTGCCACGCTGTCGCTGCTGGCCGGGGGCGCGATGGCCGCTGACGACGTGACGCTGCAACTCAAGTGGGTCACGCAGGCGCAATTTGCAGGCTACTACGTGGCACTGGAGAACGGGTATTACGCGGAAGAAGATCTAAACGTCACCATCAACCCCGGCGGGCCGGACATCGCGCCGACACAGGTGCTGGCCGGCGGCGGCGCGGATGTAACGGTGGAGTGGATGCCCGCTGCCCTGGCCGCGCGCGAGAAAGGTCTGCCGATGGTCAACATCGCCCAGCCTTTCAAGAGCTCCGGCATGATGCTGACCTGCCGCAAGGACGCGGGTGTGGCCACGACGGAGGATTTCGCGGGCAAAACACTGGGCGTCTGGTTCTTCGGCAACGAATTCCCCTTCCTCAGCTGGATGTCCCAGCTGGGCCTTGAGACCGATGGCGGTGCGGACGGCGTGGAAGTGCTCAAGCAGGGCTTCAACGTCGATCCCATTCTGAACGGGCAGGCGGCTTGTGTTTCCACGATGACCTACAATGAATACTGGCAGGTCATTGACGCGGGCCTCACGCCCGAGGAGCTGGTGCTGTTCAAATACGAAGAGCAGGGTGTCGCGACGCTCGAAGACGGGCTCTATGTGTTGGAGGAAAACCTCGAAGATCCGGCATTCCAGGACAAGATGGTCCGCTTCGTGCGCGCCTCCATGAAGGGCTGGAAGTGGGCGGAGGAAAACCCGGAAGAGGCGGCCATGATCGTGCTCGACTATGACGAGACCGGTGCCCAGACCGAGGCGCATCAGGTGCGCATGATGGGTGAAGTGGCCAAGCTGACGGCGGGATCGAACGGCGCGCTGGTTGAGGCCGATTATCAGCGCACGGTCGACAGCCTGCTTGCAGGGGGGTCCGATCCGGTGATCACCAAGGCACCCGAGGGTGCTTGGACCCATGCGATCACGGACAAGGCGCTCAATTAAGGCGACGCCGAACGCTTAGATGAGAATGCGAAGCCCCGGGCCGCTCCCGGGGCTTTTGCTTGCGCGCCATTTGCTTGGAGCGCGGTCTTCGGACCGAACGAAATTGTAATTGGTTTGAAAGAGGTCGCGACACTTTCGGTACTGTAAAGCGTCTGACCCGAAACCTGAAGCTTACCTAAAGGGTATTCGCGCGCCGTCCCGCGGGGTGGCGCAATCGCGCCGCCCCAGGGGGGCGGGTCGGCGCGGCCCGACAGTGCCTGTTGGGCTGGCGGTCTGATTGAAACGGGATGCTTCAGGTTTTGGTTCGGATGTTGCGGCCGCTCCAAACAGAGCGGCTAGCTTTCTGCGGTCTCCTCTGCGCTTTCACGTGTCTTCCGGTTCCACACCGGAATGCCCAGCCGCATCGCGGCGCGCCCGATCATATGCGCGCCGATGGGCGCGGTGAGCAGCAGGAAAAAGATGATCAGCACACAGCGCAGCACCACGCCGGGATCGCCGAAATGCACCGCCGTCCCCGCAAGGATCAGCCCGGAGCCTAACGTACCCACCTTGGTGGCCGCATGCATGCGCGTGAACACATCCGGAAGCCGCACAATGCCAATCCCGGCAGAGGCGGTCATCGCGCTGCCCGCTAGGATCAGCACGGCGGCAAGCCAGTCATCCATCGCGTTTCTCCCCTTCCGCCTGTTTGCGGCGCATCACCGCCCGTTCAGCAAAGCGCGCCAGCGCCACCGTCGCCAAAAAGCCCACGAGCGCCAGGACAAGCGCCACATCCAGGAACGCCGGATCGCCGGACAACACCGCCGCGAGCCCGCAGAAGGCCACGATGGAGACCGTCATCTTGTCCAGCGCGATCACGCGGTCGGGCATCGTCGGGCCAAAAGCGAGCCGCCAAAAAGCAAGCCCCACGCCAAAGAACACCAGACCCAACGATATGAAGAGCGATACGGTCGGAATGGTCATGGCTCATCTCCTTCCACGGCGTCGATCACCCATTTCTCCATCCCGCCCTTGAGCTCCCGGCAGACGGCATCGGGGTCATCCGCGAACATCACGTGCAGCAAAAGCGTCTTGCGGTCCTCGCTCACGTCGATGCTCAGCGTGCCGGGGGTGAGCGAGATCAGGTTGGTCACCAGCAGGATGCCGGTATCGGTTTTCACATCGAGCGGCATTTCGATGATCGCGGGATTGGAGAGCTGCGTGGGCGTGAAGATGTCCCAAAGCACCTGGATGCTGGACACGATGAGTTCATAGTGAAAGAGCACGATCAGCTTGGCCCAGTACCAGACCCGCAGGAAATAGCTCGACCGCGCGCCTTTGAGCGGCTGCAGCAGCCACAGGATGCCATAGCCCACCGCAAGGCCTGACATCACCGTGAGCCAGGTGAAGCCGCCGAAAAAGAGCGCCCAGATGATCGCCAGAAAGATGTTGGCAACAAGCGTCGTCATGGCTCCTCTCCCAGCACTGTGGCCATGTAAGCGGTCGGCTCCAGCAATTGAGCGGCGGCGGTTTCGGCAAAGCTCACGAAGGGCTGCGGGAAAAAGCCGATCACAAGTGTGAGGGCTGCCAATGAGGCGATGGGCAACAACAGCGCGCGCCGTTGTGTGAGCGGCAGGGTGCGCAGCACCGGGTCGGTGCCCTCGGGGTGCGATTTCCAGAACGCTTCCGCCCAGATCTTGGTCATAGAGAAGATGGTGAGCAGGCCGACAAGGAGCGCCACCGCGGCGATGATCCAGGCGCTGTCCTCAAGCGCTGCCGCGACCAGCACGTATTTCGCCCAGAAGCCCGAAAGCGGCGGAAAACCTGCGAGGGAGAAGGCAGGGATGAAAAACAGCACTGCGAGGAGTGGTGCGGATTTGTAGAGCCCGCCGATCTTGGCAAGGTCGGTGGAGCCTGCGGTCCGCTCCACCACACCCGCGATCAAAAAGAGGTTCGCCTTCACGATGATGTGGTGCACGAGGTAGAACACCGCCCCGACCATCGCCAACGGTGTCAGCAGTGCCAGCCCCATGATCATGTAGCCGATCTGGCTGACGATGTGGAAAGACAGGATCTTGCGCATGTCGTTTTGCGCGGCCGCGCCGAGGACCCCGGTGACCATCGTGAGCGCCGCGACCCACAACAGGATCGTATGGGTGAAGTCGGTGTCTCCGTCGAAGACCAGCGTGAACATGCGGATGAGCGCGTAGACGCCCACCTTCGTCAGCAATCCGGCAAAGACGGCAGACACGGAGAAAGCGGGCGTGTGATAGGCCGCGGGCAGCCAGAAAAACAGCGGGAAGACCGCCGCCTTTACCCCGAAGGCCACCATGAACATCACTGCAATGACGGTCACCAGGCCCTGGTTTTCGACCGTGTCGATCGTGCGCGCGATGTCGGCCATGTTGAGCGTGCCGACAAGGCCGTAAAGCAGGCCGATGCCGGACAGAAAGAGGATGGTGGAGATCAGGTTGAGTGTGACGTATTTCACGCCGCCGTCCACCTGTGCCTTGGAGCCTCCAAGGATCAGCAGCCCGAAGGAGGATATCAGCATGACCTCGAACCAGACGTAAAGGTTGAAGAGGTCTCCGGTCAGGAAAGAGCCAACCACACCGCCGATCAGCACGTTGAAAAGCGCGTAAAAGCCAAGATGCTCCTTGCGTTCGTTGATGTCCCCCAGCGCGTAGACCGAGACGGCCATGGCAGTGATCGCCGTGATGACCACCATCACCGCGCTCAAGTAGTCCGCAACGAGCGTGATGCCGAAAGGTGCGGCCCAGCTGCCCATCTGCCCCGCGATCACGCCTGCACTTAGCACTTGGCTCATCAGCAGCAACGATGTCACCAGCAGCAGCGCATTGCCCGCCACGCTGATCCAGCGGCCTGCGCGGCCAAAACGCGTAAGGAAGGCCAGCACTGCCGTCAGGAAAGGCAGGGCGAGCGGTGCTGCGAGGTACCAGCTCATGCCTTGTCGCTCTCGCGTGGTTCGGCCACGCGCATGTCGTCGGAATAAAGCGTGCCAAGGCTCGTATAGGCGCGGAACATCAGGACGAGCGCGAAGGCGAAAAGGCCAAAGCCGATCACGATGGCGGTGAGCACCAGCGCCTGGGGCAGCGCGTTGGCCACATCGCCCACAGGCGCGTCCGCGCCCAGCGGGATCAGCGGAGGTGCGCCTGGGGTCAGCCGGCCCGACACAAAGATGGTGAGATTCGCTGCGTTGGAGATCAGCACGAGGCCAAAGATGAAACGCAGCACATTGCGCGCGAGCATAAGGTAGACGGCAGTGGCCACGAGCACGCCGATGGTGATGGCAAAAAGCGCTTCCATCAGATCTCTTCTTCCATCGCAAAGACGATGGCGAGGATCGAGCCGAAAACGACCAGATAGACCCCGATGTCAAAGACAAGCACGGTCGACAGCGGCAGGCCCTTGCTGTCCTCGGTCTCGTTAATGAACAGCCACTGTCCGGTGAACAGCGGATCGCCGAAAACCGCGGCGGCGATTCCAGCGAGCAAGGCGATGCCCAGACCTGCAACTGCGATGTTCTGGGGCATGATCTTGAGTGCTGCGCGCGCCTCTGCTGTGCCGCAGGCCAGCGCGTAGAGCACGAAACCGGTTGAGCCGATGAGCCCGCCGATGAAACCACCGCCCGGTTCATTATGCCCGCGCAACAGCATGAAAAGCGAAAAGAGGATCAGGATCCCGGCCATGTACCGCGTCCCGGCGCGCAGGATGATCGAATTCATGGGTCTTTCCTATCAGACGTGGTGCGCAGCAACGCGTAGGCCGACAGCGCTGCGATCACCACGACCGCGATTTCGCCAAAGGTGTCGAGCGCGCGGAAATCCACCAGGATCACATTCACTATGTTGCGCCCGAAGGCCTCGGGCCAGCTGGTGGCCTCGAAGTAGTCGGTCAGGCGGCGGTCGAGCGGCGCTTCGAGCACGGCGAGCAGGATCACCGTCACGATGGTGCCCATGCCAATGGCCAGCAGCGCATCAAAGGGCCGCGTGTCCTTGCCCGCCCGGTCCAGAAGCGGCAGCCGCAAGAGCGCCACTGCCACCAGAACGACCACCAGCGTCTCCACCAAAAGCTGCGTGATCGCCACATCCGGCGCGCTGAACACGATGAAAACCAGGGCCACGCCGATGCCCACCACGCCAAGGGAGGCCATGGTCGTCACCCGCGAGGACGTAAACGCGGTCATGATCGCTCCCCCGCAGATGAGCGCGGAGATGGCGACCAGCGGCCAGGTCACATCCGAGAAGTCGGGCACGCCAGGCCAGGCATCTCTTAAGAACATGGTTCCAGCGAGGGCGATGAAGACAGTGGTAAATGTCGCCGCGATATAGGTGCGCAGGCGCCCGGGCTGGATGATCCGCGTCTGCCAGGCGGCAAAGCGCTTGAGCCCGGCAAGAAAGCGGTCCCAGCCATTGTCAAAGCTCGGTGTGGCCGCATCAACCCGGGTGAGCCAAGCGCGCAAGCGGCGGTGCGCGAGGTAGAGCCAACAGCCGCAGATCCTTTTCCCCGAAATCAACCGCGTAATATTGGCGATCGTACCGAAGCCGCATTTAAAGCAATTTTTGAACAAGGTAACTATCAAGCAGCACAAAAGTATTTACAAC
>JBCCPS010000038.1:0-28156 GCA_039024775.1 Pseudomonadota bacterium
CGCGCGGCGCGCAAACCGGGAAAGGTCATCGCGATCGCCCTTGCGCGCACCATCCTCACCATCGCAAATGCCGTGATCAAACAGGGAAAACCCTTCCTCAAACCCGTTTGATCTCCACAGTTGCCCATGGCGCGGCGCATCAGCGCCACCCCGCGGGACGGCGCATGAACTGTTGTTTCGAAAGTCTCAAAGTTGGCCGCGCCTCTTCAAGAGAGCGCGTCTTTGAACTCCAAAAACGCCGGGTCGCGCATCACCGCGGCATTCATCGCCTCGCGCAGCGCACCCACCGTGCTGTGCGGGCGCATGACAACCTCGAACGTCTTAATCAGCCCGTCTGCGTCCAGCGTAATCAGATCAACGCCCACCGCATCCAGCGTGCCCACCTTGCACTGAAACTCCAATGCCCAATCGCGCCCCTCGCCCAGGATCCTGCGATACTCGAAATCGCTGAACACCTGACCCACGTGCCCCAGCACAGCCGCCACCGCCTCCCGACCGGTCCAGGTTTTCCAGTAGGTCGGGGGCAGGAAACGCACTTGGGGGGCCAGAAGCGGCGCAATTGCGGTCTTGTCGCCTTTGGCGACGACGCTCTGCATCTTTTCAATCGTCGGGTGCATGGCGACCTCCGGATGGTGGGTTGAACCCGCACCCTACATCGCGCAGAAGACCGGATGGAAGACACCTACGCCCCGCCTGATGATCCGCTGCACGTGTTGCACGAGGACGCCGAAGTGCTGCTGGTGAACAAACCCTCCGGCCTTCTGAGCGTGCCGGGCAAGGGCGCGCATCTCGCGGATTGTCTGCTGTCGCGCGTGCAAGCAGCCTTTCCCGACGCGCTGCTGGTGCACCGGCTGGACCGCGACACTTCCGGCGTGATGATCTTTGCGCTGACCCGCCATGCGCAGCGTCACCTCGGGCTCCAGTTCGAAAAACGCATGACGCGCAAGGCTTACGTTGCGCGGGTCTGGGGCGTGCCATCGGAAAGCGCGGGCACGGTTGATTTGCCGCTGATCGTTGACTGGCCGAACCGCCCTTTACAAAAGGTCTGCCACGAGACCGGAAAACCTGCCATGACAGACTGGAAGGTCATCAAACGCGAAGGCGACAGCGCGCGGCTGCGGCTCTTCCCCAAGACGGGCCGTAGCCACCAGTTGCGCGTGCACATGAAAGCGCTCGGTCACCCGATCCTGGGGGATCCCTTTTATGCCACGGGGCCCGCTCGGGACTTCCCGCGGCTGATGCTGCACTCAGAAGAGCTGCGCTTCAAACACCCCAACGGCGGCCGGTCGATCAAGATTCGCAGCGCCGCGCCGTTTTGAGCTAAGGTCACTTCCCGCAAAGAAAAAGGGGCCGCTCGAAAGCGGCCCCAAGACATGCGTGGTACGCGCCCGTTACTCAGCAGCCCAGCCGGAGACGGCCTTGACCTCAAGAAACTCCTCCAGCCCGTAGATGCCGCCCTCGCGCCCGTTACCGGACTGTTTGTACCCGCCAAAGGGCGATCCCTGGGCAAAGCCCTGGCCGTTGGTTTCCACCATGCCCGAGCGCAAGCGGCGCGCCACGCGGCGGCGCTTTTCGTCGTCTGTCGTCTGGATGTAGTTGGTCAGCCCGTAGGGCGTGTCATTGGCAATGGCGATCGCCTCCTCCTCCGTTTCGAAGGGGATGATCGACAGCACGGGACCAAAGATCTCTTCTTGCGCGATGGTCATGTCATTGGTGACATCGGCAAACACCGTGGGTTTGACGTAGTAGCCCCGGTTCAGACCGTCCGGGCGGCCCAGACCGCCTGCCACCAGCCGCGCCTCCTCCATGCCCTTTTCGATGAGCGCCTGGATCTTGTTGAACTGCACCTCGCTCACCACCGGGCCGATGTGCTTGCCCTCGTCAGAGGCAGGGCCCACATGCGTGTTGTTGGCCACATCCGCGGCGGAGGCGACAGCCTCCTCATAGCGGGAGCTATGCACCAGCATGCGGGTGGGCGCGTTGCAGGACTGGCCGGAGTTGCGAAAGCAGCGGATCGCGCCCTGTTTGGCAGCCTTTGGATCGGCATCCGGGAAGATAATGTTGGCACCCTTGCCGCCCAGCTCAAGCGACACGCGCTTGAGGGTGTCGGCCGCATTCTTGGAGATCGCTATCCCTGCGCGGGTGGAGCCGGTGAAGCTGACCATGTCCACGTCGCGGTGCGCTGACAGCTGGCTGCCCACGCCCAGGCCGTCCCCGTTGACCATGTTGAACACCCCCGCGGGGAAGCCCGCCTCATGCACGAATTCAGCAAAAAGCAGACCGGAGAGCGGCGCGACCTCGGAGGGTTTCAGCACAACCGTGCAGCCGGTGGCCATGGCCGGGATCGTCTTGAGGATGATCTGGTTCATCGGCCAATTCCAGGGCGTGATCAGCGCGCAGACGCCGATGGGCTCCAGCAGCGTCTTTTCGGTGGCGGTGTAATCCCGCTCGAAAGAGAAATTTTCGAACGCCTTCAGAAACCCGCCGATGTGCCAGGACCCGGCACCCACCTGCTGGGCGCGGCTCAGATCGATGGGCGCGCCCATCTCCATGCTCATGGCCTGCGCCATCTCTTCCTTGCGCGCCTCATAGACCTCTGAGAGCTTGTGGATCAGCGCCACGCGTTCCTCCCGCGGGTTTTGTGACCAGCTGTCGAATGCCGCGCGCGCTGCAGCCACGGCAGCGTCCGTGTCCGCCTGATCGCCCAGCGAGATGACCGCGCATTGTTCTTCGGTGGAGGGGTCGATGACAGCAAAGTCATTGGCCGCAGCAGGGGCCACCCATGCACCATTGATATAGAATTCTCTTTTCTCCAGCATGTGTCGCTCCCTTGTTCCAAATTCGAAGGATTCCGAAGAACCCGGTTCCTTTTCGCCTATGCGCCCGTGAGCACGGGGATGCAAGTCCGCGCGCTTTGTCTTACATGGCTGACAGATATTCAAGGAAAGGAGCGCTGCAATGGCTTTGCGCATCAATGATACGATACCGGACCTCACGGTCGAGACCGACCAGGGCACCATTTCGCTGCACGACTGGATCGGCGACAGCTGGGCGATCCTGTTTTCCCACCCCAAGGATTTCACGCCAGTCTGCACCACGGAATTCGGCGCAGTGGCACAGCTCAAGGACGAATGGGCCAAGCGCGGCACCAAGGTAATCGGTGTCTCCGTGGACGGAGTGGAAGACCACAAGAAGTGGAAGGGCGACATTGAAACCGCAGGCGGGGCGGAGGCCACGTTCCCCATCATCGCCGATGACGGGCTTGCGGTGTCCAAAGCCTTCGACATGTTGCCGGCAGAGGCCTATCTGCCCGATGGCCGCACGCCCAACGACAGCGCGACCGTGCGCTCCGTCTTCATCATCGGGCCGGACAAGCAGCTCAAGCTGTCGATGACCTATCCGATGACGGTAGGCCGCAACTTCGCGGAGGTGCTGCGCGCGCTCGACGGGTTGCAGACCTCCACCGGCAAAGGTGTGGCAACGCCTGCCAACTGGGTCCCGGGCGAGGACGTGGTCATTCCCGCGACGGTGTCGGACGAGGATGCGAAAGCCAAGTTTGGGGAGTTCAAGACGGTGCTGCCCTACCTGCGCATGGCAAAAGAGCCGTCCTGAGGAAACACTCAGAGAAACGGCCAGCCCGCGCTGGCCGTTTACTCGTTTAGTGGAGCACGACCCGCGTGCCGCGCGGGACACGGTCATAAAGGTCGATAACATGGTCATTGATCATCCGCACGCAGCCGTTTGATATCCGCTGACCGACGGAGCGCGGGTTATGCGTGCCATGGATGCGCAGCAGGCTGTCCCGGCTCCCCCGATAAAGATAAAGCGACCGCGCCCCCAGCGGGTTTCCTGGTCCTCCCGGCATGCCGCCTGCGTGCTTGGCGTAAATCTGCGGCTCGCGTCGGATCATCGCCTTGGTGGGCGTCCAGCGGGGCCATTCCGCCTTGCGCGCGACCCTGAAGGTGCCAGAGACATAGCGCTGCTCGGTCCCGATGCCCACGGGATAGCGCATCGCCTTGCGTTCCTCCAAAATGAAGTAGAGCGCGAATTGCCCGGGATCGACGTGGATGTCACCGGGCCGAAAGCCCTCTTTCACCCGGACCACGCGAGCCTCGTGATGCTTTGGGATCACGTAAGGCGTGACGGTGGAGGCCAAAAGCGGCGGGCTCGCCAAGGTGGCGGCACCGGTTGCCAGAAAAAGGCGGCGGTTGAGATGTGACATGAAAGACCCCCGAAATGCGCGTAACAAACACCAACAAGTGTGCCATGAAGCGGCGCGCCCGCCAAGCCTGGGATTGGAGGAGAGCAACACGGCAAGACAGTTGCAGTGTCGCGCAACTTCCTGTTCGCTGAGGGTGAACCGCCACTGATCAGACCGCCTTCATGTCCCTCAAACCCAACATCATCCTGATCTTCACCGACAACCAGCAGGCCCAGACCCTGGGCTGTTACGGCAATGCGGAGGTGCACACCCCGCATCTCGACCAGCTCGCGCGCGAGGGGCTCCAGTTCAATCGCGCGTTCTGCCCAAATGCCTATTGCTCGCCGTGTCGCGCGTCTCTCATGACCGGTCTCATGCCTTCCCAGCACGGGGTGCACGCCTGGATTGATGACCGCAACATGGATGAATGGCCGTCAGGTTGGCACGCGCTGTCGGGCCTTCCGACGCTGCCGGAGATGCTCCAAAAGCAGGGCTACCAGACGGGCATCTTCGGCAAGTACCACCTGGGCGATCCCACCAGCCCCGCGCCCGGCTGGGACGCTTGGGTCACGATGGCGGACGGCCATGTGCGCAGCTTCTACGACAATCGGATTTCCGACAACGGCGCGACCTACCAGCACGCGGGCCATTCCGTTGATTTCTTCACCGACAAGGCCATCGCTTTCATGAAGGCCGCGACCGCGCCCTATTTAGCCTACATCCCGCTGCCTGCGCCTTATGGCCATTGGCCCGCGACCAATGACGGCAAGCGCAACCGCCACGCCGCGCGCTACGACGACTGCCCGATGCTGAGCGTCCCGCGCATGGGATTGCGGGTAAGCACGGTGCGCAACTACGACATGATCAAGGAAGGCAGCGGCAAGGGGCTCGACTTTTCGATGATCCTGCGGGCCGCGAATGACCTGCCGACCCTGCGCAACTACTACAGCCAGATCACCATGATCGACGATGCGGTGGGGCGGCTCAGAGCGGCGGACCCCGAGGCGCTGATCATCTTCACGACCGATCACGGGATGTCGCTGGGCCACCACGGGTTCTGGGGCCACGGTGGCGCGACCTATCCGTCCAACATGCACCTTGCCGCCCATTCCATCCCTCTGATCGCGGCCCACGCCGGACACATCCCGCCGCGCGCGCCCACGGGCGCGATGATCTCCGGCACCGATCTTTTTGCCACGCTCCTCGACTACATCGGAGCCCCGCCAGAAGGGGCGCCCGCCAGCCGGTCTTATGCCGCGCTGCTCAAGGGCGAAGAGGGGCCCGACCCGGGCGCCGATGAGGTCTATGCCGAACAGGAGGAAACCCGCGTGATCCGCACGCCGCACTTCGTGCTTTTCAAACGCTTCAACCGGCCCGGCGCGCCCACGCTCGGCGATGCGCTCTATGACGTGCAGGCGGACCCGGGTGAAACGATCAATCTCGCCGCTGATCCCGTTTATGCAGAGGTGCTCCAAGATCTGCGCGCGCGCATCGACCGCTTCTTTGCCCAGCATGCGCGGCCTGAGGCGGACATGTGGCGCGGCGGGCGGCCCGTGCAAAATTCCATGATGCAACGCTACTGGCGCGACATCTGGGGCCCGGACTGGGGCCCGGTCTATGGCTATGGTGAGCCCCGCTGAGGGGGCCCTGCGCCCTTGCCATTGCACAGCCCCCGCTCTCGTCCTTAAGCTGCGGGCGAGGTCCACCACAGCAGCGATGAACGAAGATGCAGAGCGAGCAAGAGCCCCCCGCGAAAATCTCCAACATGACCTACGCGGAGCTGGTCAGCTTCTTTCACCTGCAAATCGGCCGGGTGGAGATGACATGGCATCGCGTGATCTATCTGCACGCCGCCATCGTGGGCGTGCTGGTGTTTTTCGGGCAGGCGGATCAATCCTATTTCATGCAGCGCTGCCTTGTCTTCGGCTTTTACACTGTGAATCTGCTGATCTTCTTTTTCTCCCTGCGCGAAGGCTATCAGGCGCTGCATGAGGTGCATGCCGACCTCAAACGCTTTCCCGCCGGGGACGGCAATGTGGAGACCTGGTTTCGCAATCGCCAGTACCGTCACAAGTCCCCTGTCCGCATCGCGGTGCTGGCCATCACCTGGCTGATGATAGGGCTCCTGCTCTTTCACGGCTGGATTCTACCCCAATAAAGCCTTCACTCCCAAACCTGAGACACATCGCTTCATTCAAAGCACCCGCCCAACAGGCACTGCCCTGCTGCGCCGTCCCGCCCCCCTGGGGCGGCGCATCTGCGCCACCCGGCGGGACGGCGCATGAATTGCTGGCTTAAGTGTCTCAGGTTTTGGATTGGAGGCCCTAGCCCGGCAGCCCCAGCCCGTCGCCCACGATCATGAAAGGCGCCCAATAGCTGGGATGGCTCTGGCGCGCGTCCGCGTTCGGGTCATCCAGAACCGCGAGCATCGCCAGCCGGACGGCTTCGGCCCGGGGCATGTCGGGGTTCGCACGCAAGCTGGTAAAGCTGCGCGTTGTCAGATCAACCGCAGCATCCGAATAGACTGGCCAGTGGGAGACCAGCAGGCTTTTGGCACCGGCAAAGAAAAAGGCGCTGGCCATGCCTGAAAGCCCCTCCTGATTGCGGCTGTCGCCTGAGGCGGTGTTGCAGGCTGACAGGATCACGAAGGCCGCGTTGAGATCGAGCGCTGCGATCTCCTGCGTCGTCAAGAGCCCGTCGTCGGCCGCCGTGGGCAGCGCAGGCGGGGTGAGCACCAGGCCGGCCTCATTCACCCCGATCTCACCTGCAACGAGGCCATGGGTGGCAAAGCTGACCACATCGAAATCGCGCAGCGCGCCGCTTTCATTGAGCGCTTTGAGCGCGCTTTCAGAGGCCTCACCATGCAAGAGCACACGGCTGTCCGCACTGAATTGCCGGGCAATCTGGCGCAGCTCGCAGCGGGTGTCGGGCAGGGCGGTCAGATCGGCAATCGCGCGGGTGCGCACGGCACCCTGACCACGGCTCAGCGCTTGGGTGTCGAGCCCTGCCAGCAACAACGGCGCGTCGGGGGCGTCACACTCGAAAGGCTGCGCGCCATCCCGCTGGGTGCCGATCAACGGATCGCCTACGCCCAAAAACCGCAGGTCGGTCGCGCGGCGCTCATTGGCCTCGCGCAGGGCGACAAAGCTCGCGACGCTGGGAATGACCTCTATCGAATGATCCCGCAACAGCCACTTGCCCGCGCGCAGCGGCAGGCCTGGGGCCAGCGACTCTTTCAATGCCAGATGAAAGGGCAGTGACATCAACGCCTGATCCGCCACGATGATCAGCCGCTTCTTGCCTGCCATGATCTCACTGAGTGGCTCAAACAGTTCCTGGTAGGCGCGGTGCGCCAGAGCCGTGTCGAAAGCGGGTCCCGCCTTTTGCTGCGAAAACGAGGTCTGGAAACTGCCCCTAAGGCCGTATTGTCCCGCAGGGCCACAATTGGGATCGGTCAGCGCGGCAGAACACCGCAACGCCCGCGAAAGCGCCGTCAGATCGCTGCGCGATGCGATCCCAACCGGGACAAGCGCTTCGGTGGTCAGCGCCAGCATGAAGGACGCGACGGTGCCGTCATAGTCGCGCACGTCACTGCTGGCAAAAACGAGCATCACCTCGTCCGGTCGCAAACGGGGCAACACGTCGCGGATGGAGAGGGGTTTCAGGCCCGCGATCCCGGCCAAGTCGGGCGCCGCACGCGCAATTTCAGCGCTGAGCGCAGCCTGCCGGTCGCGCGCGGTTTGCATCTGCTCCTGCAGGTCCTGCGGGCTTTTGCTTTCATAGCGCGCCCGGTTCAACGCATCTGAGAGCGTGTCGATCTGACGGGCGAGTGTCTGGCGTTCGCGCAGCAAGCCCGCCACCGCGCCAGTCGCCTGACTGCGCGCAATGGCATCGCTCAGCGCGCCACCTGCCACAGATGCGCTAGCGAATTGCGCGATCTGGAACATCTCGTCGCGGAACCGAAAATCCGGGTCGCCGGCACCTGCCAGCTCAAAAGCCGCAGAAAGATGATAGGGCAGATGTGCAAGGGCTTGCGCGCGGGGGCGCTGACCCTCGGGGATGCGGGCGGCAGTGACCCTGCGGAAGTTCATCAGCGCATCCACGTGGCGGCCTTCGGACTGGGCAATGCGCCCCTGGGTCAGGGCCAGATCAAAGTGTTCCTTCGAGCCTTCAGGGGCCACCTCCTGACCAACCGCCGCAAAGGCCTTGGCGCGTTCCAGCTCCTCTTGTTCATAGGCCAGATCCCCCAGCGCGGCGAGAAGCTGCGCTTTTGCTTCCGCGCCCATGTCCGCAAACATCGGATCATCGCGAAGCGCTTCTGGCTCGGCACTCATCTGTGCGCTGAGAACGTAAAAAAGGTCCGCCCGCGCCCCGCGCAACAGATCGTTCTGGATTGTGCCCTTGTCCATGTCGCGGATCAGGCCCTGGAGCTCTGGCGTGATGCCATCGCCGTTCAGGATCAGCACCAGGGCCAGATTGACTTGCGCGCTGGTGAGGTCGTCGTTTGCGGTGTCTGCGCGAGCCTGCAGCAGCGCCAACCGCCGCCGGGAGACGTCCACTGCTTTCTCCATTTCGCCACTTTGCGCTGAGATCAGCGCAAGGTTCCCCAATGCGGAGGAGA
Organism: Pseudomonadota bacterium; assembly: GCA_039024775.1. Classification (GTDB taxonomy): domain Bacteria; phylum Pseudomonadota; class Alphaproteobacteria; order Rhodobacterales; family Rhodobacteraceae; genus Sulfitobacter. The sequence goes on from JBCCPS010000038.1 coordinate 8,823, forward strand.
GCGGCGCGATGTCATCTGTCTCTTCGGCCGCTGACACCAACCGGGTGAAATACGCCGCTGCCTCTGCCAGGCGTTCCTGCGAAAAGAGTGCATCGCCCGCCCCGTTCAGCGCGCGCTTGTAAAGGCTCATGATGTCGGGTTCGTGACCTTGCGCGGCTTCAAGGGCTGCCTTAAATGCGGGCAGCGCGCTCTCCGGATCGCCGTTGCGCATTTTCATCTCGCCCAGCCGGACGTTGAGATCGACCAAAAGCTCGGGATCAGGCCTGCGCAGGATGTTCTCCACCTCGATCCCCTTGCGCAAATAGGCTTCGAGCAACGTGTCTTCTGCGCCGCCTTGGATGGCCAGTGCAGAAGCAAAGACCGGGATCGGCAGATCCATTGCTGCGGCGTAGGCCGACGGAATTGTCAGCAGGCCTGCCAGATAGGGCCGCGCGCGCGCAAAATCGCCCTGGTCCATGTGCGCTTTGGTCTGGAGGTTCAGATAGGCCGCAACCAGCACGTCGTCGGGGGGTGCCATATTCAGATAGCGGTCTATCTCCCGACTGGCCGCTGCAATGTCACCGCTTTCGAAATAGGCGTTGACCTGCCCCGCCATCTCGCCCAGCTGCGCGTCGATCTGCCGCCAGGCGTCGACTTCTGCCAGCCAGTCAACGCTCTCATCCTCCAGCGTCTGCTCCACCGCTGTCAGCATGTCAGTGATCGCCTCTGCTTCCTCTGGATAGGCCTGCGCTGCTGCGGCCCAATCCTCTAAGGTATAGCTGGAAAATCTGAAGAGCCCGCGCACGGGCGCGTCTGCCCAAATCAATTCGGTAGCCAGCATCGCGGTGGCCTCCATGACCAGAGGATCCTCTGCACTCAGCAGTTCCGCCGCAAAACTCTGGTAGAGGGCCGTGAACCTCAAAGAGACCGCCGGGTCGCCCGCATTGGCGAAATCCACCGAAAGATTGCGCAGCGCGAGCACGAGGTCTGTTGCAAGGTCCTGCCGGTCGCGCGTGATCCTTACGATCTGAATGTCGGTCATGCGGCTGTCGCGCAGACCCAGATCGTTTTGAAGCCCTGACAGGATCGACAGGATATTGAGCCGAAGCTCCGACTGCGCGCCGTGAAACGCAGCCACCTCGCGGTCAAGCTTATCTAGCTCGCTTACAAAGGCCTGGCCCACCCGACCGTCATAGTACTGGGCAATCGCAATTAAAGTTCGCGCATCCAGCTCATCCGCTTTTGTCGGATCTGAGGCCAAAAGCTCATCTGCCAGCGCGATTGCCTTGGGATAGTCCTCCTGATCCAGCGCGGCGTAGCCCCGGTCGATCAATCCGCTTTGAGCAAAGAGCGGTCCAGCGAAGATAAGCCATGCAAGTACAAGGAGAAACCGTCTCATGGTGCCGCCTCCGGGTCGCTCTTACTCTGCTGCCAACTCCAAAAGCAGCGCCTCACCCGTCTCTTGCGGGTCGGCGTCTGCGAAGGTTCGGCTCAAGGTCTCGCGTACCTGCGCGCGCGACAAAGCGCCCTGGTTGCGCAGCGTGGCCACCACCGGCAAGAGGTTGGCATTGGAGCAATCTGCCTTGGCATAGCGCCAGACTTGGCGGGATGCTTCGGGATCAGTGCCCTCGATGCCGCAGCGGTTTTCCGGATCGGGATTGCGCCAGAAAAGCATAGAGATGTCGAGGATCGCCGATTGCTCATTTGCCACATAGCTGTGCGCCAGCATGTCATTGCCAAGCTCGGACATATCGATCGTATCCACGTTTTCATGCAACAGCGCCTGATCGCCGCCTTGGCCTGCGCGGGGCTGGTTGCCGTGCAACTTGCGCGACGCCTCCAGCGCCCAGTCCTGATCGGAGGCATAAAGCGTCATGCGTCGCGCCAGCGGGCGTATGGTGGGCATCATCGCCGCGAAAAGGTCGCGGTCCACGTCAGGCGCCGCGAAGATCAGCTGGTCAAAGATCGGTTCCTCAATCGGCGCGTGGCGCAGCGCCATCAGCTCCAGCGCGTCCGTCATTGCACGGTTGCCCATCGAATGGGCGATGAGGTGGATCGTGGTGGCGCCGGATTTCTCTACCAGATCGTCTAGAAACGCGGTCAGCCGCCGCCCGCTCAGCCGCACCACCGCCGTGTCGGGGATGTAGCCCACCGTGGCGCCTTTGGACGGCCAGGAATAGAGTATCGGAAGTCCGCGAAAGTTCATGTCATGGGCCAGTTGCGCGGTGCGTTTGACTGCCCCGTCAAAAGACACGTTATAGCCGTGCACAAAAACAAAAGCGTCGCGCGCCCCGCTTTCCGCCAGATCAGACTGCATCGCGCCGAAAAAGCTGTCGGGATCAACCGGCGTCACGGATTGGAGCATCACATGCTTGGCGGGATTCTCGGAGAACTCGAACCGCCAAACGGAGGGCGATTCGAGCTGGCCGGCCACATGGGTGCGCGGGATCGTGACCTCTGCCGTGCCGTAGTTTAGGCCGTCCGCGCGGTCCGCATCGAACATGCGCGCAGGCCGCCCGTCACCGGTGAGCGCGCGGTCGGTGGCGTAATAGACCTCGACCCGGACAAAGCCCGCGTCGTCGCTGCGGTTGGCAGGGGGTTCATCCATGTGGGGCGGCACGGCCGCCGCTGCGGCGCGCAACCTGTCTGCCGCCGCCGTTTGGCCGCGCGCCTCTTCAAGCTCCGCGATGCGCTGCATCAGGGCTTGCAAAGTCTCTGGATTCGCTGCGCGTTCTTGCAGCGCGCTCAGCGCGGCATAAAGCTGATCGAGCGCAAGATCGGTGTTTCCGGCTTGGGTCAGCGCGTCCGCAGCATCCAGATGCAGCGCAGGCACATCCGCCTGGATCATCGCGGGGTGGCGCAGCGCAAGGGCGGCTTGCGTGGCATAGGCCTCCGCCGCGCCCAGCGGATTGCCCGCCTCTATCGCGGCTTCTGCCTTAAGGCCGATGAGGTCAAACACAAGGCGCGGGTTATCCACGTTCTCGGCAATCAGCGTGTCCAGCCGATCCGGCGGGATGTCTCCCGCGAGGATCTCCGGGGACACTTGCGCCTGCGCGAAGGCCGCCAGCGGCGTCAGGGAAAAGGCAAGCAAAATAGCTCTCAAGCAGGACCGCATCAGCGCGCCTCCTTTTTTGAAAATGCAACAAACTGTGAACAGACTAGACTCTTTGCTGACCGCACGTAAAGTTAACCCACCGGTTCGTGACTGGATTTTAAGCATGCGTTTTTTGATTTTGCTGGGGCTTTGGCTCCCATTGTTTGGTTTTTTGGCTGGCGCGGCCCATGCCAAGTCCTTTGCTCTGCTCGTGGGCGTCTCTGACTATGATGACAGCATCGGCCTCGCCGATCTTCGGGGTCCCGCCAATGATGTGCGGCTGTTGCGGGATGTGCTGAGCGGGCGGGGCGATTTTGACATCCGCATGCTTGCGGACGGTGTTGAAGGGGCGGCGCGCCCCACGCGTGCCGCGATCTTGGACGGGTTCGACCAGCTGGCAAAGGACGTCTCTGATGGGGATTTCGTCTACATCCACCTGTCGGGCCACGGCACCCGCCAAAGCGATCGCAATGGCGATGAAACCGATGGTCTGGACGAGGTGTTCTTGCCCGCCGATACCCAGCGTGCGGAACCGGGCAGCGGGGTCATTCCCAACGCCATTGTAGACGAAGAATTGGGCCAGCGCATCGCCGCACTCCGCGCCAAAGGCGCAGACGTTTGGTTTGTGCTCGACAGTTGCCATTCAGGGTCGGGCCTGCGCGCAGGCTCGCTGCGGACCGCGACGCGCGTTGTTGACCCCAAGGCGCTGGGCCTCACGCTGGATCCCCGCCCTCAACCTGCCAACACAACCGCTGTCGACGTTACGGGCGGGGAGGACCTGCCGGGGCAGTACTTGGCCTTTTATGCTGCGCAATCCTCCGAAGTGGCACGCGAGGTGCTGATTGACGAGACGGCGGAGAACGGTTGGTACGGGCTCTTTACCTCGCGCCTCGCCGCTCGGATGCAGTCAGACGGCGCGCTCAGCTACCGTCAGCTCTTTCAGGCGGTGATGGCCGATCTCGCGGATACCTCCACCCCCGGTGGCGCGCAACTGCAGACCCCGCTTTGGGAGGGCAACCTGATGGATGCGCCCGTCTTTGGCGGTGGCGGCCTGACCGGTGTGCGCCAGTTCGCGGTTGAGGGCCCCCGGGTGCGTGCGGGGCTGCTGCACGGGCTGTCTGACAACACCGTCGTGGCCTTGGTCAGCGACGCCGCCGCGGGCCCGGATGAGATACTTGCCTATGCACAGCTGGAAAAAAGCACCGCGCGCAGTGCAGCGCTTGCGCCCGTGGCGGGCGATTGCGTGGCCTCCGCGCAAGCCCCTTGTGCGCAGCTGGGCGCGCTGCCGCAAGAGGCGCGCTTTGCCCGGGTGGTGGCCAAACCGCTCGACACGCTGCTGCGGATCGCGCCGCCGGTGAACCTGGAAACCGGTGCCGCGCTTGCGGAGGATGACCCCCTCGCGACGGCGCTCGCGGCGGCGATCTCCACGGCCAATGCCGATCTTGGCACCAATATCGCGCTGTCGCCCGAGGCCAGCGTGCAAACAGGGGTGGCGCGGGACAAACTGTGGTTCGGCCCAAAACTTCTGGCCGGGGCGGAGCCCATCGGCCTAAGCTGGTCACCCGGTCAGGCCCCGCTCGAAGACATCCTGCTGCGCATCTCGCGCGCCGAAGAGATTGCCCGCACCTTTGGCAATGTCGCGGGCACGCCGTCGATCCTGTTTCCCAATCCCCTTGAGATCCTTGCCCAGCAGGTCGAGGCAGATGCAGGACAGATCGCGCCGCGCCCGCCTACCGATCTTGAGGGCGAATGCGCGGTCGCGCAAAGCAGCGGGCGGCTGCTGACTGAAATTCTGCCGGGCGAGGGCCTAAAGCAATGCGATATCCTGGCCTTTGGCGCGCAGGGCACCGTTCAGGGGCCCGCGCGGGACGTCAACCGCATCTACATCGACAGCCAGTACTGCGCGCATGCCGATTACCAGCGGGTCGAAGGCGTCTCCGTCTCCGCCATTATCGGGGAGCCGATTGTCCTTTGTTCGGATTGCCCCACTCCCGACGGTCTGGGCGTGACCACCAGCACCGGGGTGGAGCGGCTCTTTCTCGTGGTCACGGAGGCTGAACGCAACCGCGAAGCGCTCGATCTGCGCGGTTTGATTGAAAACTGCGCCGCGCCCGGAGAGAGCGGGACGCGGGCAGGGGCCGCGCAGCAGGTGGATGGCTTTTTGCAGACGCTCGGCCGCAGCGATCCCACGCGCGGCGGGATGGGCGGCTTTGGCATCACCAACATCTGGGTTGAAAAATTCACGTGGCAGGTCCTGCCCCGATCCGCGGCGCGGGCCGAGGCGGGGCTGGCGCTTAACGATTGAGGAGAAGGATAAGATGAAGACATTTGCAACGTTCGGTCTTGGCGCGGCACTCGCCTTTGGCAGCGCGTCCGCGTCTCTTGCCCAGTCCGACGCAGGGCTCGACAACATCCTGCGGCCCAGCAACCAAAGCGATATTCAGTCTTTCGTGCATGACGCCAAGAAGGCAGGCACGCTGCTGACGGATGAAGCGGACACCCGCATCTACGGCGGGCGGCCCGCCCAGCAGGGGGCATGGCCTTGGCAGGTGAGCCTGCATACGGCTGATCGTGTGGGTCAGGATCAGGAAAGCCGGGTTCTTTCGCAGTTTTGCGGCGGCTCCATCATTGCACGCCAGTGGGTGCTGACGGCGGCCCACTGCGTGCAGGATTGGGAGAAAAAGATTACGCCCGCCAATGAGATCCTCGTGCGGTCGGGCCATGTGAACCTCTGGGAAGGGGATTTTCGCCAGGTGAGCGCGGTGTTTCCCCACCCCGACTATAACCCCCAGCGCACCGACAATGATGTGGCTCTGCTCAAGCTTTCCCAGCCCATCTCGGACAGCTCCGGCCCCGTGGGCGCGATCCCGGTGCTGCAAAACGGTGCGGATCTGCGTCCGGGCCCCGCGGTTTCCATCGGCTGGGGGCTGATGGAAGGTGGACGCATCCCCGGTGTCCTGATGGAGACGGACATCGACGTGGTGCCAAATGACACCTGCAACCAGGGCTTTGCCGAGCAGACGCGCCGCGATCTGGGCGGCTATCTGCTGTCGGTGGGCGCGGCCAATGAGATCCCGCAGGACAAGCTGGAACAGGCGTTCTCCATCCTCGCGCCCAACATCGGGAATGCGCTGACAAACAACATGATCTGCGCGGGCGTGGCCTCTGGTGAGCGGTCCTCGTGCAATGGCGACAGCGGCGGGCCGCTGATGATGCGCCGGGCCGACGGCGGCTGGATTCAGGTTGGCATCGTGAGCTGGGGCAAGATGCCTTTAGGCGCTGAGACCAGCTGCGGCCTGCCCTCGCTCTATGGGGTTTACACCCGGGCCTCCAACTACTTCGACTGGATCGGCAATACGATCCGCAGCAACTGAGGGGCGGGCTGATGACATTTTCTGCACGCAAACCTCTGGCGCTTGCGGCTTTTTTGGGGATCGCTCTGGCGGCGGGTGCTCTCCGTGCGCAAAGCAGTTTTGACGAGGGCAGTTTTGAAACCGGCACGGGCGCGGGCTCCGGTAGTGCAACGCAGCCTCAGCCGGGCGCGGCTCCCGGCGGTGGCTTTGACGAAGGCTCCTTCGAGACAGGTTCTGCCACGCCGGGACCGTCCGCGCCTGCGGACACGCAGCCCGCGCCCGGCGGCAGTTCGGTTGGCAGCGGATTTGGCGAAAGCTCTTTCGAGCCGGGGGGCAGCGCGCCCGCCACAGAACTTGCCCCGCCGCCTCGGACCGAAAGCGCCTCGGCTGGCGCTGCCATCCCGCCGGGGCCGACGGATACGACTACCCCGCGCCCTGTGGTCAAGCCGCAGACTGAAACGCAACCCGAAACCCGGCCCGGAGGTAGGCCGCTTGTCGATCCTCAGATCACTGCCTTTGAGACGCGCGATTTTGGCGTGCCGCCGCAAAATTCCCTGCGCCAGGGCCAATTCCACGGGCCCACGCCCACCGTCCTCCCGGGAGGCTATCTGGTTACGACAGAGAATCTCATCCAGGCGCTCAATGGCGGGACGGCGATGATCATCATCGACGTGCTTGGCTCGGGCTACGGGCTTCCAAGCGCCTATAACGCGCCGGGGCTTGCCGCACCAGGCAGCTACAACGACCGCACTCAGCAGCAGGCGGCGCAGTGGCTTTTGCAGATCAGCGCCGGACGCAAAGACGTGCCGCTGGTGATCTACTGCTCGGACCCGATGTGCTGGCTCAGCTACAACGCGGGGCTGCGCGCCATAGCAGCAGGCCACACGCAGGTCTACTGGTATCGTGGCGGACTGCAGGCCTGGGAGATGAGCGGCCTTCCGATGATGCCCATCGGGTTTTAGCGCCCTTTCCCGATCTCAGGCCGCTCGCGATGCCCGAACTCCTTGTCATCTGCCCCATCACGGACGTCATGCGTGCGCGTCTGGGGCAGGCGTTTTCCTTCGAAGAGCGTGCGCAGCTGAGCGATGAGGACGCTTGGCTCAAGGCGCATGGGGCCGACGTCCGATTTGTGCTGACCGATGGGGCTCTGGGCATCTCAGCCGACCTTCTGGGCCGCCTGCCCAACGTCGAAATCCTGTCGAGCTATGGCGTGGGCTATGACGGCGTGGATGTTGCAGCCTGCACGGCGCGCAACATCCCCGTTTGCCATACGCCCGGCGTGCTGAATGAAGAAGTCGCAACCACCGCAATGATGCTCTATCTCGCCTGCTGGCGCAATTTCGAAGCGGAGGTGGCCCATGCCCGATCCAGCGCCTGGGAAAGCGGGCCACTGCCCCATGCGCGCACGGCGGATGGCCGTACCGTGGGTATCCTCGGGCTGGGCCGGATTGGCAAGACCATCGCAGCCAAGCTTGCGCCTTGGCGGCCGCGCATCCTCTATCACGGTCGCCGCAAGCAGGACGTTGCGTTCACGTACTTCGACAATCTCACCGACATGGCCGCTGCCTGCGACACGCTGATATGCGTGGCGCCGGGGGATGCCTCTACCCGCCATCTTATTAATGCAGAGGTGATCGAGGCCATCGGGCCTCTGGGATTTCTGGTGAACGTCGGGCGAGGCTCCACCGTGGATGAAGCAGCGCTGATCGCGGCGCTGAAATCAGGCAAGATCGCAGGCGCGGGGCTTGACGTCTTTGAGGATGAACCGCGTATTCCTGCCGATCTGCGGGCGCTGCCGAATGTAGTTCTTACGCCCCACATCGGCAGTGCGACGGTGGAGACGCGCCGCGCGATGGGCGATTTGGCCATCGACAATCTCGTTGCCTGGAAAGAGGGCAGACCGCTGCCGACGCCGATCCCCGAGAGCCTGCCGCTGCTCTGAACTGGCTTGCGTCTGCGCGAGGGGTAGCCGGTTGGATTTGGATATTTTTAGCCAGAAAAAGGGAGGAGTGGTGTGCACCACACCGCAGGTTCGCGCTTGCGTTGGACCGATTCTTTGGACGCGGCGCTGGTGGTGCGTCGCAGGGTCCAAAACGGAGGAAGGCCCCGCTGCTTCCAGCGGGGCCCCTGAATTGCAAAGGATGTAAGGAAGGCCTTAGTCTGCCTTTTCTTCCTTCTTGACCTCTTCGCCGGTCTCCTGATCCACCACTTTCATCGACAGGCGCACCTTGCCGCGGTCGTCAAAGCCCAGCAGCTTCACCTTCACTTCCTGACCTTCCTTCAGCACGTCGGAAGGATGGTTCAGACGGCGGTTCTCGATCTGGCTGACGTGCACCAGACCGTCGCGCTTGCCAAAGAAGTTCACGAAGGCCCCGAAGTCCACGATCTTGACCACCGTGCCGGTGTATATCGCGCCTTCCTCGGGCTCCGCCACGATCGCGTGGATCATGTCGTAGGCCTTTTGGATGGAGTCGCCGTTGGGCGAGGCGATCTTGATGATGCCGTCATCATTGATGTCGACCTTGGCGCCGGACACTTCAACGATCTCGCGGATCACCTTGCCGCCCGATCCGATCACTTCACGGATCTTGTCGGTGGGCACCTGCATCGTTTCGATGCGCGGGGCGTGCACGGAGAAATCGGAGGCACCCGAAAGCGCCTTGTTCATCTCACCCAGGATGTGCATCCGACCGTCCTTGGCCTGCGCCAGCGCTTTTTCCATGATCTCGGGTGTGATGCCCGCGACCTTGATGTCCATCTGAAGTGAAGTGATGCCGTTCTCGGTCCCCGCCACCTTGAAGTCCATATCGCCCAGGTGGTCCTCATCGCCCAGGATGTCACTGAGGATCGCGTAGGAGCCATCGTCTTCCAGGATCAGACCCATTGCCACACCGGCCACAGCCGATTTCAGCGGCACGCCCGCGTCCATCATCGACAGCGAGCCACCGCATACGGATGCCATGGAAGAGGAGCCATTGGATTCGGTGATCTCAGAGACCACGCGGACCGTGTAGGGGAAATCCGTTGCTGCGGGTAGCACTGCTTGAAGTGCACGCCAGGCGAGCTTGCCGTGGCCGATCTCACGACGACCCGGAGGGCCCACGCGACCGACCTCACCCACGGAGTAGGGCGGGAAGTTGTAGTGCAGCAGGAAGTTCGATTTGAAATTCCCGTGCAGCGCGTCGATGAACTGCTCATCATCGCCCGTGCCCAGCGTGGTGACGACCAAGCCTTGCGTCTCGCCACGGGTGAAAAGCGCGGAACCGTGCGTCCGGGGCAAAAAGCCAGTCTCGCAGACGATGTCGCGGATCTCGTCGGTCTTGCGCCCGTCAATGCGCTTGCCGGTCTTGACCACGTCACCGCGCAGGATGGAGGCTTCGAGCTTCTTGATCACACCGACGAGGCTTGGGTCTTCCTGCTGCTCTTCGCTCAGGTTCTCGATGATGTAGGCGCGCGCGTCGTTCTGCGCGTCCACCCGCTCCCCCTTGTCGGCGATGGCATAGGCTGCGCGGACCTTTTCCTCACCAACAGCCTTCACCGCTTCATAAAGCGCGGAGGTGTCTGGCGGCTGGAAGTCAAAGGGCTCATTCGCGGCCTCTTCGGCCAGTCCAATGATCAGGTCGATCACGGGCTGGATCTGCTCATGCGCGAATTTCACCGCGCCCAGCATCTCCTCTTCGTTGAGCTCATAGGCCTCGGATTCCACCATCATCACGGCGTCCTTGGTGCCCGCCACCACGAGGTCCAGACGCTGCTCGGGGTTGAGCCGCAGGTCCTGCATGTCATCGACCGTGGGATTCAGGATGTAATCACCGTCCTCAAAGCCCACGCGGCAGCCCGCGATCGGCCCCATGAAGGGCGCGCCGGAGAGCGTGAGCGCGGCGGAGGCTGCGATCATCGCCACCATGTCGGGGTCATTGACCAGATCGTGGCTGAGCACCGTGCACATCACCAGCACTTCGTTCTTGAAGCCGGGGACAAACAGCGGGCGGATCGGGCGGTCAATCAGACGCGCCGTCAGAGTTTCTTTCTCCGTGGGCCGTGCCTCACGCTTGAAAAAGCCGCCCGGCACCTTGCCCGCGGCGTAGTATTTCTCTTGGTAGTGCACCGTGAGCGGGAAGAAGTCCTGCCCCGGCTTTTGGCTCCTCGCGAAAGTCACGTTCGCCATGACAGAGGTTTCGCCATAGGTGGCGATCACGGACCCGTCCGCCTGACGGGCCACTTTTCCGGTTTCCAGTGTGAGCGTTTCCTCGCCCCACTGCATCGATTTTTTCACTTCGTTGAACATCAAGTTTTCCTTCTCGGCCAAGGCTTTGGCCATTTGCATAGGGGCCGTATTACCCCTGACCGCGGTATCTTCTATGAGGGCGCTGCGGTCCGGGCGCCTGTCTTGCAAGATGGGCTGGCTCTACAGGGTTTTGAGCAGGTTGGAAAGGGTGACCTCTGCACCGTGAAACGCCTGCGCGTAAGGGGTCAGAAGGCCGGTCGGGCCTTTGGCCATGGGCGACATCGGGCAACGTGCCTGCGGTCATAAATCAGGCAATGCAGGCGCATTTCTGTGCAGACCGGTGGATTTCCGCCGGTTGCAACAATTTTAGTGATGCAGAACCTATGCGTGTGCAGCCGGGATGCTTAGCTCCAAGGTGTGACGAACGCCGCGTCGCACTAGGGGAGAGATATCAATGCCGCTTTCAGAGCTTGAAGAACGCGTGGGTCAATTGGAAGCCTGGTTCCGGTCCGCTTCGCACGGGGAACGCCAGCGCATGCGACCTGAAGTGCAGAAGGTAATCCGCCAGTACCGCCACCAGTTTCGTCCGCTCCCGCCCTCGCTCCGCCGGTTGGAGCAGCGGATGGAAGAGGACGCGCTGGACGATATGTTCGACAACCTGCCGGTTTAATCCGGCCTCTGGCGGTCGAGACGCACACATTCAGAACGCTAATCGCCACTCCAGGGTTTCTTTGGAGGCTCTTTGTAACTGAGTGCCTCATCGGGAAAGAGGGCGCCCGTGCAAAGATCGCCGTCCGGCGCGTCAAAGCGCTTCATCCATGGTTTGATCGGCGCGAAAGTGTGCCCCTGCTGCCATTCGAAATACCCCAGCGCGCCGCTTGTCGGGATGGGCGCGATGGCATGAGGATCGTCAAGGGTTAGCCCCGCCTTTCCGCCGAACCACTCGCTGTCGCTCTGCGTGATGATCCCTGTCACCTCAACCGTTCCGATAATGCCGGACCGTACGAGGGCGTCTGGACGGGGGCACTGCACCCCATGCCGGGCCAGCCGCCAATGCGCATAGCGATATTCCGCCTCCGTCATGCCGGCGGCGGCGTGGATGCAGATACGGCCCGGTTTCATGTTGCCCGCCCTGATCGAGCCCAACGACCGGTTCTCGATCACCTTGCCGCCGTGGATGATCGCCCAGGCCCAGGGCTGGCGGACGGAAAGGGCAAGGGGTGGCAGATCGGACATCTTTCAGACATAGGCCGAGCTTGAGCCCGGCCTACTTTCAATGGCTAAGGCTCGGAAAATAGTCCTCGCAGCCGCCCTCGCGCGTGACATCCGCAGTGCAGCAATGCAGCCCGCCGCCAAAGGCATAGGCGTCGCGCAGTTCCACCTCCACCACTTCCATGCCCAGCTTATCCATCTGCTCCGCTTGATAGACCTCTGATTTCTCCACGCAGACCGTCTTAGGGTCGAGCACCAGCACGTTCATGCTCAGCCAGGTGGAGGAATAGCACAGCGGCGGCGGCGTATTATGCGCGGGCTGGGCCGCATCCACGATCTCCCAACCGTTGTCATTGTACATGCCGCGCAGGTCGTCCGGCAGGCGGCGCTGGGGATTGTTGAGGATCAGCCCCGGGCGCAGCGGCGTGAACGTCGCGTCGATGTGGATGGGGTAGGGGTCGCCCGGGAAATTTACCGCATGCACCCGGTGATCGGGGAAGTGCCGCCGCAGCCACTCGATCCCTTTCTCGTTGGTGGTGAACCCGTGCTGCACCACCAGATCGCGGCCAAAGCGCAGGACATCGGCGGCGTCAAAGAGCGGTTCTTCCTCGGTCGTGACAAAGAACTTCTTGGCGGCCCATTCGAGGCGCTTCTCCACGCCGATCTTATCGCTCAGATAGTCGGGGTGGTAATCGGCATCCGTCAGCCGCGGCTTGGGTGCGGCCTCATGGCGAAAGTTGGGGTCCTCCTCCCAGTACTGCTGCAACAGGGGGCGGTAGTTGAGGTATTCAAACCACCGGCAGCGGTAGGACATCGTGGCCTCGAGGATCTCCGAGCCTACCGTCAGCAGCACGTCGCGGGGCGGCATGCAGCCGAACTGGCTTGCGGTATGGAAGTCCGGCGTGGTGACGGCCTGGCTGTGGTCAATGGGCGTGGGCCGATCCACCCGGATGCCGCGATCTTCCAATTGCTTGGCAAAGGTATCGAGCAGTTCATTCGCGCGATCGATGGTTTCCTGCGGGCGGCGGCCCCATTGGCCGCGCATGTCGCTGTCCTCTGGCACCTTGGCGTCGAGCGCGGGCTCCTCTGGCGGGATATGGCAGTCATCTGCCCGCCCCACGATCACATGCTTGAGCGGGTCCCACTCATTCCAGCTGTTGACGACCGTCTTTTCCATTGCGTCCTCCCCGCTGCTGCGCGCGGGCATGTGTTAGGGCGGATCAAGCGGCGCGGCAAGAAGGTCAAGGGCATGCAGCGCGGACTTCTTCGAGACGTTCGTTTGTTTGCCGGACGAGGCAAACAGGGCGCAAGCGCGAGCAATTTTCGTAAATTTCTGTCACGACACGGTCGCGTCAGTCGGGGAATTCCACTTCGCCGCCCGACAGGTTCGACCTTGCGGCGCGCAACAACCAATTGGTGAACTGCGGCGTATGGCTCGCGCGCCGGATGCCCCAATCCCCGTCGCTGCCCCCCACGCTGGTATAGCCCTGCAGCGCGGAACACATCGCCGCGCGCGTCTTTGGCCCCCATTTGCCATCCGGTGTCAGGTCGGCGTTGTCGAAACCTTCCTTAAGAAAGAGCTGCGCGGTGAACAGCTCTTCGGGGAAGCTGCGGTAGTGGCTTTCGATGTGGATCATCGCGTTTTCGAGATAGTCATCATCGGTACAATTGGTGTCTTGCGCCGCAGCAGGGGTCGTAAGGAGGAAAGCAGCAACAAGCGCAGAGGCAAAACGGGTCATGGAAATCTCGGATCGTTGAACATGTCCGACATTTTCACGCAGCCCGGGGAAACGCAAAAAAAAACCGCGCCCTTTTCGGGCCGCGGTTCTCTGTCTTTGGGTTGGGTGTGGCCTCAGCGGCGCAGGCCCAATCGCTTGATCAGGTCGCGGTACCGCGCCTCATCTTTGCTTTTGACGTAGTCGAGCAGCTTGCGGCGGCGCGCCACCATCTTGAGCAGGCCGCGGCGACCGTGGTTGTCTTTCTTGTGGGTCTTGAAGTGCTCCGTCAGCGTTGCGATGCGCGAGCTGAGCACAGCGACCTGAACCTCGGGCGAACCGGTGTCGTTCTCGGAGGTGCCGTAGTCCTTCATGACCTTGGCTTTTTCTTCAGCAGTGATCGACATCGGGGTCTCCTTTCGAGTGTTTCTTGTTGCGGTATGGCGCAGGCCGGGATGTCGTCCAGCACAGGCCCGTGGAGAATGCACTTGGCGAGATTCGCCAGCACCCGCGGCATATAGGCCCAATCGGGCGCGATGGCAAAGGGTTATCGGCGCGCTTTGCCGTTAGGCCGCGATCAGATCGCCCGCAGCGCTCAGCGGGATCAGCGCGATGTCTTCAACCGTCATACCGCTTGACCCCGCGACGGTGGCCACCACGGTGTCGCCCAGCATGATCTGGCTTTGACCCGCGATCTCGGGATGCGGGATGACCGACACCTCAGGCTCTTCCGCTTCGGGGTCCGCGTCATCCCAGACAAAAAGCAGGCTGTCTTCAGCCCCGTCGTAATCCATGATTTGCGCGGCACCGCCTGCCGCGATCCAATCACCCAGAACGATTTGGTCAGCGCCTTCACCGGCCGTCACGATATCGCCTTGTCCGGTCAGGATCACATCGTCGCCGCCGCCGCCGTTGAGGTAATCTACATCCTCATCACCCGTGAGCGCGCCGGTCTCGTCCTCAACCAATCCGCTGATCGTGTCGTCGCCCCAGCCGCCATAGAGGCTGTCACTTCCCGCGCCGCCTTTCACAAGGTCATCGCCCAGCCCGCCCTGAACTGCATCATCGCCCGCGCCGCCATCCAGCGTGTCATCGCCCGCCGAGCCCTGCAGGCTGTCATCGCCCGCGCCGCCCAACAGGGTGTCATCGCCGTTGTGGCCGGTCAGCGTGTCATTGCCTTCCTCGCCTTCCAGAAGGTCCGCGCCGTCATCGCCGTGCAGATCGTCATCGCCCGCGCCGCCCATCAACGTGTCGTCGCCGGTATCGCCAAACGCCTGATCATCCCCGTCGCCACCATCGAGCGTGTCATCACCCTCATAGCCGCCCATCTGGTCATCGCCGTCTGTGCCTTCGATGTTGTCGTCGTCTTGCGTGCCGATCACGACTTCACCAATCACCTCCCCGTCTTCGGTGGTGATGGCGGTTTCATTTTCCGTTTCTGTGTCAGTATCGTCTTCTGAAGTCGTGTCTACCAGGGCGACAGCGCTCACCGCCATCAAACCCAGCAATCCAGCAAGAAACAGCATTCCCAGTCCCCGTCAGCGCGATATTCAACCTGAAGTAGTTACGCCTGCGCCTAACGTCAATACCAATGAAATGACATGGTTAATATGCAGATACCGAGCGCTGCGACGTCACGCACCGGCTTTTGCCGTCGCGAAAGGCACCCAAAGTACGGGTTCCTGCCCGTACCGCAAATACAGCGGATGTCTGGGGTGTCCCGCCTTGGTCAACCCAAGGTGAAACAGCGGCCTTCGCATCCCCGCCAGCAGTGCCGCGATCCGGCGGCCCTGATCAAGGTGGTCCCCGTGCGCGCCCCAGGCGGCGACGATATGATCCGCCCAACGCGCGCCCCGGCGAAGGGCGGCCGCATTGCCAGGGCCCTCCGGGGCCGCAGCGCGCCGCAGATCGCGCGGGTCTGTCGCGCGGTAAGCGAAGATGTTGCAAACCCGGAATGCGCCATAGTCCAAAGCCCGCGCGCGCCGCTCGCATCGCTCCACGGTGGGATCATTGCGCGTCTCATCAGCGGTAGAGGGGTTGAGCATGACAAACATCACGCGCGGCCCTTCTTTGTCCCACACCCGCGTCAGGCTGTAGCGGTAGGTCTCGCAGTCCGAAAATGCAGCGCGGGAGGAAGTGCCGTTCGCACGGTGGTGGCGGATGATCATGGCGCACAGTTTGCCTGTCTGCGACCCGCAGATGCAAGAGCGCCGGCGCTGCTGGGAAAGGCAACACCGGCGCTTTGCGCGTGACAGCTTAAGATCAGGCGGCGTGCAGGGCCTCTGCGCGGCGGCGCGGCTCAAAGCTCAGCCCCTGCGCTTCAATCACCCAAGCGGCGACCAGCGCAAAAACGATGTGGCCCCAAAGTGCGACCCAAGTGATGCCGCTGAAGCCCAGGAAAGGCGCCATGCCGACCACCAGATGCGCCATGACATAGAGCGCAAAGACCCAGAGCGCGACACCGTAGGCCACCGCTGTCAGGCTCCAGTGCAGGCGAGGCATGACAGCCTTTTGAACGGGCCGCGCGATCAGGAAATACCCGAGGGTATAGAACACGACCCCAGTAAGCATGTGCAGCAGATAGGCGGCCCCCGCCGGGTTCGCGCCAAAGAGCGTCTTGAGCGTGCCGCCCGCCAGTCCGACGGGCGCCAGCTTGGCATAACCGAAAAGCGGGCTGATCGCCTGGCCGAAGGTGTCAAAAGCCACCGTGGCCAGGGCGCCTGCGCTCAAAATCGTAAATACGGTGCGTTTCATGTCTGTTGTCTCCTTGCTGGATGTCCGCGTGTTTGCGTGTCGTCTGACAAAGAGATGGGGGAGGCTGCGCGCCTGCGGCAGAGTGTCTCACGCCCGTCTGATCGCACGGGCTCAAACTGAAACAAAACCTGTCACAAAGGGCCTATTTTGCTGACTTCCGCGTGAGGCGGATGACAAGTTGTAACAATTATAGACCATTCAGTTTCTAATTCAGGTCTGAATCGCCCGTTGCATCCCCCGCATGGATCACCCGGGAAGGATGCAGCGCGCCCGCTTTGAACCGCCCCACCGCAATTGCGCGGCCTTCAAAGGAGGCCCAGCATTCCTCGCCGTAGTCCACATCCTGGGCGATCACCATGCCAGGATTGCCGTTGCGGATGCGCACCGCGCCCTCGGCGGTCGCGCGCACTTCTGGCAAGTCCTCCAGTCCAACTTCCAGCGGTTGCAACCGCGCGTCGAGTGCGGGCGTGCGTGCAAGCACGTCGATCTCTTCCAGGCTCACGCCGTCTTCTGCCTCAAAAGGCCCAGACCAGATGCGGCGCAGCGTGGTGACATGGGCTTTGCAGCCCAGCGCCTCCCCCAGGTCGCGGGCGATGGACCGGACATACCCGCCCTTGCCGCAGACCAGTTCGAGCGTGGCGTGATCGGGGTCCGCCCGGTCGGTCAACAGCAGGCTTTCCACCCAAAGGGGGCGCGCGGCCAGCGTCATTTCCTCACCCGCCCGCGCACGTTTATAGGCGCGCTCCCCGTCGATCTTTACGGCGGAGAACTGCGGCGGCACCTGCTCGATGTCGCCGATGAAACGGGAGAGCGCCTCTTTGATCTGCGCATCCGTTGGCCTCTGATCAGAGGTCGCGATGACCTCGCCTCCGGCGTCATCGGTATTGGTGGCCTGCCCGAAGCGCACCGTGAAACTGTAGGCTTTGAGCGCGTCGGTCACATGGGCCACGGTCTTGGTGGCCTCGCCCAGGGCCACGGCCAGAACTCCGGTGGCTGCAGGATCAAGTGTGCCCGCATGCCCCGCCTTGCGCGCATTGAGCGCCCAACGCACCTTGTTGACCACGGCAGTGGAGGTCGGTCCGGCAGGTTTATCTACCACAAGCCAGCCTGAGATATCCCGCCCCTTGCGTTTGCGCGCCATGCCGCAACCTCCTCTCCTTCGCCAGAGCGGCGCTATAGCGTCGCGGCCCACCGAATAAAACCCCGCACCGCGGTGTTCTTATTGTGACAGGCAGCCCGCGGCGGGGGCCGACCCCAAGTGATCAGACACGCAAAGGAGAACAACATGGGCTATCGCGACGACTTCTACACTGTGGAAAACATTTATGGATACACCGGTGCGGTTTCTTCCAACCCCACGGTCTATTTTCTCGAGAAACTCGATAATGAAGTGTTCCGCTTTGGCCGCATCACCCAGGACCATGACAATGAATTGAACATCGGCCGTGAAAAAGTCCGCGAAAAAGCCGATTACGACATCGACAACAAGAAGTTTTCCGACGGGAAGATGCGCTGCGTAGAATACTACGATCGCAAGCGGCAGCACACCAGCCGAAGTGAATTTGTGTTTGTTGGCGACATGCCTGATGTGCAGGCAACGCTGCTGAACAAATCCATTACGCGATTTACGGATGAAAAGCCGCTCTCTAACGCCGATATCAAGGACAAATATGCGGCCCATTTCGGCAAAGGCGCCGGTGATGCCTTCCAGGTCGTGGAAGAGGCAAAAGGTGAAAAGCCAAAGATCACCTTCAAACCTCGCAAACGGGGTTACAAAGCGGGTTGATAGAGGAACCGCGCGCTGTTCTGAAATGGAGCCCCGGTCTTAGCCTGGGGCCTTCCCCTTTCGCACCCAGACCGGGCGTGTGGTGCTTTCAGAACAAATTTGCTTCAGTTTGTGGGCAGATTGAACTGCATTACGGCGCATTTGCCAGACGCATCGCCGCTCAACTCGCCGGTTTCACGACACCGATGATGGGCCCCAAATCGGTAAAGCCTGCGTCGTCCCGCCCCAGCTCCGGCGCGCGCAGCCGTGACACGTTCCCGTCCAGATAGAGCGCGTTAAGCAGCCCCAGGTGATCGCGAAAAAATCGTGCGAAGGTGTGGAAATTCACCGCCGTGTCCGAAATGGCAAAGACCGCGCGGGTGCCATCCTCCGTCGTCCCAACCCCGTTGCGGATGAAGCGGGAGGTACCGTCCGCAAGAAATCGCGGATGCAGCGCACCGTCTATGACAAGCATGGGTCCGGATTGGGTGGCATAGCGGCACTCGGGCGCGGCCTCCAGCAGCGCGCCGGTCTCGAAAACATCCGCGCGCCCCTCGCGCAGGCAGAGCACGCCATTGGGCAGCAGGCCGAAGTTGCCGGGCCCCTCAGCGCTGATCACGCCTTGCAGTTCCTTGCCCTGTTCCACGTAATAGCCCACCGGGCTGCGGTCTTCGTGATACATGCCCGCGTTCATGGCAAACCCAAGCGCCAGACCCTTTTCATCCAGCGCCTGTTCCAGCGCGCTAAAATGGCCAAAGGGCTCTCCCGAGGTGTCGTAAAGAAAGAGTTGCAGCCGCTCTTGCGTCAGGTCCACTTCACAGATGCTGAAAGAGAGGTTCTCGAATGTCTCTTGGCGGCATTCCGTGGCAGCGACGGGCAGGGCGATCAGCGCCGCCAAAGAGGCCAGCAACCGTTTCACTGGTCGGACGGTTGCGTGTCGCGCCGCACACGATCTTCGTTGAGCATTGCCCGCGTCTCATCCATCCTGTCAAAGGTCTCATCCAGCCGAAACCTCAGATCAGGTGCAAACTTGAGCGTGAGCCGCTTGGCAACCTTGCGCCGCAGTTCCCCCTTGTTGCGGGCCAAAAGCGCGATCACGTCTTCGCGCCCTTCGCCGCCCAGGGGCAGCACGTAGGCGGTCGCGATTTTAAGGTCGGGGGGGGTGGGCACCACGCCCACCCAGGTGGTAAGCCGGGTGGGGTGGGGGGCATGCACCACCCCGCGCCCCCGCGCC
>JBCCPS010000039.1:0-27333 GCA_039024775.1 Pseudomonadota bacterium
AAATCCCAGATCTTCTCAACGGCCGAGGACAACCAAAACGCGGTGACGATCCGGGTTTTCCAAGGTGAACGTGAAATGGCAGCTGACAACAAAATGCTCGGTCAGTTCAACCTAGAAGAGATCCCTCCCGCACCGCGCGGCATGCCGCAGATCGAAGTGACCTTTGACATCGACGCCAACGGCATCGTTTCTGTGGGTGCGCTCGACAAGGGCACCGGCAAGGAGCAAAAGATCACGATCCAAGCATCGGGCGGTCTCAGCGATGACGACATCGAAAAGATGGTCAAGGACGCCGAAGAGAACGCGGAGGCCGACAAGGAGCGCCGCGAGCTGATCGAGGCCAAGAATCAGGCGGAGAGCCTGATCCACTCGACCGAAAAGTCGCTGGAAGAGCATTCCGACAAGGTCGACCCGACCACGGTGGAGGCCATCGAACTGGCCATCGCCGCGCTCAAGGACGAGATCGAGACGGAGGACGCTGGCAAGATCAAGGCTGGCATCCAGAACGTGACCGAAGCGGCCATGAAATTGGGTGAGGCGATCTACAAAGCGGCGCAGGAAGACACGGACGAGGACGTCGCGGCAGCGGCGGACGAGGGGCCGGGCGAGGACGACATTCTCGACGCTGAGTTTGAAGATCTGGACGACGATAACAAGCGCGCTTCCTAAGTTGCGCTGGCTGACGAACCACTGCGAGGCCGGTCCGGCACACCGGGCCGGCCTCTCACGTTCCAGCAAAGGGGACGCCTATGTCAAAACGTGACTATTACGAGGTTCTTGGCGTCAAGAAAGGCGCCAGTGCTGACGAGATCAAGAAAGCCTACCGCGGCAAGGTCAAGCAACTGCACCCCGACCGCAACAAGGACAATCCCAACGCCGAGGCCCAGTTCAAAGAAGTGGGCGAGGCCTACGACATCCTGAAAGACGCAGAGAAAAAGGCTGCCTACGACCGCTTTGGCCACGCCGCATTCGAAGGCGGCATGGGCGGTGGCGGTGGTGGCGCGCGCGGCGGGTTCGGCGGCGGCGGCCAGGGTGATTTCTCCTCCGCGTTCTCGGACGTCTTTGACGACCTCTTCGGTGACTTCATGGGCGGCCAGCGCGGGGGTGGCGGCGGCAGGCGTGCCGCGCGCGGCTCCGATCTGCGGTACAACATGCGCGTGACGCTCGAAGACGCGTTCAAGGGCATGCAGAAGTCCATCAACGTGCCCACTTCCGTGCAATGCGGCACTTGCAGCGGCACGGGGTCTGAAGGCGGGGTGGAACCTACGACCTGCCCCACCTGCTCTGGCATGGGCAAGGTCCGCGCGCAGCAGGGCTTTTTCACCGTTGAGCGCACCTGCCCCACCTGCGGCGGCATGGGTCAGATCATCAAGAACCCCTGCAAGGTTTGCACCGGCAGCGGCAGGATAGAAAAGGACCGCGCGCTCAGCGTCAACATCCCGGCGGGCGTGGAGACCGGTACACGCATCCGGCTCGCCGGAGAAGGCGAAGCGGGCATGCGCGGTGGGCCTTCGGGTGACCTCTACATCTTCATCGAAGTGGCAGAGCATGAGCTTTTTGAGCGCGACGGGCCCAACCTATTTTGCCGCGTGCCCGTGTCGATGAGCACTGCTGCTCTTGGCGGCAGCATTGAGGTGCCGACCATCGATGGCGGCCGTGGCCGCGTTCAGGTGCCTTCCGGCTCACAATCCGGCCGACAGATGCGGTTGCGAGGCAAGGGCATGCCCGCCCTGCGCGGCGGCGGAACGGGCGACATGATCATTGAGCTTGCAGTCGAAACGCCGGTCAACCTGACGTCTCGGCAGAAGGAACTGCTGCGGGAATTCGATGAGATTGCTGCCGACAACAACCCAGAAAGCAACAGCTTCTTTTCTTCCGTGAAGAACTTCTGGGACTCGATGAAGAGCTGAGTGTGGTGGGCAAATTGCCCATCCTACGCCTGGGTCAGCGTCAGGCATTAACCGAATCCTAACCAACCTTGCTCAGGCTTCGGACATGTCTGACGAAACCCTGCCCTTCCTCTTTGATGAAGCGCCCGGAACCGCCCCCGTGGCACCGGGAAAGCAGCCGTCCTACATCGCCGATCACCGTCAGCGCCTCCGGGCCCGGTTCATGGCGGGCGGCGCAGCCGCATTGCCGGACTATGAGATGCTCGAACTGGTGCTCTTCCGCGCGATCCCGCGCCGGGATGTGAAGCCCCTGGCCCATGACCTGATCACCAAATTCGGCGACTTCAACCGTGTGATCAGCGCGCCAGAGGCGCGATTGCGCGATGTGAAGGGCGTGGGTGACGCTGTTGTGATTGAGCTCAAGATTGTGGAGGCGGCGGCACAGCGGCTTGCCCGCGGCAGGGTGTTGCAACGCCCCATTGTGACCAGCTGGGACGCGCTGCTGGACTATTGCCACACCACAATGGCCCACCGCGAAACCGAACAATTTCGCATCCTGTTTCTGGACCGCAAAAACGTGCTCATCGCGGATGAGGAACAAGCCAAGGGCACCGTCGATCACGTGCCGGTCTATCCCCGCGAGGTGGCGAAACGCGCGCTTGAGCTTAATGCCTCTGCGTTGATCCTGGTGCACAATCACCCCTCGGGGGATCCCACCCCCTCGCAGTCGGATCTGGCCATGACGGAACAAATCGCGCAGGCCTGTAGCGCGCTGGGCCTCACCCTGCATGATCACCTGATCATCGGGAAATCCCGTGAGCTCAGCTTCAAAGCCGAAGGCTATCTGTAGGAAGGGCAATCTGCCCAACACCCCACGCTACCGCACCCAGACCTCTACCCGCCTGTTGGCCTGCCGCCCCCAAGCGCTATCGTCACACGCCATCGGCATAGCCTCGCCAAAGGCATCAACGCTCAGCGTGACACGGTCCAGATTGGAGGCAACCGCGGCGTTCTTCACGGCGCGCAACACCGCCTCCGCCCGCCTAAGCGCGATTTCCCGGTTGGTGCTCGCCGCCCCATTGCCATCACTGAAACCGACAAACTTCATGCGCCGGGCGTCGTATTGGCCCTGCTCCAGCGCCCGGGCGAGCTGTTGCACGTTGGACCGGGACTGCGCGTCCAACCGGATCGACCCTGCTTCAAAGCGAAACGAGGTCGTCAGCCGCGCCAGTGGCGTGAGCGTCGCGGTCATGCGCTGAAGCTCCGACAGAGGGACCTCACCCCCTGTGACGCTGATCGCATTGGCAAAGCGGTTGCCCTGCGCGTCGATCTCGATCTCCTCCGGGGTCTGGTCGACAAAACCGGCGCGGCGGATCACATTCTGCGCGCCCGGTTCGCGGGTAAAGGCCAGAAACTGGCGCGCGATCAGCGGCAGACGGCGGGCGGGAAAGTACAGGAACATCGGCGCGGTCAGCGGATAATCCTCCGTCTTGATCGTCCGACGTCCCGCATCCAGCGCGAAACCGCAGGTCCCCGTCAGCGTGAGCACCTGCGCATTGCGCCGCTCCGCGTAGCTGGTCAGACCCAGCGCAAACGGATCGCGCGCAACAGCTTGGGCCAGGGCCGCCGGCTGATCATGCCGGATCGCCGCCTCGGTCAGGCGCAGCTCAGCAGGCCGCATCACCCGGTCCTCGATCGCCTGGCTCAACCCGCTGGACGCGGTGGGCAGGTGCAGATCAATGGGCGCATCCGGACCGCCAAGCTCCTGCCAATTGGTGATTTGACCCGCAAAAGCGCGCGCCAGCAACGCAGGGGAGATACTTTTCACCGGGTTGCCGGGCGATACCACCGGCACAACAGCATCGAGCGCCAGAACACGGCTGCGGTTGGCGCCGGTCAGATCACCCATACCCGCCTCGCGCGCATTGATGCGTTCCTCGCGCCGGATTTCGCGCAGGGTCATGACCACATCCGCCTCATTCGCCAGAAGATCGGCAAAACCTTCGTCCGCGTTGGTGGCACGAAAGCCAAAGCGCGCGGCGCGCTTGCCGGTGGCCTGATTGGTGAGGATCAGATCGAACTGGGTCGCATCGACCTCCTTGCGCATCACGTCATGGCCGCTGCGCCGCGCAAAGGCGTCCACAAGCGCGGGCATCAATACCGCGCCCATCGTGGCGGACCCTGAAAAATAGACCTCCGCCACGAAGTTTTCGAGGTTGGGACAGCCCGGCCCTTCGCAGTTCACGCCGGAGCCATCCACGGTCAGTTCGCCATACTCCGTCCGCAGCCGGTAAAACTCTCCGTCAAAGCCCAGCAGTGTCCCGCTCAGCTCCACCTTGCCATCGGGGGAGGACAGCGTGACGTCCTGCGCCACAGCCAAAAGGGGTGCAAATATGAAAAGTGCGGCGCAGAACGCCGCACGACCGAGGTTTCCCATGGAGACCCGCTGCGTTGCGTCAGTTGGCAGCGACTTTCAGGTCTTGGATCAGATTATTCAAGACCAGGAAGCTGCCCGTGGCGTCGCACTCGGGTACCGCCAGCGTCAGATTGCGGGTCTTCATTTCCCCGTCGCCCACGACCTCGAGAGTCTGTGCCTCGATCTCCAGCCCGCAGTTGAGTGCGGTGACTTCCGCCTCCACACTCAGCGCGACATTGCCCGCCCGCTGGGAGGCCGAAGCGGGAAAGGTGTAGACCTCGGCAAGCAGCGCATCCGGTGCAGCCGCATCGCCCATGCGGGTGATGAACCCGCTTTGCCCGGTGATGGCATCCGCCATCTCACCCGGGGCATCGCGCCAGATATGGCCCTGCGCGCCATAATCCGCGCCGAATTCACGGGCGTGAATCTCGAACCCCGTGTCGCCTTTCCACTGCAGCACGACGCGGTCGAAGTCCTTCATTTCCTCCATGAAGGTCTGCGCCACGGCGCCCTCGCCATTGGAGAAGGCCACGATGAAGACCGCGTTTTCCGCAAGAGCGGGCATGGAGATGTCGATCTCGCCCGTGTCGGAGGTCGTCTGCGTGAAAATCATGCCGTTGTGATGAATCGCCACGCGTTCGTTGGGCAAACAGGGCGCTTGCAGAGTCAGGTTGACCATCGCGGCGGCCATGGGCCGTGCGTTGGCGACCATCTCGCAGGCCGGTTCGGGTGCGACCTGTTCCGTCATCTCGGGCCCCGCGGGAGGTTCCAACTGCGGCGGGGTCGAGGCCTTGATCACTTCCGCCTCAGGCGCTGGCAGATTAGCCGTGTCCTCCTCCAGCGCACCGGAGGTGAGCGTGATGTCTTCCACGTCCAGAATGGCGGAGGAAGAGGTGGTGACACCATCCGCCGCATCGCCGGGCGCCGGCTCCTGCACATCCGCCCCGCCGTAGCGCTGCTGCGCCGCATCCGAGCTTTGCATAATGAAACCTACGCCGAGTGCCACGGCCAGCGCGCTCACCGCGGTGATCGCCCCTTTTGGCGCGTTTATGCTTTTCAGCTTTTCGAAGCCCTTGATCCGGTCCATGTGCCTGTCCTTTCGCGGATTTGCTCAGGAACAGGAGTGGCAGGGAAAGGAGGCTGCCTTATGACCCCCAAAAGGGATCATTTGGGCAAAAGAGTGGCGAAAGTCCCCTCAGGCCAAGCGGCCATGACAGTGTTTGAACTTCTTTCCAGAGCCGCAGGGACAAGGATCATTGCGCCCCGGATTGCCCCAAGTGCTGGGATCGCCTTCGACAAAGGTGGACAGCCGCGCGCCTTTTTTGCCGGCTTCAACTGCTGGCGCCTGCGCGGGTGCCGCCGCCTCTTCTGCCGCCGCGGCCATCGCGGCCTGTTGCGCGGCAATCTCTTGCAGCATCGCCTGCCGCTCTTCCTCCGTCATCGGCTGGACCTGCGCGAGCCGCTGGGTCACGTCCTGGCGCAGACTGTCGAGCATCATCTCAAAAAGCTGGAAGCTCTCGTTCTTGTATTCATTGAGAGGATCGCGCTGCGCGTAACCACGGAACCCCACGACGGAGCGCAGATGCTCCAGCGTCAGCAGATGTTCGCGCCACTTGGTGTCGATGATCTGCAAAAGCACCTGCTTTTCGATCATGCGCATGTTTTCGGGCCCGAACTTCTCCTGCTTTTCGTCCATCATCTTGTCGGACGCCTCAATGAGGCGCTCGCGGATGACATCATCATCCACGCCTTCTTCCTCGCACCAGTCGATGATCGGCAGATCCATGTTCAACTGGTCGATGACGGCGGCATAGAACCCCTGACTGTCCCACTGGTCGGCATAGGACTTGGGCGGCATGTAGGTCTCAATCAGATCGTCAATCACCTGATGGCGCATGTCCGTGACGATTTCGGAGGTGTCCTCGGCCTTCATGATATCGAGACGCTGGCCAAAGATGACCTTGCGCTGCTCGTTCATCACGTCGTCGAATTTGAGCAGCTGCTTGCGGATGTCGAAGTTGCGGCCCTCTACCTTGGCCTGCGCACGCTCCAGCGATTTGTTCACCCAGGGGTGAATGATCGCCTCCCCCTCTTTGAGGCCGAGCGTGACCAAGACCTTCTCCAACCGCTCCGACCCGAAGATGCGCATCAGGTCGTCTTCCAGGGACAGGAAAAACGATGTCTTGCCCGGGTCGCCCTGACGGCCAGAGCGCCCGCGCAACTGGTTGTCGATCCGGCGGCTTTCATGCCGTTCGGAGGCCAGCACATAGAGACCGCCCGCCTCCAGCACCTTCTTTTTCTCCTCCGCAACCTCCGCCTCGATCTGGCTGCGCAGCGCATTGGGGTCGGCGGCGGGATCGGCGGTCAGCGCCTCCAGCACCCGCATCTCCACGTTGCCGCCCAACTGAATGTCGGTGCCGCGCCCGGCCATGTTGGTCGCGATGGTGACAGCACCCAGCTTGCCCGCCTCCGCGATGATCTGCGCCTCCTGCTCATGCTGGCGGGCGTTGAGCACGTTGTGCGGGATGCCTTCAGCTTCCAGCAACTTACTCAGGATCTCGGATTTCTCAATCGAGGTGGTGCCGACAAGAACAGGCTGGCCAGTCTCATTGGCCTTCTTCACCTGTTCGATCATCGCCTGGTACTTTTCGCCCACCGTGCGGTAGACGGCATCATCCTTGTCCTCGCGCGCGACCGGCAGGTTCGTGGGCACCTCAACTACGCCAAGCCCATAGATCTGCTGGAACTCTTCCTCTTCGGTGAGCGCCGTGCCGGTCATGCCCGCCAGCTTGTCATAAAGCCGGAAGTAATTCTGGAACGTGACGGAGGCGAGCGTGACGTTCTCTGGCTTGATTTCCACGCCTTCCTTGGCCTCGATGGCCTGGTGCAGACCGTCAGACAGCCGCCGCCCGGTCATCATGCGCCCGGTGAATTCGTCGATCAGCATGACCTCGCCTTCACGCACAATGTAATCCTTGTCCTTCAGGAACAGCTTGTGCGCCCGCAGGCCCTGGTTCACGTGATGCACCAGCGTCGTGCTTTCTGGGTCGTACAGCGATTGCTCCTCTTCCATCAGCGACCGCGCGCGCAGCTGTTCTTCGAGGAACTCATTGCCTTCATCCGTGAAGGTCACGTTGCGGGTCTTTTCATCGATCTCGAAGTGGCTGTCCTCCAGCGACGGGATCAGCTTGTCGATGGTCACGTAAAGCTCTGACCGGTCCTCAGAGGGCCCGGAGATGATAAGCGGCGTGCGCGCCTCGTCGATCAGGATACTGTCGACCTCATCCACAATCGCGAAATTATGATGCTTTTGCATCATCTCTTCGAGGTTCGATTTCATGTTGTCGCGCAGATAATCAAACCCAAGCTCATTGTTGGTGGCATAGGTGATGTCGCTGTCATAGGCCGCGCGCTTTTCTTCTTCCGGCATGCCGGACACGACCGCGCCGCAGGTCAGCCCCAGCGTGCGAAACACCTTGCCCATCCATTCCGCATCGCGCTGCACGAGGTATTCGTTCACCGTCACGATGTGCACGCCCCGGCCCGAGAGCGCGTTGAGGTAGGCCGCAAGCGTCGCGGTGAGCGTCTTGCCCTCCCCCGTCTTCTGCTCAGAGATATTGCCCTGATGCAGAAAGATCGCCGCCATCAATTGCACGTCGAAGGCGCGCAGGCCCAGCGCGCGGCGCGCGCCCTCGCGGCAGTTGGCAAAGGCCTCCGGCAGCAGATCGTCCAGGCTCTCCCCTTCCATGGCGCGTTTGGCAAGCGCCTCGGTCTTGTCTTTCAGACCCTCATCGCTGAGCTTTTGGAACTCCGGCTCCAGCGCATTGATCTTTTCGACCAGGGGGCGCACCGCCTTGATCTTGCGGTCATTCGCCGTGCCAAAGACCTTCTTGGTGAGTGTTCCAAATCCCAGCATGTGCTCTCCGGATTGCAATTCTGTGATCCGGCGCTGATCTGCTTGCTCCGCCCCGGTGCGCCCTCTAGATAAAAGGCAAGACACGCCGCTGCGCGCGCCCATAGGGCGATGTAAGGGGCACATAATATACTGTCAATGTAGCAGCCCTGGACGGGGCGAACCGATAGGACATTCCATGCAAAAAGCCTTCACCTTTATGCTGCCGCTGGCCCTTGCGGCGGGCCTTGCCCTGCCTGTCGCGGGTCAGGAGGCACCAACCGCTGACACCGTTGTCGCAACAGTGGGGGAGACGCAGATCACGCTGGGCCACATGGTCGCCGCCCGCGCGCGCCTGCCCGAACAGTACCAGCAACTGCCCAATGAGGTGCTGTTTAACGGCATTCTTGACCAGTTGATCCAGCAGGCAGCCCTTGCCGCAACCTTCGAAGGGCCATTGCCCCCCCGCGTGACCAAGTCCATCGAAAACGAACAGCGCTCCCTTGTTGCAGGCGAAGCGCTGGAACGCGTGATGGCCGCTGATCTGGATGAGACGGAGGTTCAGAAAGCCTATGAGGAACAATACGGCAGTGCCGAGCCCGAGCCCGAGTTCAATGCCTCTCACATTCTTGTGGAAACCGAGGAAGCCGCGGTTGCCATCATTGAGGAGCTCAACAACGGTGCTGATTTCGCCGCCGTCGCGCGGGAGAAATCCACCGGGCCCAGCGGGCCGGGCGGCGGATCGCTAGGCTGGTTCGGCAAGGGCATGATGGTGCCCACCTTCGAACAGGCTGTGCTGGAGATGGAGCCCGGGCAGATATCGGGCCCCGTGCAGACCCAGTTCGGCTGGCATGTGATCAAGCTTAACGAGACTCGCGACAGCCAGGCCCCCGCCCTGGATAGCGTCCGGGAAGAGATTGAGACGCAGCTGCGCGGCGTGCGCGCGCAGACAGCGATTGAGGATGTGACAGCCGCAGCCGCCGTCGATAGGTCCATGAGCGAAGGCATGGACGTGGGCCTGATCCAGAACCTCGAACTGCTTGAGTGATCCCTTGGGCAAGACCTTGGCACGTTCACCACTGGCCCCTGACGCTTTTCCGGCACTGCCCGTCATCAAAGGCGTGCGCTTTGCTACCGCTGCGGCCGGGGTCAAATACCAGGGTCGCACCGACGTGATGCTGGCGCTGCTGGACCCCGGCACGACGATGGCCGGCACATTCACGCGCTCGAACACCCGCGCCGCGCCGGTGCTGGATTGCGAGGCCAAGATCAGGGGGACGTCAGACGCGGGCGCGGCCATCCTGGTCAACTCCGGTAACGCCAACGCCTTCACCGGCAGGGCGGGGGTGGACGCCGTAGCGGCAATCACGCACGCCGTCGCCGGTGTCTGCGATGTTCCTGAGCCGCGCGTCTTTACGTCCTCTACAGGTGTGATCGGGGAGCCTTTGCCCCATGACCGCATCACCGATGTGCTGACCGATTTGCACGGCACGCTTGACGCAAACGGCATTGCGGCTGCGGCCCAGGCCATCATGACAACCGACACCTATCCCAAAGGCGCCAGCGCGACGGTGGACATGGACGGCACGCCCGTCACAATCGCAGGCATCGCCAAAGGCTCAGGCATGATCGCGCCCGATATGGCGACGATGCTGGTCTATATCTTCACTGACGCGATTGTCGCGCAGGACAAGCTGCAGGCGATGGTCTCCGCTCAAACAAATACCACGTTCAATTGCATCACGGTGGACAGCGACACCTCCACCTCCGACACGCTGCTGATGGCGGCAACCGGGGCGTCTGGCGTGGATGCCTCTGACAGCGTTGCGTTTCTGGACGCGCTTGGCGATGTGATGCGTGATCTGGCGCATCAGGTGGTCAAGGATGGTGAAGGTGCGACAAAATTCGTCGAAATTTCCGTGACCGGCGCGCTCTCGGACGAGGATGCCAAGACCCACGCAATGGCGATTGCCAATTCCCCCCTGATCAAGACCGCGATTGCGGGGGAAGACCCGAACTGGGGGCGCGTCGTCATGGCCATCGGCAAATCGGGTGCCGCGGCTGATCGGGACCGGCTGTCCATCCGCTTTGGCGACGTGGAAGTGGCGAAAGATGGCTGGCGCAGCCCCGATTATTCCGAAGAGACCGCCGCCGCGCATATGAAAGGCGACCATATTCACATTGGCGTGGACCTCGGCCTCGGCGGTGGCAAAGCCACGGTTTGGACCTGCGACCTCAACCACGGCTACATCAGCATCAACGCCGATTACCGGTCGTAGAGCCCACCCTCCCCGCGTCTCATGTGGGCAATCTGCCCACCTTGCCGCAAAAGAAGAGAAAGCACCCTGTGAAAGTGATCCTGGTCTCTGCCGTCGCGCTGATCGATGTCGATGGTCGCATACTGCTCGCGCAACGCCCTGAAGGTAAATCCATGGCCGGGCTTTGGGAGTTTCCCGGTGGCAAGGTGGAGCCTGGTGAAACGCCGGAGGCCGCGCTCATTCGGGAGCTGCAAGAAGAGCTGGGTATCGACACCTGGGCCTCCTGCCTCGCGCCGTTGACCTTTGCCAGCCACAGTTATGAGGATTTTCACCTGTTGATGCCGCTCTTTGCCTGCCGGAAATGGGAAGGCGCACCTAGGTCCCGCGAAGGTCAGACATTGAAATGGGTCTGGGCAAAAGACCTCAAAAGCTACCCCATGCCCGCCGCAGATGTCCCGCTGATCCCCGTTTTAAGGGATTGGTTGTGATATTATTATGCACTTAAAAGTGGCATTGTTGAAAAAACGCGTTATAATATATTCAACTTCTGGGGAGGAGGAAAATTATGTTGCGTACTGTCACTCTCGGATCTTGCGTTTCGGTTCAGGGCATTTTCGTCAAGAATATGCCTGACGGCCGCATCGTCGTGAAGCTCGACGATCAGACTTACACCGGCACGCCCGTCATCCGCAAAAACTAAAAAAGGGGCTGCGATAATCGCGGCCCCTTTTTTCCTTTAGTGCGATCCCTTTTCTAGGTCAGGGTCCGCTCCACCTCTTCACGCTCGAAAATTTCGATCACGTCCGATTCACGGATGTCATCGTAGTTCTCAAACGCCATCCCGCATTCCTGACCGGACTGAACCTCTGGCACTTCATCCTTGAAGCGCTTGAGCGTCTTCAGCGTGCCTTCGTGAATCACCACGTTATCCCTCAGCAAACGCACGCCCGCAGAGCGGCGCGCAACGCCTTCGGTCACGAGACAACCCGCGACCTTGCCCACGCCCGTGACCTTGAAGACCTCCTTGATCTCGGCGTAGCCGATGAAGTTCTCCTTGATCTCAGCAGACAAGAGGCCGGAGGCCGCTGCTTTCACATCATCCACAAGGTCGTAGATGACGGAGTAGTACCGGATTTCCACGCCCTTCTGGTTCGCCGTGTTCCGGGCAGAGGCGTTCGCGCGAACGTTAAAGCCCATGATCGGCGCGCCGCTCGCCTCGGCAAGGCCCACGTCGGTCTCCGTGATGGCACCTACACCGGAATGCAGCACGCGCACGCGGACCTCTTCGTTGCCGATCTTCTCCATCGCCTGAACGATGGCCTCAGCGGAGCCTTGCACGTCGGCCTTCACCAGGATCGGCAGCTCGCTGACATTCTCGTCCGCCTTGGCGTTGGCCATCAGCTGTTCAAGCGTCGTCGCGGCACCGGCTGCTGCGCGTTTGTCCTTGGCGGCTTGTTCCCGGTACTCCGCGATCTCACGCGCTTGCGCTTCGGTTTCCGTCACGTTCAGCACGTCACCGGCCTCCGGCGTACCATTGAGGCCAAGAACCTCGACCGGCACGGAAGGACCCGCGATCTTGACCCGCTTGCCTTGATCATCCACCAGCGCGCGCACCTTGCCGTATTGTTCACCCACGACAAAGATATCGCCTTGCCGCAGCGTGCCGTTCTGCACCAGAACGGTTGCGACCGGGCCGCGGCCCACGTCAAGCTGCGCTTCGATCACGGCACCGACGGCTGCGCGGTCGGGATTGGCCTTCAGCTCAAGAATTTCGGCCTGCAAGGCGATGGCTTCGAGCAGTTCATCAAGGCCCTGGCCGGTCACGGCAGAAACCTCGACATCCTGCACTTCACCGGACATCTTTTCGACAATGACTTCGTGCTGCAAAAGGTCTGTGCGCACCTTGTCTGGGTTGGCCGCGGGCACGTCGATCTTGTTGATCGCCACAATCATCGGCACTTCGGCCGCTTTGGCGTGGTTGATCGCCTCAATCGTCTGCGGCATCACGGCGTCATCGGCGGCAACCACCAGCACCACGATGTCGGTCACCTGCGCCCCGCGCGACCGCATGGAGGTAAAGGCCGCGTGGCCCGGCGTATCGAGGAAGGACAGGACCTGCCCACCTTCGGTCGTCACCTGATAGGCACCGATGTGCTGGGTAATGCCGCCCGCCTCACCCGCTTGCACGCGGGCATTGCGGATCGCGTCCAGCAAAGACGTCTTGCCGTGATCGACGTGGCCCATGATCGTGATGACCGGCGGGCGGGATTTCAGATCATCCGGCGCGTCCTCCACCTCTTTGATCACGTCTTCCACATCCGCGTCAGAGACGCGCACGACGTTGTGGCCGAACTCTTCGATGATCAGCTCAGCAGTATCTGCATCAATTGTCTGGGTCTGCGTGACCATCATGCCGTTGGTCATCAGTGACTTCACGACATCCGCCACCTTTTCGGACATCCGGTTCGCCAGTTCTGACACGACGATGGCCTCGGGCAGTTTCACATCCCGCACGACCTTTTCGCGCTCGGCAGAGCCGCCCATCGCCTTCTGGCGCGCGCGCTCCTGCTTGCGCTTCATCTGCGCCATGCTGAGCTGGCGCCCGCCTTCACGGCCAGAAAGCGCTTGATTCAGCGTCAGCTTGCCAGAACGGCGGTTGTCGTCCTGACGGCCCTTGCCGCCGCGGTCATCGCGGTCACGGTCGCCTTTGCGTGGCGTGGCCTGACCAGATTTGTTGGGTGTTGCACGCGCTTCGCGCGCGGGCTGCTCTGCGGGTGCAGCGGCGGCGGCTTTCGCGGCGGCTTCGGCTTCGCGCTTTTTGCGTGCGTCTTCTTGCTCTTTGGCCTTCAGCGCTTCCTCGCGCTCCTGCTCCGCGCGTTCTTTGGCTTCCGCCTCCTCGCGGCGGCGCTCCCGCTCTTCTGCGCGCGCCTTCTCCTCCGCCTCGCGGGCAGCGGCCTCCTCGGCCTCGCGGGCCTTGGCGGCCTGCACCGCTTTCAGGCGGCGCTCCATCTCTGCATCGGAGATACCGGCAGGTCGGCGCGATGGGTCGCCCACGGTTGCTGGTCTTTGCGTGGTGGCGGATTTGGCGGCACCCGGCTTGGGGACCACAACGCGCTTGCGCTTGGTCTCCACCACGACGTTCTTGGTCCGCCCGTGGCTGAAGCTTTGCTTCACGTTGCTTGGGCGCGAACCGCCCAAGCCCAGTGTCTTTCTGCCTTTGTCATCGCTCATTACGATCGTCTATCCTTTCGGGCCAGCCTCGCCAGCCGTCGTTTGGCGCACGCCCTTAAGCCTTCGCGCCTCCTCTACAACACGTTGCGTGAGTCCGCCAGAGGCGAGTGCCGCGTGTATCACTGTTTGGCGTCCGAACGCCATGCCCAACTCATCCGCCGTCAGCCAGCCGATATAGCTGCCATAGTGCGGCGTGCTCAGTTTCGACTTGCCCCGGCCTGACCCGTCTACCGCCTGGATCAGCACTTCGGCCTCTTCCGCTTGCAGCCAACTTTTGACCTTTTCATAACCCGCCACCGCGCGCCCTGCCTTGCGCTGCATGGAGATCAGATCAATGACGCGCCGTGCGATCTGCCGCTCGACCTCGCCTACCAGATCCTCCGGCACGGTCACCTGCTGCTTGGCCCCGCGGGAAAACAGCTTCTTCTTCACCGCCGTCGCAAGCGCGTCCCGGTCGGCGGCCACATAGAACCCACGCCCCGGCAGCTTGCCCATCACATCAGGCACCACCTGCCCGTCAGGGCCAGCGACGAAACGGATCAACCCGCCTTTCGGTTGCACTTCACCGGTGGCAAGGCACTTGCGCTCCGGCCCGTCTGCGCGGTTCTTTGAGACGCCCCCGCGACCCATCAGGACACCCCGAGGCCTGAAATCAGGCCTCGGCTCCTTCCGCTTCCAAGGCGGCGGCTTCTGCTTCGGCCTGAGCTGCGGCAAGCTCTTCAGGGTCGACCCACCCCAACATGATCCGCGCGGTCATGATCATGTCCTGCGCTTCTTCAAGGCTCACGTCAAAAGGCTCAAGCGTGCCGTCGTCCTTCACACGCTCACCATCAACCGTGGTCCAGCCACCCGCAAGCTCCCAGTCGGCGCAGGTAGCAAAGTCTTCGAGCGTTTTCACGTCGTCCTTGGCCAGCGCTTCAATCATCTGGGGTGTGAGCCCTTCGAATTCAACCAGGCTGTCTTCCACGCCCATCTCACGTGCATTGTCCAGCGCAGCCTTGTTGATCGCCTCAATCACGTCCCGGGCGCGGGCCTGCAGCTCATTCGCCGTGTCTTCGTCCACGCCGTCGATCACCAGCAGTTCGTCCAGCTCGACATAGGCCACTTCCTCAAGATTCGTGAACCCTTCGGAAACGAGTAGCTGGGCAAAGAACTCATCGAGATCGAGCTGCTCCATAAAGAGTTTCGTGCGCGCTTCGAATTCGGCCTGGCGGCGGGCGCTCTCCTGCTCTTCGGTCATGATGTCGATGTCCAGACCCGTCAGCTGGCTCGCCAGCCGCACGTTCTGGCCGCGCCGCCCGATGGCAAGGCTCAACTGCTCTTCGGGCACGACCACTTCGATCTTGCCCGCGTCCTCATCCAAAACCACCTTTGAGACCTCGGCGGGCTGCAGCGCGTTCACCAGAAAGGTCGGCATGTCCTCGTTCCAGGGAATGATGTCGATCTTCTCACCCTGAAGCTCGTTCACAACGGCCTGCACGCGGCTGCCGCGCATACCAACGCAGGCGCCCACGGGATCAATAGAGCCGTCATAGCTGATCACCGCGATCTTGGCGCGGGAGCCCGGATCGCGCGCACAGGCCTTGATCTCAATGATGCCATCGTAGATCTCCGGCACCTCCATCTTGAACAGTTCTTCCATGAACTCTGGCGCGGTGCGGCTGAGGAAGATCTGCGGGCCGCGCACCTCGCGGCGCACATCTTTGATGAACACCCGAATGCGGTCATTCGGGCGATAGCTTTCGCGGCCGATCTTTTCATTGCGGCGCAGGATGCCCTCACCGGGGTTCATGTCCACGATGACGTTGCCATATTCCTCGCGCTTGACCACGCAATTGATGATCGTGCCCGCGCGGTCCTTGAATTCCTCGTACTGCTTGTCGCGCTCCGCCTCGCGGACCTTTTGCAGGATTACCTGCTTGGCCGATTGCGCCGCGATGCGGCCCATTTCCACCGGCGGGACCTCTTCCACGAAGGTGTCGCCAGACAGCGGACCGCCTGAGAAATCCTCAATCGTCTGCCCTTCCCGGACCCAGCGCGAGCCTGTGCGCGGCTTTTCGAAATAGGGCTTCGCCTGCTCCGGCGTGAACTCCGCCTGGTAGTTCTCGATCTCTTCTTCGCTCTCGTCATTGACGGTGCGCACGCGGGTAAAGGTCGCGCGGCCCGTCTTGCGGTCGATGGAGACGCGGATGTCCATCTCCGCCCCGTAGCGGGACTTGGCCGCCCGGGCGAGGGATTCTTCCATCGCTTCGACCACCAGCGCGGGGTCGATCATTTTTTCACGCGCCACCGCCTCGGCGGTTTGCAGCAGTTCCAGCTGGTTGGCGGATGTAATGGCCATTTAAGCGTCTCCCTCGGACGAATCTTCCAGTTGTGTGTCGTCAATTGCGCCGAACGCTTTGCGTTGGCGCAGCATTTCCTTGATCAGCTCATCAGTCAGCACCAGCTTGGCATCCGCCAGCCAGTCGAACTTGAGCCCGATGGTGCCTTCGGTCACGTTGATCAGCACCTCATCGTCCTCGACGCCTGCCAGGACACCTTTGAAGCGGCGTCGGCTGTCGATAGGCTCTTCTGTCTCCAGCTTGGCCTCATAGCCCTCGAACATCTCAAAGTCCTTGAGCCGCGTAAGCGGGCGGTCAATCCCGGGCGAGGATACCTCAAGCGTGTAATCCCCCTCGATGGGATCCTCCACATCCAGCACCGCGCCCAGCGATTGGTTGATGATACCCAGATCATCCACCTCAATGCCGCCTTCGGGCCTATCCGCCATGACTTGCAGCGTCGTGGATTTCCCCGACATCAGCCGCACCCGCACAAGCTCAAAGCCCAGATCCTCGATCACGGGCGTGATGATCTCCGCCATGCGGCGGTCAATGGCAGCTTTGGCAATCAGGTCGTTTGTCATCTGTGCTTCAGGCATAAAAAAACGGGCGCGCGGCCCGTGATGTGTTTCGGTGGTGTGCCGGGTGTGGACCCCAGCGCGCCGCTGTTGAGGAGCATATACGCCCGGCGCGGCAGAACTACAACCCCTCAGGCGAACCACCAACGCTCTGCCGCCCGCAGGTTGTCCATGGGGCGCTGAAAGCCCACCTGCGCGGGCTGGCCCAGATCGCGGGAGACCGCTTGCATCAACCGCCTGCCGCCCGGCTGGCCGGTCACATCCGCCAGGCCTGCGATGGCGTCCGCTTGGGTCAGATCAGCCGCATCGACCATGTAGCCGCCCAGCGCTTCGGCACGTACCGTCTCCGCCGGGACGGAGACCAGCTCCACCTCCTCGAACCAACCTACGTCGTTGCCCTTGTAGTGCGCGGCAACCCGCGTCACCAAAAGCTGCTGACCGGGTGCAAAACGCCCTACCTTATAAAGCCCGGTGCCGATGCCACTGGCCGGTGCATGTGCGGCGGAGATGTAGAATTCCGGTGCCGCCAGCCGCATCGGCAGGCTCGGATCGGGTGATGCCAGGTGAACGATCACCGCATGCCGTCCCGCCGCAGTCACGTTGCCGTCCGCGAAACCTGCCGCACTAGCCACCACATCCGCAGAGGTGAAAGGCGCACCATCGTGAAACGTCACATCCCGGCGCAGATCAAACTGCCAGACGCGCGCGCCATCAAAAGGTGTCCAAGACGAGGCCAGCTCACCCCTGAGCGTGCCATCCGCGCCGATCTCCGTCAGCGTATCGAACACCAGACCCTGGCGCGCGACCTGCATGAAAAGACCCGCGCCGCGTGTCCAGCTATCTGTCCGCGATGCACCCGAAAGCGCCATGCGCAACCGACCGCCCCGGCGCGGCACGCTTGCCGCCGAAACGCCCGAGGCTGCCAGCAAGGCCGCAGCGGTCGCACTGGCAAAAAGCGCGCGACGGTCAAGGGGGCGCTGACGACTCATTGCTCCGCGATCCTGTCCATGGCGCGGACAAGCTCCGCACTGATCCCCGGCTCTGACAACGCATGCCCTGCGTTGCGCACCATCTTGAGCTCCGCCTTGGGCCATTTCTGCGCAATGGCATAGGCGCTGGCGGGCGGGCAAATCATGTCATAGCGGCCCTGTACGATGACGCCGGGAATATGCGCGATCCGGTCCATCTGGGCGAGGATCTGGCCGTCGAATTCCAGAAACCCGCCGTGGGTGAAGTAGTGATTCTCAAGACGTGAGAAAGCACGCGAATACTCCGCCGGACCCTCGCTCGACCCGCCGTGGCTATGGATGGAGGCCAGCGCGTTCTCCCATGCCGCCCAGGCACGGCCATAGCGCTGCTCTTCCGCGAGGTTCCCCGAAAAGAGCCGCTTATGATAGGCGGCGATCAGATCGTCGCGCTCCTCCTCCGGCACCATGTCCAAGAACCGCTTCCAGACCTCCGGCCAGAACCGACCCGCGCCCCCGCCGTAGAACCAATCCAGCTCCGACTGGGTCATCAGGAACACGCCGCGCAACACCAGGTTGCGCACGCGGTCGGGATGGGCCTGGGCATAAATCAGCGACAACGTCGCCCCCCAGGAGCCGCCAAAGACGATCCAGCTCTCTATCCCGAGCCGCTCGCGAATCAGCTCAATGTCGGCGACCAGATGCCAGGTGGTGTTGTCTGTAACGCTGGAATGCGGCCGCGACCGCCCGCATCCGCGCTGGTCAAACAGGATCACGCGGTAAACCGCCGGATCAAAATAGCGCCGCATCGACGGGCTGCAGCCGCCGCCCGGACCCCCGTGCAGCACCAGCACCGGAATGCCATCGGGTTTGCCACATTGCTCCATATAGACGCGGTGGCCCTGCCCAACCTCCAGCATCTGCTGATCGAAGGGATCGGCAGGCGGATACAGATATTGGACTGCGCGCTTTTGATCGGGATACTTGTCCATCACGGCCTTATATAGAGCACAGGGAAACAGAACCATAGGTGCGGCGAAATGCAATCTCAAACCACGGTGGATGACAGCGAAGTTGCCAAATTCGAGGCGATGGCAGCGGAGTGGTGGGACGAAAACGGCAAGTTCAAACCGCTGCATATGCTCAACCCCTGCCGGCTGGATTACATCACCGGGCAGATCGCAGGCGAATTTGATCGCGACCTGGGATCGCCGAAGCCTTTTGCGGGGCTGCGGATCCTCGATATCGGCTGTGGCGGAGGGCTGTTATCCGAACCGATGGCGCGTCTGGGTGCAGATGTCGTGGGTGCGGATGCGGGCGCGGAGAACCTGCCGGTGGCGCGTTTTCACGCCGAACAGGCCGGTCTCAAGATCGACTACCGCCATACCACTGCCGAAGCGCTCGCGCGCGACGGGGAGGTGTTTGACGTGGTGCTCAACATGGAGGTGATCGAACATGTCGCCTCCCCGCCCGATTTCCTGCGCGCCTGTCATGATCTGTTGAAACCCGGCGGGCTGCACCTGTGCTCCACCGTCAATCGCACCGCCAAATCCTACGCCGCCGTGATCCTCGGTGCGGAGTACATCATGCAGTGGCTGCCCAAAGGCACCCACGACTGGTCAAAGTTCATTACGCCCGACGCGCTTTTCGCGCTTCTGGAAGAAGCCGGGCTCGACCCCGTAGACCGCAAGGGGTTCGTTTTCAATCCGCTGCGCTGGGACTGGCACATCTCGCCTAAGGACCTGGACGTCAATTACGTGACGGCGGCGATCAAATCAGCTTCCGCCTGATCTCTCGCAGAATGGGCAGTGCGGCGCGGGCCTGATCCTCACCGATCTTTTCGATCACCTCGTCGATCATCGGCGCAATCGCCGCCACCGCCTGCGCCCGCGCGGTCTGGCCCGCCGGGCTGATCTGCACCAGCTTGCGGCGCGCATCGTCCCAATCGGGGCGGATGTGCACGTATCCCGCCCACTCCAGCTTTGCCAAAGTATTGGTCATCGCACCCCGGGTCACATTCAGCACCTCTGCCAGCTGAGCGGGTGTGCGTTCCCCACCGTGAAACGCGAGGCTGTTGAGCGCCGAAAAATGGGAAATCTCCATCCCCTTGGGCAGCACCTTGCCAAGCTGCGCGCGCACGCTGTGCTCTGCCGCGAGCAGCTCGCTGAACAGCAGGATCGCAAGGGTGCTTTTGTCGTCACTCATGGTCTCACCGGATCAGGGCCCGGAAAAGGCGCGCCTGTTTTGCATGCTGGGCACACGTGCACGCGTCTGCGCGCATTTTTCCATGTCGAGCTCAAAGAAGTAAACGCCAGGTTCAGTGCCTGCATCCAGCACGACCGCACCCCAGGGATCCACCACAAGCGAATGCCCGTAGGTATCGCGGGTGCGCCCTGTGCCGCTGGCGTGCGTGCCGGTCTGGGCGGGGGCAATGACGAAACACCCCGTCTCAATCGCCCGCGCCCGGAGCAAAGCGTGCCAATGGGCGGCACCTGTTACGGGCGAGAAAGCGGCAGGCATGGTCAGAATATCGGCCCCGGCCTGGGCCAGTGCCTGATAAAGCGCGGGAAAACGCATGTCGTAGCA
The DNA here is from genome assembly GCA_039024775.1 of Pseudomonadota bacterium. Taxonomy (GTDB): domain Bacteria; phylum Pseudomonadota; class Alphaproteobacteria; order Rhodobacterales; family Rhodobacteraceae; genus Sulfitobacter. Next base: position 20,137 of record JBCCPS010000039.1, read on the forward strand.
GACCGTCATGCCGATCTTGCCAAAAGGCGTTTGCGCCAGCACGGCCTGTGATCCGGGGCGATAGCCCGCTGATTCGCGGAAGCTTTCGCGCGCATCGATGTCCACATCAAACATGTGGATCTTGTCGTAGCGCGCAATAATCTCCCCCTGGGGGCTGATCAGAAAGGACCGATTGGCAAAGCGGCCGTCAGCATCGGTCGTCTTTAGCCCAAGCGATCCGATCAGCAGCCAGATGCCATAGGCGCACGCCGCTTCGCGCAAAGCGGCAAGCGTGGCGTCGTCGTCTTCATGGCCGAGCACGCTTGCCTGATGCGCCCGGTCAACAGAGACGCAATTCGTGACTTCTGGCGTGAGGATGAACTGCGCACCGCCTTTGGACGCTTCCTGAATGAAAGCCGCAGTGACCTTGAGGTTGGCGACCGGATCGTCGGACGAATTAAGCTGCAGAAGCGCCGCCCGCATCAGGCGGCGAGCATCGCGTCAAGTTTGCCCGCGCGTTCCAGCGCGGCCAGATCGTCAGAGCCGCCCACATGCGTGCCCCCGATGAAGATCTGCGGCACCGTGCGGCCGCCGTTTGCGCGCTGCACCATCTCTGCCTTGCGCTCAGGCTCCGCCATCACGTCAATCTCGGTAAAGCTGACGCCCTTGGCGCTCAACAGTCGCTTCGCCCGATGGCAAAAACCGCAGAGCGGGGAGGTATAGATTTCGACGGGCTGCATGGCGGGCTCCTTTCAGTGTACTTGAAAGGGATTTAGGCCTCTTGCGTGACCCTTGCCAGTACAACAACACAAATCCGACCTGCGCCAGCGCGCTGGAGGGCGTGCGTGGCCGCACTAAGCGTGGCACCCGATGTCATCACATCGTCCACCAAAAGCACCGACCGCCCCTGAAGGACGCTCAGGCGTTTGTCTGTAACCGTGATTGCGCCTTCCAGCGTCGCCTGCCGCTGGGCCTGCTTCAACCCGTCCAGACTGCGCGTGCGGCGCGGACGGCTCAGCAGATCAAGGCAGATGTCTTTTCCCATCTCCACGCCCAGCGCGCGGGCCAAAAGGGCGGACTGGTTGTACCGCCGTGACATCATACGCGCCCAATGCAACGGAATGGGCGCGATCAGCGTATCGGCATCCACCAATTCCTTGGCAACCTGAGCCATCCACTTGGCGGCGGGACGCGCGATCTCTTGCCGATCCCCGTGTTTGAGCGCTAGGACCAGCTTGCGCCCCGCGTCCCGGTACAAAATCGCCGCGCGGCCCTGATCCCAGGGCTTGGGGTGTTTCAGGCAACCATCGCACATCGCGTCACCCGCTTGGACATCACCCGGTAAAGGCACCCCACAGCGGTCGCATACCGCCCCACCGATGAATGCGGTGTCGCGCCAACAGGGCCCGCAGAGGCCAAAATCGGTGTCCACCACATCCCCGCAGCCCATGCAGCGCGCGGGATAGACCGTATCCAAGGCTGTTCGAATGCTCGCAAGCAGACCCATTTGAAAACACCCAGAGCCTCCGCATCTCAGCGGCTCGGACAGCAGCTTCACGGTAAAATGGTTAACAGTACCTTTCCGAACCCGCCAGTTGGCAAAATTTATGCTAAGTTAGAGTCAATTGATTGCCCGAGAGATGTACAAATCTGGCCAATACAGCTGAACGGTTTGCGTTCCGCTGGCCTCAAGCGGCCTGAGACCAACGTGCGCAATTGACCTGAACGGATAAGCGTCTATGTGACAGCCATGTTTGATCAAGGATACAACCCACCCAAGTGCGTTCCCGGCCCGCTTGACAGCGACACCGGCGACGGGACCACTGCACAAGCGCGCATTGGCATTCTGCTTGCCAATCTCGGGACACCAGACGGCTATGACTATTGGTCCATGCGCCGGTATCTTGGTGAATTCCTGTCGGACCGCCGTGTGATCGACTATTCGCCCTGGCTCTGGCAGCCGCTGTTGCAATTGGTGATTCTCTCCAAGCGTCCCTTCACCAGCGGCGCGGCCTACAAATCCATCTGGAATGAGGAGGAAGGCGAAAGCCCCCTCATGACAATCACCAAGGCTCAGACCAGGAAGATCAAAGAGGTGATGGAGGCCAAGTACGGCGACCGCGTCGTCGTCGATTTCTGCATGCGCTACGGCAACCCATCGACCAAATCCAAAGTCGATGCGATGTACAAGAAGGGCTGCGACAAAATCCTGTTCTTCCCGCTCTATCCGCAATACGCGGGCGCCACCTCCGCCACAGCCTGTGATCAGCTGTTCCGCGTGTTGCAGGGCATGAACTGGCAACCTTCCGTCCGCACGGTGGAGCCTTACTATGCCAATCCGATGTTCATCGACGCGCTCGCTCAATCCGTTGAACGCGCCTACGCCAAGATGGAAACGAAGCCCGATATCCTGGTGACGTCCTATCACGGCGTGCCCAAGCGCTATGTCTACGAAAACGGCGATCCCTATTCGTGCCAGTGCATGGAAACCACCCGGATGCTCAAGGAACGGCTGGGCTGGTCGGATGACGACATTGTGCCCACGTTTCAAAGCCGGTTTGGCCCTGAGGAGTGGTTGCAGCCCTACACCGTGGAAGAGGTTGCGCGCCTCGCAGAGGCTGGCAAGAAGCGGATCGCGGTGATGGCACCGGCCTTTTCAGCCGACTGCATCGAGACGCTGGAAGAGATCAACGAAGAGATCAAAGAAAGCTTTGAGGAAGCAGGCGGAGAGGAGTTTACCTATATCCCCTGCCTCAATGACGACGATGCCCATATCGCCGCCTTGACCCATACGATTGATGAAAACCTGAAGGGTTGGATTCGCTAACGCAGGTTCAAAACGCTACGCTCAAAATGAAAAAGGCGGTGCACTGCACCGCCTTTTTCGATGTACGCTGTCGCGTTGACTTAGTCAGCAGCGATAGCCGCAGCCACCAGAACCAGCAGCAGGATCGGCAACAGAGCGCCAGTGGAAGAACCAGCAGCCTCTTCAACGATCACAGGTGCTTCGATGATGGGATCGGCCAAGGAGCCGGCCATTGCAGTCGAAGCGGCAGCCGTCAAAGCAGCGGCGAGAACGAGTTTTTTCATAGTATAACCTCCAGAAAAGGCGATGAACGCAGCGCGTACACGCACCCAAGACTTACCTCGTACTGCTTTGTAGACACCAACGTTCTGGGATTGCAAACCCGGATTCCGTTGTTTCGCCGCAGAACAGCAAGAATGTCGTCAAATTAGCAACACCTGCGTGCCCACTTTCGCCATCTCGTAAAGCTCTTCAATGTGCTCATTATACAGCCCGATGCAGCCGTTGGAGGACCGCCGTCCGATTTTGCGTGTGTCATGCGTGCCGTGGATACGGTAATACGTCCAGCTCAGGTGCAGCGACCGCGTGCCAAGCGGATTGTCAGGGCCCGGACCGATGTAATCGGGCCATTCCGGGTTACGCTTCTTCATCGAAGGGGTCGGACGCCAATCAGGCTTTGGGTCCTTCAGAATCACCCGCGTGCGTCCCCGGCGCGTCAGATCTTCCGTCAGCGGCACGCTGGAGGGGTAGAGCTTGTAGGTCGACCGGTCCTCAGACCAATAGTGCACCGCCCGGCTGTCGATATCCACCAGGATCGCACCCTTGTTCAGGTTGTCGAAATAGGGCTGCCAGTCCAGCGTGCGGAAGCTGGAGATGTTGCGCTGCACCGATGAGGTGATGTCGCGCTCAACCTGCGTGGTCGCGGTTGAATTCACGCCCGTCGTTTGCGCCAGCGCGGGCGTTGCCAGCACCGCGGCACCCCCCGCAAGGAAAGCCCGGCGCGTTTGTGCGTTCACTGTTGTTGTCGTTTTCCGTGTCATGATCTGCCTCCGACCAAGAAAATATGGAATTTCATGCGTGTATATTGCTGGAAAGACGCAGGTTCAAATCAAACAACTGTCATTTGGCAAGCTCACGCCGATGTGCGTTTGATAAGCAACGCGAGCCGTTGTATGGCGGGCGAAAGCCAACCGGGAGGGCCGTTCCCATGATCCGTATTCTGTCTGTTTTGCTGGCCGGTGCTCTTGCCTTGACCGCCTGTGCGCCCGCAGGTGGCTCGGATGGACCGCGTGCCGCAAATGCCTACCGCATCAGCGCGGGTGACCGGGGCAAGCTGCAGTTCCGCATGCTCGACAGCGTCAATTCCCTGCGCGCCGCTGCCCAGCGCCCTGCCGTGCAATTGGATGCCAAGCTCAATGCCGCCGCCGCAACCCATGCGCGGGACATGGCAGTACAAAACCGACCCTGGCACTTCGGGTCGGACGGGTCCTCCCCCATCGACCGGGTTCAGCGCGTGGGCTACACCGGTGGTCTGGTGGGTGAAGTGATCTCGGAAACCTATGAGACGGAGCTTCAGACCCTCGCCGCCTGGATGGAGCAGCCCGATACACGCCGCGTCATCATGGATGCAGAAGCGCGGAACATGGGATTTTCCTGGCATCAGGAAAACAACGGCAAGATCTGGTGGACACTTGTGATGGGAAATTAGCGCAGTGCCGCCGCCCCGGACTTGATCCGGGACCTCTTCATCAAAATCGGCTCAAGCGTTGATCTGGATCGGCGTCCCGTCGCCCACCATCGCATAGACATCTTCCATCTCGCGATTGGTCACGGCAATGCAGCCCCAGGTCCAATCGCCCTTGCCCTTGTCGCGCAGGCTTTTCTGGCCGTGGATAAAGATATCGCCGCCCGGCTTTTCGCCCATCTCTGCGGCATAGGCCCGGTCCGCTTCGTTGGGATATGAGATGCCCAGCGACAAATGGAACCGGCTGTTGGGGTTGCGACGATCTATGATGTAAAGCCCCTCCGGCGTCTTCCCATCGCCCTCGAACTGCTTGTGACCCACAGGAGCAAAGCCCAGCTTGATGTCGTAGTCTTCCAGCACCCGGTCGTGGTGCATCAAAAACATCCGCCGGTCTTCCTTGTTGACCACTACGTAGGTGACCTCAGGCCCGTTGTAGCGCCGGAATTTGCTGCGCGCGCAAGCTCCAAGAGCCACCAGCGCGGTACCGCCCAGAATAAGCGTTCTGCGTTTCATACGCATTTTCCTTAAATGTCGGGCACTTCCGCCCTTCCCTCAAAAATTCGGGTAGCACATACCCGAATGTCCTGCATTCAAAAAGGTGTGAATGGACCGCAGCCTATTCCGCCGCCTTGAGGTTGAGAAAGCCGCCCGACTGCCGGTGCCAATACCGCGCATAAAGCCCGTCTTTGGCCAGCAGCGCGTCATGACTACCCTCCTCAACGATCCGGCCCTCGTCCATGACGATGATCCGGTCCATCTCCGTCAGCGTCGACAGCCGGTGCGCGACGGCAAGCACTGTCTTGCCCTCCATCACCCGGCTCAAAGCGACTTGGATAGAGGCCTCAACCTCACTATCAAGCGCACTTGTCGCTTCATCCAGCACCAGGATCGGCGCGTCTTTCAGGATCGCGCGGGCAAGTGCTATGCGCTGGCGCTGACCTCCGCTCAGCTTCACGCCGCGTTCGCCCAGATGCGCCTCATAGGCCTTGCGGCCGCGATGGTCTTGCAAGCCCTCGATAAATCCATGCGCCTCCGCCCGTTCGGCGGCCGCAATCATCTCCGCATCGCTGGCATCGGGACGCCCGTAAAGGATGTTGTCGCGCGCCGAGCGGTTGAACATGGCCGTTTCCTGCGTGACCATGCCGATCTGCCGCCGCAGGCTTTCCTGCGTCACCTCGGCCAGGTCCACACCGTCGATGCTAATCCTGCCTTGCTCCGGCAGGTAAAGCCGCAAGAGCAGCGCCACCAGCGTGGATTTCCCCGCACCGGACGCGCCGACGATGCCCAGCTTCTCCCCCGCACCAATGGTCAGGTTCACGTCCTTTATGCCGCCATGATCCCGCCCATAGGCGAAGGACAGGTTTTCAAGCCTGATCTCACCCGCGCGCACGACCAGATCCCGTGCGTCGGGCTGATTCTCAAACCGCACGCGGGGGGTCAGCGTGTTCATGCCATCCTCGATCTCGCCCACGTTGGCATAGACCGCCATCAGCGTGAAACTGACCCAGCCGGTCATCTGCGCGATGCGGATCGCCACGGCACCCGCCGCCACGATATCGCCTTCCGTGGCAATGCCCCGCTGCCAAAGCAGGATCGTGCCCCCCAGCAGGATCACCGGCAGGAATCCCGCCAGCGTCATCAGCGCCAGGCGGAACCCGGCAGACAAATACCCAAACTCCAACGCACGCTGACGAAACGTCTCCATCGCGCCCAGCGCTTCGCGGTCCTCGTGATCGGCATGGGCAAAGAGCTTGACCGTCTTGATGTTGGTGATCGTATCCACCACCTGCCCCGACACCATCGCGCGGGCAGACGCGCGGCCCGCAGAGCGCAAGCGCACCCGCGGCATGAACCATTTGATCATCCAAAGGTAGACGGCCATCCAGATCGCAAAGGCGACGGCCACGCGCCAGTCGATGGAAATCAGCAGCAGCACCGAGCCCACAAGAGAGGCCAGCGCAAAGGCCACCACGTTGATCATCTCAGACGCCACATCCGTAACCGCCCGCGCGCATTGCATCTGCTTTTGCGCGATACGCCCCGCGAAATCGTCGTCAAAAAAGGTGACGTTCTGGCCCAGCGTCCAGCGGTGCAACCGGCTCAGCACCAGGGGATTCACGTTGGGCTGCACCATGATTGAATTGGAGGCGGAAGACAGACCAAAGAGCACCGGGCGCGCGATCAAAAAGAACGCGACCGCGCCCATCAGCAGCGCGATGTTTGGCCCGTCAAAGAACCCCTCCGGCCCCGCGCTGATCGTGGCGTCAATGACACGGCCCAAGATCCAGGCCGTCGCCGCCTCCATCGCGCCTGCGAGCGCCGACAGGAACGCGGCCAGCCAAAGCACGGGCCAAGCACCGCCCAGGCACCAGCGCATAAAGGCCAGCAACGTGCGCGGCGGCGGGCCTTCGGCGGGGCGAAAAGCGTCGATCCAGTTTCCTATGGCTTTCACGCGGCATCCTCGTCAGGGGTCAGAAAGCCACCCGATTGCCGCTCCCAGAACCCTGCATATAGGCCGCCTTTTGCCAAAAGCGCGTCATGGCTGCCTTCTTCGACGATGCGCCCGTAATCCATGACCAGAATGCGGTCCATCTGGGCAATCGTGGACAGCCGGTGCGCAATCGCGATCACCGTCTTGCCCGCCATCATGCCATAGAGCGTTTCCTGA
>JBCCPS010000040.1:0-26990 GCA_039024775.1 Pseudomonadota bacterium
ATGGCACCCCACCGGGTTGAAAAATCCGCATCTCCCTCCGGCAATGTCCAGATCATGTGCAGGTGATCCGGCAAGACCACAGCCGCGTTACATCGAAAAGGTCGCTCTGCCCGGGTCCTCGCGAAAGCCGCGCGAAAGTCGTCAATGCGCTCGACCAACAAGTCGGACGACCGATGCGCCAAAGCAACCGTGAAAAAGTAAGTGGCACCTGGCGATCTGAGACGGCGATACTCGCTCATCCGCAAAACCTGCCGCCGACATGGTTAACATCTTCCTAACGTCACTCCTCCCCCGCCTCCTGCAACGCGAGTGTCCGTTTGATCAGGTATTTCTCCCGGTCCAGCAGCCCCGCGTTGCGCATGTTCACCCAGGCGCCCAGTATCCGGTTGATGCGTTCCTGATACCCGCGCCCCATCGCGCGGAACACCTTGGCGACCGAACGGTCGAGGTAGAGCGTCACCTTCTCCTTGGGCTCGAAACAATCGACGTCTTCGACGATCGTATGCCAGGCGTCGGGGACCTGATCGCGGATCATCTCTTCGTCAAAGTCCAGTTCCCTGTCGGAAAGGAAGTAGTGATAGATCAGCCGCTCCCGTGCGATGCGTTGGGTCTTGGTCATCTGGGGCATGGCGCTCTCCGCGTTTGGGCAGGAAAGATCCTCTCAGAAAATAGTTAACGCGCGCCGAGACCCCCGAACGGTGGCACCGACGTGATACCGACACATTACCGACGCTATGCCGATACCGTTTCAAGGTGTCTTGCCCGCAGGCGGCGGATCTTTGCTCAGACCTCTCTCCGGCGTGGGAATACACGCAGATTTGATTGATCCATCCGCAACAGCGCGCAAAAAATCGCTTGAGCAAGCCTTGCGCAGGGGAAGGGGCGTTTGCGACACTGCAGCATCTGCCACAGTACCGATTTGGGAACACATCATGCGCCGCCGTACATTTATCGCCAGCACCCTCGCCGCCACCGCTCTGCCGCAGCTTGCCACCGCGCGGAGCGCCGCTTTTGACCCGACACCGCAACAGGTGCGCGTCAAGCGGCAATTCAAGCCCGGGCAACTGTTGATCCTGCCCCGGAGCCACTATCTCTATTTCATCACCGCCCCCGGCAAAGCGCTGCGCTACGGCGTGGGCGTCGGTAAAGCGGGGCTGGAGTTCACCGGCACCGCGACCATCGACGTCAAGAAGGAATGGCCGACCTGGCGCCCGACGAATGAGATGATCGAACGCGATCCGCATCTCTACAAGCGCTTCATCGGCAATACCGACGCCCAGCCCGGGGGCCCTGGCAACCCGCTCGGGGCGCGCGCGCTTTATCTGTTCCAGAACGGCAAGGACACCTACTTCCGCATCCACGGCACCACGCAGCCCAACTCCATCGGGCGGTCGGTGTCCAACGGCTGCATCCGGATGCTGAATGAACACGTCGTAGACCTCTACAACCGTGTGCCCATTGGCACCGTGGTTACGGTTCTCTAACAGCCATAGCACTTCAGAGAAGGGGTCGGTTCTGCCGACCCCTTTGCTTTTGGGCAAAGGCATTCGCCACGTCCCGCGCGGGATATTAACCAAGGCTTAGGAAGATCTGCGGTGTTAACTTCCTGTTCAACAGTCTTGTCTACCTGTTACAGTGGGTGAGGGCTCCATCATGAGAGAAGATCGGAGCAGACATGTCAGCAATCATCTTGAGCAACCCCTACGTCCCCCCGACGCAGGCCTCCCAGCAGCCCGTCGCTGAACCGCAAAACGCGCTTGCAGTCTTGCCCCCAGCAGGCGCGCAATCAAGCGCAGCCTCGGGCGATGCAACAGGCTATTCCGGGACCGGTAGCGGCTATGGCGGCGGTCCGGGGCAAGAGGCCATCCTTAAGGAGGCGATGGCGCGCACTGCAGGCGCCTCAGAGCGTCCAACGGACGCAACACCCGCCTCCATCGTAGAGGCCAAAGCGATGAAAGAGGCCAACCCGCTTGGCACGGACCTGCCGGAAGTCGATCTGCCAAACCCCTTGCCAACCTCCCCCATCTTGGAACGGATGTCTGAAGCAAGCTAAACCAGCCTGCCCCTCGACACCCCGGTGTTCGAGGGGTTCGGCCGCGCAAATCTTTGCCTAATATTGGGGCAGGGCATGCCAAATCCCGTGGGCGGAGGGACGCCCGTTTTGCAATCTGTGGTTAATCTCCTTGCTTTTGATGTCGTAACCGCCAATTAGGAGGGTGCTACGCGAACGAATTTCGAACACTGCTCCTTACCAGGCTCAGGACGATCACGCTTCGGAAGAGCCACGCTGCCGCATTCCGCGGGCAGCAATGATAGGAGAAAACGGATGGCTTCAGGCACCGTAAAGTGGTTCAACACCACAAAGGGCTACGGCTTTATCGCACCAGACGGGGGCGGCAAGGACGTCTTCGTGCACATTTCGGCCGTTGAACGCGCCGGGCTGACAGGGTTGGCGGACAACCAGAAGGTGAACTTTGACATCGAAGCGGGCCGTGACGGACGCGAATCGGCTACAAACCTCACGCTGTCGTAGAGCTTCTGCTTAAAGAGACCCAGGTCGGGCGTCCTTAACGGGCGCCCTTTCTTTTTGCGCGCCCGATGTGGCGGCAATTTGCGCCGCAGCCAGGTACCGCTGGTTTCAGAGCAGCAAAATACCACCACAACACGGGGTACACCCCTCTCAGACGACGCGTCGTCTCAGCGGTGTGCATCGCCCCAAGGTATCCAATTCAAAACCTGAGACATGAATACCATGCGTTCATGCGCCATTCCGCGGCGTGGCGGAGATGCGCCGCACGTCGTAATGAAGGCACGCCTCAGGCGTGACGTGCTGAAAGCACGCCTCATGCGTGACGCGCTGAAAGCACACCTCATGCGTGACTGGGCGAGACTAACCAGCGGGGCAGTGCCTGTTGAGCAGATGCTTTCAGTGAAGCGGGATCTGTCAGGTTCTGGGTTGGATGCCTAGATGCGCGCCGCCGCAGTGACCGGCCCGGTACACCACAGCTTGGGCCCTTACATCCCGTCCCAATTCACACCACCCGCTTCCTCGATCCGCAACCGACCCTCTGGCCAAGGACGCATCAAGGGCGCCACCGCAGACGGTGTGCCCGTAAGCCAAAGGGCAATATCGCTTGGTTCAAGCAGGACGCCCATGCGGTGATGGATCGGCGCCACATCGCCATTGGGCGGGCAGGTCACGGTCGCGACCTGCGGCACTTCCAGACCACCAGGTGCGCGCCAGACATCCGTGATCGCCGCAAACCAGAGCAACCCGCCAGATTTCGAGCGGATCCGCCAAGGCGTCTTGCGCCCCTTCTCCCCGGTCCACTCGTACCAGCCATCCGCAGGCACCGCCGCGCGCCCGACGCCCTCATAAGCGGACTTTTCAAAGACGGTTTCGGACCGCGCGTTCACCAGCGTCTCCATCACCGGCCGACCCCGCGCGTTCACCCGGCCCACCGGGATGATCCCCCAGCGCATCCGGGCAAAGCCCTTGTCCGTGAGCGTGAGCACCTCCTGCCCCGGCGCGATGTTGAACCGCGCGGGCTCTTCTCCCAAGGCTCCCGTTTCATGGCCCGATGCCGCCTCAAGCTCCGCCAATGAGGCGGTCAGGAACAACCGCCCCGGCATATCAGCCGGCCTCCGCCGCCTCGATCAGCCGTGCAACATGAGGGCCGAGCCCCTCCACGATGCGGGTCACGCCTGTTGCGTTGGGATGGATGCCGTCTGATTGCAAAAACGGCTGCATCTGGTCCAGCGCGGGCATCACCCCGTCCTGCATGAGGCCCACGAAAAAGCTCTCCGCATGCAGCACATCAAACTCCGCGGCCAGATCCGGGTAGAGCGCGTCAAAGGCAGTCTTGTAGTCTTCCCCGTAATTGCCGGGGGCCTGCATGCCCACCAGCAGGACCTCCACCTCCTGGGCGGCGGCGGTTTCAAGGATACCCGCGATGTTGGCACGCGCTTGCGCCGGATCAAGCCCGCGAAGCAGGTCATTGCCCCCCAGCGCCACGATCATCGCGTCCACCTCCGGTGTCAGCGTCCAACCGACCCGGGCAAGCCCACCAGCCGTCGTATCGCCAGACACACCCGCGTTGATCACACGCGCTTCCAAGCCCTGCGCCTCCAGCCAGCCTTGCAACTGCGGCACAAAGCCTTCCTGCACTGGCAGGCCAAACCCCTGGGTCAGGCTGTCGCCAAGGGCCGCGATCACAACCTCATCGGCCTGGGCTGCACCAGCGGCCAGAACTGCAAACGTAATCACTGCCTTGCGCATGGCATCCAACGCTCCATATCCAACGAAACACAAGAAAGAGGCCCGCCTGCATGACATCCCCCATCTTCGATCTCTCAGATGTGGTGTTGTCGCTCAAGGGCAATGCCGGCGACGTGGAAATCCTGCGCGGGATCACGCTAAAGGTCGCGGCAGGTGAGACGCTGGCATTAACCGGGCCCTCAGGTTCGGGGAAATCGTCCTTGCTCATGGTCATGGGTGGGCTGGAACAGGCTACGGGCGGGCGCGTCATGGCGCTGGATCACGATCTGACGGCGATGGACGAGGACGCGCTATCCCGCTTTCGCGCAGGCCGGATGGGGATCGTGTTCCAGTCTTTTCACCTCATCCCGACCATGACCGCACTGGAAAACGTTGCGACCCCGCTGGAGCTTTCCGGGACCGCCGATGCCTTTGCCAAGGCCGCAGACGCGCTTGAGACCGTGGGGCTGGGCCACCGGCTGGATCACTATCCCGCGCAACTCTCTGGCGGCGAACAACAGCGCGTGGCGCTGGCCCGCGCCACGGCCCCCGAGCCCGCGATCCTTCTGGCCGATGAACCCACCGGCAACCTGGACAGCGCCAATGGCGCGGCTGTGATGGACCTGCTGTTTGACCTGCGCGACCAGACCGGTGCCACCCTGGTGCTCGTGACCCATGACCCCGCGCTGGCGGAGCGCTGCGACCGGCAGATCACGCTGACCGACGGGCGCGCGGTATGAGCCTTGCGCTGGCCACCCGCTTTGCTCGCCGGGAGATGCGCGGCGGCCTGCGCGGCTTCAGGCTCTTTTTGGCGTGCCTGGCACTGGGCGTCGCGGCCATCGCCGCTGTGGGCTCCGTCCGATCTGCGATTGACGCAGGCCTCCAGCGCGAGGGGGCCGCGCTCCTGGGCGGCGATGCGGAGCTTCAGTTCACCTACCGTTTTGCGAGCGCCGAAGAACGCGCCTGGATCGAGGCGCAGGCCCAAGCCGTCAGCGAGGTGGCTGAATTCCGGTCGCTCGCCACCGTCGGCGAGGACCGCGCGCTTACACAGGTCAAAGCGGTGGATGGGGCCTATCCCCTGATCGGCACGCTGAGCCTTGCGCCGGACATGCCCCTGTCTGAAGCGCTGGCACCGTCCGATGACCTGCCCGGCGCGGTGATGGAACGCGCGCTGATTGACCGGCTGGGGCTGAGCGTGGGCGACAGTTTTACCCTGGGCAGCCAGGCCTTCCGATTGAGCGCGGAGATCCTGCGCGAACCGGATGCCGCCGCCAGCGGCTTTGCGCTGGGCCCGCGCACACTGGTGCTGCGCACAGCACTTGAGACCTCGGGCCTGCTGACGCCGGGGACGCTCTTTTACAGCAAATACCGGCTTGATCTGGCGGATGAGACCGCCGCGGCCGCGCTCAAACCCCTTGGACAGGAACGCTTTGACGGCAGCGGGATGCGCTGGACGGACGCGCGCAACGGCGCGCCGGGGATCGCGACTTTCGTTGATCGGCTGTCGGCCTTCCTGATCCTCGTGGGGCTCTCAGGCCTCGCGGTGGGCGGCGTGGGCGTCTCCGCCGCCGTCCGGTCCTACCTGCAGCGCAAGACGGAGGTGATCGCCACCCTGCGCGCTCTGGGTGCGACGCGGGCCACGATCTTTCAGACCTATTTCATCCAGATCGGCACGCTGTCGTTTGTCGGCGTGGCGCTGGGAGTGACGCTGGGGGCTGCTGCCCCACTGCTCTTTGCGCCGTTGATCGAGGCGCGTCTGCCGATCCCGGCGAGCTTTGCCATCTACCCCGCGCCGCTGCTGGAGGCGGCTGTCTACGGCCTGCTGACCGCGCTGATCTTCACGCTCTGGCCGCTGGCGCGCAGCGAGGACGTGCGCGCGGCCACGCTGTTCCGCGATGCCTGGGCCGGGGCCCGCCGCCTGCCCGCCTGGCGCTACATCGCGCTGACCGCGCTGCTGCTCGCAGCCCTTGTGGGGCTTGCGGGCTGGTTCAACGGGTCCTGGTGGCTCACGCTCTGGACGCTGGGCGGCATCGCGGGCGCGCTGGTGCTGCTGGCGCTGACAGCGTGGGCGATCCGCTGGTGCGCACGGCGCGGTGCGGTCTTGGCGCGCGGGCGTCCGCGCCTGCGCTGGGCGCTGGCCGCAATCAGCGGAACCGGCGAAGGCGCGGGCGCGGTGGTCCTCTCCCTGGGTTTGGGGCTAAGCGTGCTGGCGGCGGTGGGCCAGATCGACGGCAACCTGCGCGGCGCCATTCAGGGCAATCTGCCCGATGTGGCACCCAGCTATTTCTTCGTGGACATCCAGAAAGACCAGATGCCCGGCTACACCGAACGCCTGGAAGGCGATGCGGGCGTCACCTCCATCGACAGCGCGCCCATGCTGCGCGGGATCATCACCCAGATCAACGGGCGCCCCGCCGCGGAAACCGCAGGCGACCACTGGGTCCTGCAGGGCGACCGGGGCGTGACCTATGCCACCGCCGTGCCCGAGCGTACCCGTCTGACCGCGGGCGAATGGTGGAGCGCCGACTACACTGGCCCGCCGCTCATCAGCTTTGCCGCCGAAGAAGCAGCGGAGATGGGCCTCAAGATCGGGGACAGCATGACCGTCAACATCCTGGGCCGCGATGTGACAGGCACCGTTGCCAGTTTTCAAGAGGTGGACTTCTCCAACGCCGGGATCGGGTTTATCCTGACCATGAACCCCGCCGCGCTCTCTGGCGCGCCGCATACTTTCATCTCCACCGTCTACGCCGAAGAAGAGGCCGAAGCCGCGATCCTGCGCGATCTGGCGCAGGCCTATCCCAACATCACCGCGATCCGCGTACGCGATGCCATTGACCGGGTGGCGGATGTGCTGAGCGGTCTGGCCGCTGCCACCTCCTACGGTGCGCTGGCCACGCTGCTCACCGGATTTCTGGTGCTGATCGGCGCCGCTGCCGCCGGATCGGACGCACGCACCTATGAGGCCGCGATGCTCAAAACCCTGGGCGCCTCGCGGCGCGGGATCGCGGCGAGCTTTATCCTGCGCGCCGCCCTTCTGGGGCTCTGCGCGGGGCTGGTCGCGCTGCTGGCGGGCACCGTCGCGGGCTGGGCGGTCAGCTTTTACGTGATGGAGACGGAGTTCAACGTGATCTGGTCCTCCGCGCTTTTGATCATCGCAGGCGGCATTCTGGCGACGGTTCTGGCGGGCCTGGGCTTTGCCCTGCGCGCGCTCAACGCACGGCCCGCACGGGTTCTGCGCGCACGGGAGTAGCCCGCGGCATCGCTGTGCGATGTTTCAATTTAAAATGGAAAATACATCTGCTAGAACGAACCATACGGTGGCGCGTAGCGCTTCTGGACAATAATCAATGCGGGCCGGTCAAAGGCCACAAAGAGCAGATCAGAAGGGGCAAACCATGTTCAGGTTTCCAAAAAGCGCGGTCCTATGGCTCGCCATCGTGGCAGCGTTGAGCCATGCGCCAAAAGCGGCTGTGGCCGAGCACCATGTGGCCCACCCCCAGCAGGGCAGCGTCACGATCATGGGCGTGCGCAATGACGTCACCAACCAATTCGAGATGCGCAAGGTCTTCCTGCCGCGCGGGTTCCGCGCCAAGCCGGGCGAATGCTACATGTGGTATCCGGGGCAGATGCCCGCGCTGTCCTGGTGCGACGTTGTGATCCCCCGGGGCGCGATCCTGCTTTTGGGCTAGAGCAGAAATGCAAAAACCTGAATCACCCAACCCTGCCTGAAATCTTAATTTCAACGGGTTCGGTGATGCATGACGTTTAAAGGGATTTGCATTTCGCTTTAGGCGGGGCGCAAATCGGGATCGCGTGCAAACAAAAAGCCGCGGCAGCGCCCCTCATTGAACTCTTTGATCGTCACCTCATCGGTAATTCCGTGATCCTCGGGCAGCGGATCATTGAAGTAGACCTTACCGCCATCCGGACCTTCGGTGCTACAGCCGGTTATGACCACCGCGTGCTTCATCGCCATCCACTCATTCGTGCAGTGCAGCGGACCGTAGTATTTGAGATTTGCAATCAGGCTTTCCGCCGTGAAATCATGTTCGGCTGAGTTGAGCTGTATCATCTTTTCGACCTTCGCGAGCTTGAACATCTCTTGCAGTGTCAGACCCTGATCCTCCGACCATTTTTTCGGCAGGCCCAATCTTGGCCCTCCTTCAAAATAGGCGGCAACCATGCAGGCGGAGGCGTACCAACAGCTCATGCTCTTGCGTTGCGGGATCATCGGGACTTTCATTTCAAATTTGGCCATCAATATCTCCTTTCAAATTCACTGCCCCGCAGGTCTGCGCCAGCAAGTCAAAAAGTCTTTCGGTCTAGAAATGTGCGCGGAAATACAGCGCGTTTTCGACGTCAATGGCCCGATGGTAAACGCAGAGTTATCCTGTTTGCAATCCGTATGTGGGGGCGGGGACCGCACGGTCCGCCCCCTCGCGCTTTTGCCCGACCTATTCTGCCGCTTCGGCGTAATCCTCCATGGGCGGGCAGGTGCAGATCAGGTTGCGGTCCCCGTGGACGTTATCCACGCGGTTCACTGGCGGCCAATACTTGTCCACCCGGAAGGCACCGGGCGGAAAGCAGCCCTGTTCGCGCGTGTAGGGCCTTTCGCCCCAGTCGACGACCAGGTCCTCGACCGTGTGCGGCGCACGTTTGAGCGGATTGTTTTCCGCATCCATCCGCCCTTCTTCGATGTCGCGGATCTCTGCCCGGATGGCCAGCATCGCATCGCAGAACCGGTCAAGCTCGGCCTTTGTCTCGCTCTCCGTCGGTTCCACCATGAGCGTGCCTGCCACCGGCCAGGACATTGTCGGCGCGTGAAAGCCGCAGTCAATGAGCCGCTTGGCGATATCCTCCACCGTCACGCCCGCGCTGGCCTCAAAGGGCCGCGTGTCCAGGATGCACTCATGGGCGACCCGACCGCTGGGCCCTTTGTAGAGCACGTCATAAGCCCCTTCGAGCCGCGCCGCGATGTAATTGGCATTCAGGATCGCCACCCGCGTGGCCTGCGTGAGCCCCTCGCCGCCCATCATCAGGCAATAGGCCCAGGAAATCGGCAGCAGGGAAGGCGAGCCATAAGGCGCCGCGGACACCGCATTGCCGCCCGCGTTCGGATCACCGGGCAGATGCGGCACAAGATGCGCTTTGACGCCGATGGGCCCCATGCCAGGGCCCCCGCCGCCGTGCGGAATGCAGAAGGTCTTGTGCAGGTTCAGATGGCTCACGTCGCCGCCCAAATCACCAGGCCGCGATAGCCCCACCATGGCGTTCATATTCGCCCCGTCGATATAGACCTGCCCACCGTGCGCGTGGGTGATCGCCGTCACTTCCGTCACCACCTCCTCAAAGACGCCGTGGGTCGAGGGATAGGTGATCATACAGCCGGCAAGCGTATCTGAGTGCTGTTCAGCCTTGGCGCGGAAATCCTCCAAGTCAATGTCCCCGCGCGCGTCGCATTTGACCGCCACCACCTTCCAGCCGACCATCTGGGCGCTGGCCGGGTTGGTGCCGTGGGCGTTCATCGGAATGAGGCAGATGTTGCGCTGCCCCTCGCCCCGCGCCGCGTGATACCCCGCGATGGTCAAAAGCCCCGCGTATTCCCCCTGCGCCCCAGAGTTGGGCTGCATGGAAATCGCGTCATAGCCGGTGATCTGGCAGAGCTTGGCGCTCAAATCCTCAATCAGCTCGCGGTAGCCCGCCGCCTGATCCTCCGGCGCGAAGGGGTGCATCAGGGAGAACTCACGCCAGCTCACCGGCATCATCTCGGCGGCGGAGTTGAGCTTCATCGTGCAGGAGCCCAGCGGGATCATCGCGCGGTCCAGCGCCAGATCGCGGTCCGCCAGACGGCGCATGTAGCGCATCATCTCCGTCTCCGCCCGGTTCATGTGAAAGATCGGGTGGGTGAGGTAGTCCGTCGTGCGGATCAGCTTGTCCGGCATGTGATAGTGGGGCGTATAGTCCTTGTCCTCCCGCTCAATACCAAAAGCGCGCCAGACCGCCTCGATCGTGGCAGGCTTGGACCGTTCATCCAGCGTTATGCCCACCTTCGTCTCACCCACTGCACGCAGGTTGATACCCTCATCCACCGCCGATTTCAGCACCGCTGCCTGCAGCGGGCCAACCTCCACCGTGATGGTGTCAAAATAGGCGCGCGGGCGCACGTCAAAGCCCGCCTGCTTCAGCCCTTCCGCCAGCCGCGCCGTCTTGCGGTGGATGCGCTGCGCGATCGCCTTGAGGCCCTCGGGCCCATGAAACACGGCATACATCGACGCCATCACCGCCAAGAGCGCCTGCGCGGTGCAGACGTTGGAGGTGGCCTTCTCCCGCCGGATGTGCTGCTCGCGCGTCTGCAGGGAGAGCCGGTAGGCGCGGTTGCCATGGGCGTCGATGGAGACGCCTACAATGCGCCCGGGCATCGACCGCTTGTAGGCGTCCCGGCAGGCCATGTAGGCCGCATGCGGCCCGCCGTAGCCTTCGGGTACGCCGAACCGCTGGGTGGAGCCCACAGCGATATCCGCGCCCATGGCACCTGGCTCTTTGAGCAGCGTCAGCGCCAAGGGATCGGCGGAGACGATGCCGATGGCCTTGTTCAAGTGCAGCGCCGCCATCTGATCGGTGAAGTCCCGCACGTGGCCATAAGTGCCCGGATACTGGAAAATCGCGCCAAAGACTGCGCTTGCGTCCATCTCCACCGGGTCGCCCACGATCACCTCAATGCCAAGCGGCGCGGCGCGGGTTTTCATCACCGCGATGTTCTGCGGATGGCAGTCTTGATCGACAAAGAAAGCCCGCGCCTTCGACTTGGCCACCCGCTGCGCCATGGTCATCGCCTCAGCACAGGCCGTCGCCTCATCCAGAAGCGAGGCATTGGCCACCTCCAGCCCCGTCAGATCGCACACCATCGTCTGGAAATTGAGCAGTGCCTCCAGCCGCCCCTGGCTGATCTCCGGCTGATAGGGCGTATAGGCCGTGTACCAGGCGGGGTTTTCTAGGATGTTGCGCTGGATCGCGGGCGGCGTGACCGTGCCGTGATAACCCTGCCCGATCAGACTGGTCAGCACCCTGTTCTTGGACGACACCCGGCGCATATGCTCCAGCACCTCGCGTTCGGACATCGCGCGCCCGAAATCAAGCGGCACCTTGGCGCGGATGCCCTCTGGCAGGGTCTCGTCAATCAGCGCGTGCAGGTCCCGCGCGCCCACAACACCCAACATCTCACGCATCTCAGTCGGAGAGGGGCCAATATGCCGCCGGTTGGCAAAATCATATGGCAAATAGTCCGTCGGCTTGAAGGTCATCCCTGAACGCCCCTTTTTTTGGCCAAAAATATCCCCGCCGGAGGCTCCGGCGGTTGAGCTTGCCGCTCACGCAATGAACTGCTGGTATCCCGCTTCATCCATGAATTCGTCCATCTGGCTGGCATCACTCACGGTCATCTTGAAAAACCATGCCTCGCCCTGCGGGTCCTCGTTGATCAGCGCGGGGTTCTCGGCCAGCGCCTCGTTCACTTCCGTGATCTCTCCATCAACGGGCGCGAGGATGTCACTGGCGGCTTTCACGCTTTCGATCACCACCACCTCATCATCTTTGGAAACGGTCGTGCCTTCCTCGGGCAGTTCCACGAACACCACGTCGCCCAACTGTTCGGCGGCATGTATGGTGATGCCCACCACCATCTCGCCGTCCTCTTCGCGCAGCCATTCGTGCTCTTCGGTGAATTTCATGTCTCGCTCCGTCAACTGGTCATCTTTTGAAGTTTGCCGGTACAAAGGGCAGTTTGGCAACGATCACAGGCTGCCGCTTGCCCCGCAGCTCTCCCCAGAGCCGCGTGCCGATGGCGGCCTGCGCCGCGCGCACGTATCCCATCGCCACCGGCCCACCGACGCTGGGGCCAAAGCCGCCCGAGGTGATCTGGCCGATGAGATGCCCGCCTGAGGCGGCATCGAAGAGGCTCACGCCCTCGCGCATCGGTGCGCGGCCTTCGGGCTGCAAGCCCACGCGCTGACGCGCAGGACCCTGCGCGAGGCCGTCAAACACGAGCTGTGCACCTGGAAAGCCGCCTGCGCGCCCGCCGCCCGGGCGGCGTACTTTCTGGATGGCCCAGGCGAGCCCCGCCTCCACCGGGTTCACGTCCGCGTCCATGTCATGGCCATAAAGGCAAAGCCCGGCTTCAAGGCGCAGCGCGTCCCGCGCGCCCAGACCGACGGGGGCCACATCCGCATGGGCCAGCAACGCCCGCGTCAGCCTTTCCGCCTGATCCGCGGGCACGGAGATCTCAAACCCGTCTTCGCCGGTATAACCAGACCGCGAGGCCCAGACGGGCACGCCTTCCAAGGTCAAATCCGCCACATCCATGAACGCCATGGCAGCCGCGCGCGCATCCATCCCGGCCACCACCGCGCCAGCCTTTGGCCCCTGCAAGGCGAGAAGCGCGCGGTCTTCCAGCACGCTCACCTGCACATCCGGTTCAAGTGCTGCGCGCATCCGCGCCACATCCGCGTGCTTGCAGGCGGCGTTGACCACCACGAAAAGAGCATCACCTCGGCGGGCAAACATCAGATCGTCCAGAATGCCGCCCGTCTCATCCGTAAAGAACCCATAGCGCTGACGGCCCTCGGGCAAGTCCAGCACATCCTGAGGCACCAACCGCTCAAAGCCGCGCGCCACCTGATCCCAGCTTGGCCCCCACAGCAGAACCTGGCCCATGTGGCTGACATCGAAAAGCCCAGCGGCGGCGCGGGTGTGCAGATGCTCCTTCATCACGCCAGGGCCGTACTGCACCGGCATCTCGTACCCGGCAAAAGGCACCATCTTGGCCCCCTGCGCCAAGTGCAGATCGTAAAGCGGTGTGCGTGCAAGATCGCTCACGTCTCGTCCCTTTCAAGACCGGAGCATATCCTTGCACCCGGCACCAACAGACCGCTTGCATGCGGCCCTTGATGCCCCCTCTGTCCTTTCGCCTGAGATCGTTATCCCTTCGGCGGCCCACTCAGGGCACTCTCCAGAGTGTTTCTGCCAACGCGGTCCTTGCGCCTGAGAGTTTCCGGGGCGGTTGCTCCTTCGGCATCGGCGTGCGCCGATTCTCCCGTGTTGTCCCTCTTTGGTACTGGCCGGTGGGCCAAGCCGTCAAGCGCTTGTGCTGCGCAGGCCAATGGCTAAAACCCCTGGCCATGACACCCTATTTCTTCGGCTACGGCAGCCTCGTGAACGCCGCGACCCATGATTACCCCGATCCGCGCCCCGCACGGCTGCGCGGCTGGCGCAGGGTCTGGGTGCAAACGCCCGCGCGCAAGGCGGTCTACCTGTCGGTAGAGCCACACGCCGGGACAACCATCAAGGGCCTGATTGCCGCCGTGCCCGGCGCGGATTGGGCCGCGCTCGACCTGCGGGAGGCCGCCTATGACAGGCTGCCCTCAGGCGGTGCCATCCAGCATGATCTTAGCCCACCGCCGCAGGTGTCCCACTATGCTGTGAAGAACCCTCAACCCCTTGATCTGGCTGAGGCTTTCATCGTGTTGAGCTATCTCGACATCGTCATCAAAGGCTATCTCGATGTCTTCGGCACAGACGGCGTACAGCGCTTTTTCGACACGACCGTGGGCTGGGACACCCCCATTCTCAACGACCGGTCAGACCCGCGCTATCCGCGTTATCATCAGCTGACCCGCGCCGAAGAGGCGCTCGTTGATGATCATTTAGCGGCGCTGCTGAAATAGCGTCATCAGCCGCCCTTCCCTGCCAAAGAGCGCCTGGTGCGGATCGGGCGCTTTTCCGCCTTCCGCGATGACCCGCAGCGCCATCACCCAGGCGATGATGCCAAAGACCACGCCCGCCGCCGCCTGCCCGATCAGCACGCCGGGCGCGCCATAAAGCGTGGAGCCCAGCCAGACAAAAGGCACCAACGCCACCAAATTGCGGCCCCAGTTGGTGAAGGTCGAATAGAAGGGGTGGCCCAGATTGTTGAAAGCCGCATTCGCAACGAACAGCACGCCGGGAAAGAAAAACGCCAGCGCCAGCGGTCCGCAGAAAAGGTAGATGAGATCGCGCGTGACACCTTCTGCTTCAAAAAGCGCGGCAATGGGCCCGCGCAGCACAAAGAGCAGCCCGGAGACGACGAGGATCACCACAAGCGTGAACCAGAGGGCGGCGATGAACCCCTCGCGCACCCGCGCGGTGTTGCCCGCGCCGAAGTTCTGCCCGAGGATCGGGCCAACCGCGCCCGAAAGTGCGAAGATCACGCCAAAGGCCACTGGCACCATGCGCCCGACGATAGCCATGCCCGCCACCGCCGCCTCGCCATATCCCGCCATCGCCCGGGTAACAAAGGCCTGGCCCACAGGCGTGGCGATCTGCGCGAGAATCGCAGGCACCGCGATGGACAGCACCGGCATCAGGTCGCGCCGCATGCCCGGCAGATGCGGCATCGCGATCCCACCATAGATGCGCACGAGCGGATACAGCGCGGCAATCGCAATCACGATGCGGGCGATGAAACTGGCGATGGCCGCGCCCGCGAGTTCCAGATCGAGCCCGAAGATTAGGATCGGATCAAGCACGGCGTTCACGAGCCCGCCCAGGATGGTCGCCATCATCGCCCGGCGGGCATCGCCATGGGCGCGCAGGATCGCGCTGCCCATCATGCCTAGCATCAGAAAGGGCACCGAGGGCAGGATGATGGTCAGAAACATCACGGCCAGATTGGCGGTTTCACCCACCGCGCCCAGCAGGGCGACCAGCTCTGCCAGGAACACCCAGACGAGGATCGAAAAGACGATGCCAAAGATCAGCCCGTAGCTCAGCGCATGGGTGGTCCTTTCGCGGGCCAGCTGGTCTTCCCCCGCGCCAAGCGCGCGGGCCACCAGCGCACCTGCCGCGATCGCCAAACCGATGCCAAAGGACGTGGTGAAAAACAGGATCGCGCCGGCGTAGCCGATGGCGGCGGCAAGCTCTGCCTTGCCCAGCATGGCGATAAAGATCATGTCGACGAAATCGACCAGAAAGACCGCCATCAGCCCGACAGAGGCCGTGAGCGACATCACCGTGACATGCCGAAACAGGCTGCCGGTCAGGAACTTCGCCTGCCCCTCAGCCACGCGGTGCCGCCTGTCGTTTCATCTTGCCGGCCATCCACCTCTCCCTTGCAACAAGGCTAGCGGAGACTGCGCCGCCTTTCACCCTCTGGCTTTCACCACCTGCAAAAGCGGCATGACCTGCGCCATGTCAGGCCCGCTTTCCTGGCCCGTCAGCGCGAGCCTCAGGGGGCGGAAAAGACCGCGGCCTTTCCGGCCCGTGGCCTCTTTGACGGCCGTGGTCCAGGTTGACCAAGTGTCCGTGTCAAAGGGCTGCGCGGGCAAAAGCGCCATCGCCTCCGTTACAAATGCCGCGTCTTCGGCTACGATCACTGGTTCCGCGCCATCGCGAAAGAGCGTCCACCAGCGTTCCAGATCGTGCAGGGTCTGGATGTTCTCGCGCGTGACCTCCCAAAACTGCGCGGCCTTTTCCTCTGGCACGCCTACCTGCGCAATCGCCTCTGCAACGGCGGCAAGTGGTTGCGTCGCCAGATAGCGCCCTGTCAGCGGGAAAAGATCGCGTACATCGAACTTCGTAGGTGCGGAGCCGAATTGCGTCAGGTCAAACCCGTCCGCCAAAGCAGCCAGATCGTCCGAAAGCGCCACCGGCTGGGAAGATCCCAGCCGGGCCATAAGGCTCAATAGCGCGGCAGGCGCCACGCCCTGTGCGCGCAAGTCCCGCAGCGCCAGCGTGCCCAACCGCTTCGACAGCGCCTCGCCTTGCGGGCCGGTCAGCAGCGAATGGTGGGCAAACTGCGGGTGGCTGTGGCCGAGGGCTGCCATGATCTGGATTTGCGTCGCCGTGTTGGTCACATGGTCAGAGCCGCGCACCACGTGGGTCACGCCCATGTCGGTGTCATCCACGACCGAAGCCAGGGTGTAAAGGATCTGCCCATCGCCTCGGATCAGCACCGGATCGGACACCGACGCCGCGTCAATGGAGATATCGCCCAGAATGCCATCCGCCCAGTTGATGCGATCCTGGTCAAGCTTGAACCGCCAGACGCCGTCGCCGCGTTCTGCCCGCAAGGCGTCACGCTCCGCCTCTGACAGGGCGAGCGCGGCACGGTCATAGACAGGCGGCTTGCCCATGTTGAGCTGCTTTTTACGCTTAAGATCGAGCTCTGTGGGCGTCTCGAACGCCTCGTAAAAGCGCCCTGCCTCGCGCAGCGCATCGGCTGCGGCGTGGTACCTGTCCAGCCGCTCTGACTGCCGCTCCACCCGGTCCCAGTTCAGACCGAGCCAGGTGAGGTCTTCTTTTATGCCATCGACATATTCTTCACGCGACCGCTCCGGATCCGTGTCATCGATGCGCAAGATGAAGGTCCCGCCCGACTTGCGGGCGATCAGGTAATTCATCAGCGCCGTGCGCAGATTGCCGACGTGGATATAGCCGGTGGGCGACGGCGCAAACCGGGTGACGATGGGTGACGACATGTTCTCAGGCTCCAGAAGTCCGGGTCATCTGTCACAGGTGGGGGGCGGATGTCCAGAAGAGGGCGGTGTGCGTGACTGTCGGCCTTTCGATCAGCCTGGCAGTCGGATTTTGAGTTTAATTTGAAAGATGAAGAGCAGACGCGGTGCTCTTCATCTTTCAAGAAAATTCAAAACCTCACCGTGGACCGGTAAGATACACTTCAGTTTTCACCTGCGGACCAACCCGCGGGTGCCGCCCTAGTAAACGTCGCGCACGTAGCGCTTTTCGCGCTTGAGGCGGTTCACGTATTCAACCGCTGCATCCGCCGTCATGCCGCCCTGGCTCTCGACAATCTGGTGCAGGGCCGCGTCCACGTCTTTGGCCATGCGCGTGGCATCACCGCAGACATAGAACGATCCGCCCTCTTCGAGCTGGCCGTAGAGGTCCTTGCCGTTCTCCAACATCCGGTGCTGGACATAGACCTTCTCCGCCTGATCGCGGCTGAAAGCGAGGTCGAGCCGGGTCAGCAGGCCCGATGCGCTGAAGTCACCGATCTCGTCTTCATAGATGAAATCGCTCTCCCGGTGTTGATCGCCGAAAAAGAGCCAGTTCGCGCCTGTCGCCCCACGTTCGCGGCGTTCTTCAAGGAAGGCGCGGACGGGCGCGATGCCGGTGCCGGGACCCACCATGATCATGGGTGCGGCGTCATCCTCAGGCACCCGGAAATTGCGATTGGGCGACATGAAGATGCCCGCCTGCGCGCCTTCCGGTACGTGATCGGCCAGGAAGGTAGAGGCAACGCCGCGGTGCGGGCGGTTTTCATACATCCAACGCACCGCCGCCACGGTCAGATGCACTTCGCCCTTATGGGCCTTGGGGCTGGAGCTGATCGAATAGGCGCGGTGCTGGAGCGGCTTGAGCCAGGAGACGACCTCTTGCGGGTCAAGCGCCAGCGCCGGATCGAGGTTGAGCAGGTCCAGCGCGTCCTTGTTCCACAGGTAGGCTTCCAGCGCTTCCTTGTCGCCGTTGCCCAGAACGTGGCTCAACTCATCGTTCTTCACCAGCGGCTCTAGCGCGCGCAAGAGCTCACGCGAGGGGGTCATGATCTCAAGATCGGTGCTCAGGATATCGCCAAGAGCCGCACCGCCGATGTCCGTTTCCGCTGGCACGCCAAGGCGCTGCAACCATGCCTGCACCAGATCGGGCGCGTTCACCGGCATCACGCCCAGCGCATCCCCGGCTTCATAGCTCATGCCGCTGTCGCCCAGGTCAAAAGCGATGTGCCTGATTTCCTTAGCGGACTTCGGGCCGGACAGAACACGATTGTCGAGCATGGTCGACACATAAGGGTTCTTGCGGCCCCAAGCGGATTTCGCCTTTTTGGGCGCCTCCGCCACCGGCGCTGCAGCCGCAACCGTGCCCGCATCCGGGATCGTCGCGGCAATCCAGGCCTCTGCGGCCTCTTCATAGTCCACGTCGCAATCGACCCGGGGGCCAAGGCGCTTTGCACCCAATTGCTCCAGCCGCATGTCCACCAATTTGCCCGCCTGGCAGAACTCATCATAAGAGGTGTCACCCAGCGCCAACACGCCGTAATTCAGCGCCTCAAGGCGGGGGGCAGTGGTGGAGGACAGGGCGTCCCAGAACTGATGGGCGTTATCGGGCATCTCACCCTCGCCATAGGTCGAAACCACCACGAGCAAGTTCTGCATTGCCGCCAGATGGTCCATCTCGATCTCGTCCATCTCCGCCACGCGGGGCGTGAACCCCTTTGTGCGCGCCACGCTCGCTGCTTCCTCGGCCAGCGTTTCGGCGTTTCCGGTCTGGGTGCCGTAGATGATGTCGAGGTGCTTGACCTCCGCCGCTTGGGCCGCGGGGGCCACCGCGCCGCCACCAGCGGCCAGGCGCGAATGCAGACCGGCGAGGAAACCGCCGAGCCAGACCCGCTGTTCACCCGAAAAGGGCGCGTCCTGGGGGATATAGGGAACCTTTGTGGACATGTCGTTCATGGCATTACTCCGCAGCGGTGCGTGCGACCACATCGGGGATCGCGTGTTCGGCAAAGAGCGCGTCAAAGCTGGGCACTTCGCCCAGGGCCGCGCGGTTCTTGGCGCTTTGATGCAGGATCCAGGCATAGGTGCCGGGGCTGTCCATGCTCAGAATGTTGCGCAAGCTGAGCGCGCGCTTGAAGTCATCCAACCGCTTGTTGGCCACAAGGGCTGCAAGCCCTGCGTCATCATAACCCTCCACGCAGGCCTTGGCGTGCTTGGCGAGCGCGGCCATCAGCGCGAAATCCTCCGTCAGAACGAGGTTCTTTGCGGCTTTATCCAGCACAGGCTGCGGCGCTTTGGGCATCCGCTTGGCGGCAATCGCCTGCGCCTGCTCCAACACGATGTAGCTGCCCAAAAGGCGGAACATCTCATCCGTGTCCATCTCACCGTAACCGGGAACAGCGCCCCGGTGCACGGGGCGGCCCAGCTTCCAAGCCGCTTTGAGCGCCGCGATCTGGTGCGCGGAAAGCGCGGTGGACAGCTCTTCGACAAGTGCCTTGCGGCTGCTGGCGGCTAGGATCGCATCCGCGTCCTGATACTGCAGCAACGCCTTGGGCATAACCCAAGCCATATGGGTGCGCGTCGTGTCCCAATCCTCCAAGAGCTTGCGGCCCAGGCTGGAGCCTGTCGCCTCCACATGCCAGCTGAGCATCTGATGCGCGGCCTGTTCATGGATGGCGGCGTGGTCGGAACCATCCGTCAACGTTCCGGCCAGCACCGAATCCCGGCTCATCAGACCGGGCAGCAGCCCTTCGGGATCGTACTGGTAGGCAAAGCCGCCCGACATGCCGTTGCCGAAGCCCTTCGCAAAACCGCCGATGTTGAGCACAGCGCCATTGGTCATGTATTCGGCACAGAAATCGCCCACGCCTTCGACCACAGCTGTCGCACCGGAGTTGCGCACCGCGAAGCGGTCACCGGCCTGCCCTTCGACAAAGGTGCGCCCGCCGGTCGCGCCAAAGAGCGCGAAGTTGCCGATGAGCACGTTTTCCCGGCCCTCGGAGCCGCCGGGGCTGCGCACGATGATCTCCCCGCCCGACGCGCCCTTGCCGACGCCGTCATTGCAGGTGCCGGTATGCTCCATCACCATGCCGTCGTTACAGAAAGCAGCAAAGCTTTGACCGGCGGAGCCATTGGTCACGACTCGGATGGCCTGTGCATCCAGATACCTGCGCCCGCGCGAGTCCTCAAAGGCCGCAGCGGGCCGCTCTGTCAATTCGTGATTGAGCAAGCGTTCGATGTCGATGCCCAGCTGGCCGCCTACCGTCTTGTTGCGGTTGTGCAGCGGCGCGTTGGGCCGCAGCTCGATCTGCCGCTCGCCGCCTTGGATCAGCCGCGCCTTGACCTGCTCCAACAGCGCGTCATCGACGGAAAAGTCCTTCTCAAGGTAAGTCGGCTGGTCGATCTTGATCTCTTCCACCCGCGCCAGCATCGCGCGGAGGTCAAGCTTGCCTACGGAAGCCGGATGATCCAGCAAGTGCAAAAGGTCCGACCGCCCCCGCGCCTCAGCCAGTGAGGACAGGCCGAGCGAGGCGAGGATCTCCCGCACTTCATGGGCGATGTTCAGCAGATACTGCGCCAGCGCGCGCGGATCGCCTGCAAAGACCTCAGGATTGGTGGTCAGTCCGGCGGGGCACTTGATGTTGCAGTTCTTGGCCATCACGCATTTCAGCATCATCAGCGCGGTGGTGCCGAATTCAAAGCTGTCACCGCCCAAGAGCGCGCCTTTGACAACGTCCGAGCCCGTCTGCATCGCGCCTGAGCAGCGGAGCAGCACCTTTTGGCGGATGCCGTTGGCGCAAAGCGCCTGGTGCACTTCCGCGATCCCGATCTCCGCCGCGCGCCCGGTGTATTTGAGGCTGGTTACAGCAGCCGCCCCCGTGCCGCCGGTGTTGCCCGCGACGTTGATCACGTCCGCGCCCGCCTTGGCCACGCCCACCGCAATGGTGCCAATCCCCTCGGAGGAGACCAGCTTCACGATCACGCGCACCCGCGCCGCTTTTGCGTCGTGGATGAGCTGGCCCAGGTCCTCGATGGAATAGGTATCGTGATGCGGCGGCGGGCTGATCAGCTCCACGCCGGGCGTGCCACCGCGCGCGGCGGCGATCTCCACCGTGACCTTGGGCGCGGGCAGCTGCCCGCCCTCGCCGGGCTTGGCACCCTGGCCGATCTTGATCTCGATCTCTTCGAGGTTGGGATCCGCCAGATACCCCGCCCAGACGCCGAAACGGCCCGAGGCGAACTGCTTGATCCGGCTGGCGCGGATGGTGCCATAGCGGGAGATATGCTCACCCCCCTCGCCGGAATTGGACATGCCGCCGACCATATTCGTGCCATGCGCCACGGCCTCATGGGCCGAGGCCACAAGTGCCCCGTGCGACATCGCGCCCGACGCAAGCCGCGGCGTAATGGCGGAGGCGGGCTCCACCTCATCCAGCTCAATCCGGTCGGGCGCGGGCCGCAGCCGCGACACATAATCCAGCGCCATGCCTTTCACGGCCACGCGCAACGCGCCCTTGGTGATGTAATGGCCTTCGATGTCCTTGCCGAAGCGCGCCACAAGCGTTTCTGCCAGCACGTCGAGCCGCCCGATGTCGCGGGCCTTGGGACCGGTGAGGCGCAGTAGAAACTCGCCATCGCCCAGGGTTTCGATGTCGAGGCCCCGGATGACAAAGTCATTATTACCCGCGCGGTTGAACAGCATCATCTCGCGCTTCATCTCGCGCACGCTGTCCAAGAATGTGATGTCCGCCGGGAAGGCCAGCACATCGCGCAGCGCGGCAGGGCGGCGGTTGCGCTCCTCCGCCATCATCTTGGAAAATTTGCGATAGCCGGGTGTGATGTTGAAGCTGTCGATCGCCTTCTTGCTGAGTTTCTCGAAAGAGGTGTTCAC
Source organism: Pseudomonadota bacterium (assembly GCA_039024775.1). GTDB lineage: Bacteria > Pseudomonadota > Alphaproteobacteria > Rhodobacterales > Rhodobacteraceae > Sulfitobacter. The sequence goes on from JBCCPS010000040.1 coordinate 21,695, forward strand.
ATAGCTGCGGTCATCAATGCCAAAGGCGTCGTTCATCTGCCGCAGTGTCAGCAAGCGGAACGGATCCGTTTCGCCATCCGGCGTCAGCTCCGTTTCGTTCGCGAAGGCGATCTTTTCCTCGGTCAAATCGACAAAGCCGCGCACAGCGGTGGTGCCATAGGAATGGCCCGCCCCTTCCGCGCGTTCCTTGAAGAGACCCAGGATCGGGACGTCTTTGTCGCTTTCAACCGTCAGCGCGCGTTCGTGCCAGTCGGCAACCGATTTGGCCACGACATCAAAGCGCACGCCGCCCACGGGTGTCTTCATATTGGGTAGGTACTTGGCAAAAACCGGATCATTGGTGTCGAGAAAGTTGGGCTCAAAGAACTCACCGCCCGAGTAGCTCTCAACGGTGCAGAGCCCCACCTTGCCCATCGTCTTCATCAGCGCCTTTTCGGCGGCCTTCTTGAATTTGCGATAGGCGGCGGGGGCCTCATCGCCGTAAAGCTCTTCGGCGCGCATGCGCACGGCCAGCGGGTAGACAGCGGAGGCCCCAAAGCCCAGCGCGCAGGCGATGTGATGGGACGAACAAATCTGACCACTTTCCACAACGAGGCTCACCTTGAAGCGCACGCCTTCCTCGATCAGCCGCTGGTTGATGGCGGAGACCGCCAGCGTCATCGGCATCGGCGCAAAGGCCCGGCTGATGTGGCGGTCCGTGAGGATCGCGATGCCGCCCTTGGCGCGGGCAAAGGCCACGACTTCGTTGGCCACGGCGTCAATGGCAGAGGTGAGGGACGTCTGGTTGCCGACCGCATCCTTAAGGTCCGGCTCATACATAATGTCGAACCGCGCCCAGGGCGTGGCATCCTGCGCCTTGATCTTGAGCATGTCCGTCATCAACAGAACGGGTGAATTGACTACGATCTGGCGCGAACGGCTTTGGCCCAGATGAGGCTTTTCCCCAAGCGCCACGCGCAGGGTCATGCCGTCCGCTTCGCGAATGGAATCGAGCGGCGGGTTGGTAACCTGGGCAAAGCGTTGGCTGAAATACTTGGCAACGCCGCCTTCGTTATCCGACAGCGCGTTGATCGCGTTGCCGTAGCCCATGGCCGACACTTTCTCAAACCCGGTTTGCAACATCGGGTCGATCAGGAACTTGAAGCTTTCCTGATTGAGGGTGTAGCCCACGTAGCGCGCGGGTCGCTCCAGATCGCCATTATAGCGGGTCGCGGCGGCCGTGGGCGACGTCTCCCCGCATTCGGGCAGGTCATCAATGTTAACCCGCGCCGCTTCAAGCAGCGTCGCATAGTCCTGCGCCTGCGCAAGCATTTCGAGCGCTTCTTCGGTTTCATAGATCTTGCCGGTCGCATGATCGAGATAGATCATGCCGCCCGCCTCCACCCGACCGCGGCGCAGCACCGTGTCAGGTGGGAAATCGATCTGCCCGGCTTCGGACATCACGGCCAGATATTCGGACGTCTCGACAGAGCGCATGGGCCGCAGGCCCAACCGGTCGAGCCGCGCGCCGATTATGGTGCCATCGCCAAAGATCAGCGCGGCGGGCCCGTCGTTTTTTTCCTCGCTGAGCGAGAAATACTCCAGCATTGCGCGCACGGGCGGGCTGATGCGGTCGTCGTTTTCCCACGCAGGGGGCATCATCGCGACCACGGAAGTCACCAGGTCCAGCCCTTCGTCATATACCCGGGCATTCAGCGTCTGATCCAGGCGGCAGCTATCAGACTGGCCCTTAGGGCGGATGATCGCCTTGTTCCGAGCGAGCGCCACGGCAGCCTCGGACAGGCGATTCTTCTTGTCCGTGTTCAGCTCACCATTATGGGCCATCAGCCGGAACGGCTGCGCCATAGACGGATGCGGGTCCGTGTTGGTGGAAAAACGGGTGTGGAAGTAGAGCGTGTGCACCCAGTGATCGGGGTCGGAAAGGTCCTCGAAATAGGGGATGATCTCCCACGAATTGAGCCTGCCTTTGAACACTTGCATCCGCGAAGACAGCGACAGGGGATAGAGCCCTTCGAGCGCCGGATCAGTGTAGGCCTGCGCCTCAATCTCAAGCAGCGCGTCATAGATCAGCCGGTCAAAAGCTGCCTGATCCGTGTTCTCAGGCGCCAGGAAAACCCATTGCAAAATCGGCAGCTGCCACTTCACAGCGCGCGTGCCGATGGCGCCCTCATTCACCGGCATCTCGCGCGCGGCACATATCTCAAACCCTTTTGCGGAAAGGGTTTTTTCAATCAATGCCCGCGCCTGATCGAGCGCACCCGGGGGCATGAAGAAGTTACCGACGCCAAAGGTCCCGGTCGTCAGATCGCGCCCGGCCACCTTGCTGAAAAACCGCGCGGAGAGGTCCACAGAGATGCCCGCGCCATCGCCCACGCCCTCAGACGACATCCCGCCCCGATGCGGCACTGCACACAGCGCCTGATGCCCGTGTTTGAGCACCTCATGGGTCTGCCGACCGTCCTTTCGCGTCAGAAAGCCAACGCCACAGGCGCTGTGCTCCAGATCCGGGTCGTAGAGGCCAAAAGGGTGTGAAGCGGAAGCTGTCATCCGAACTCCATTCAAAAGGCAGCCAGAAGCGGCGATAAACAAGTCGTGAATGCGCCATGGGTGCTGTCGGGGCGCTGAACTTCGATCCATTATAGCCTAAGCGTTGCAAATTCAAGATACCCGCCTGCGGCAGAACTGCACGCGGCCCCGCGCAGCGCCGGTGACGCGGTTGTTTGGCTGTGTCGCGTTCGGCAGGTTTTGCCCGGGCTTCATCCTTGGGTGAGGCGGCGTGAGATGCCTTCCTGTGCGCTTGCTGCGTCCGCAATGGCGCTTTCCAACCGGTTTTGGCCCTAGTGGCGGCGAGACAAAAGAAAGCGGCCGAGCGGAACATTTAAAATAACACTAGCGCCCGAGATTTGACGCTACTCACCCCGCAAAGGCGACGCGTCGTCTCAGCGAGGTGTATGGCGGCAAAAGTCTCAGCAGGTCAGGTTTTGTGGTCGTATTGCACTCCGCAGAAAGGGCCGGTCTGTTTCGGCACCCCACTCATCAGACGCGTCGTCTGAGAGGGGTGCGACGACATCAAACGAGGTCACGGCCAGTTTTCTTGAAATCAGAAAGGAACATGACTTAACAAGAGACGTGCAGAGACAGAAGCCACATGACCGGCCAATGTGAGCGCACGGGGACCGAGCTCTGTCATCATGTTTTTCCGAGCACCTACCGAGGCTTCAAAAGCCACCCCAACCACCTTACAAAGACCCGCTGTCGATCGCCCAAGCGCCCCAGCGATCGCGCATTTCAGAGACAAAATTTGCGGGTCAAAACTTGAACTCTCGCAACCGCGCCCTTTCTTACTGGCAGCTTGCGGAGAAGAACGTGCGGCAGACTAGGAAGACCTCGACAGTGGTGGGCGGCAAAGCTTGGCTGCCCGAAACATCACTAAACCCTTCCGCACTTCATGACTTTTCTTCCGCCCTGATCTCCTGCGCTGGGGTCTCCCTTCATGGCTGACCAGAAAGCGGATACCGGCGCGGCCCCCATGCCTGTGATCGGCATCTTGCCGACCCTCCTTTCCGTCGCTCTGTTTGCATTCTTTGTCAGCCAAGCCGGGGCCATCGCTGATGGGGGATCGCTCCGCATTGTGTGGGACTGGGTGCCGTCTTTGGGCATTTCCATGTCCTTTCTGCTGGACGGGCTCAGCCTGACTTTCGCGCTCCTGATCAGCGGGATCGGCGCGATGGTCTTCCTTTATTCCAACACCTACCTCGCCCAGCACCCACAGCTCGCGCGGTTCATGCTGTTTCTGACCAGCTTCATGCTGGCGATGCTGGGGCTGGTGCTGGCAGACAACCTGATCGCGCTCTTTGTGTTTTGGGAGCTGACGACGATCACCTCGTACCTGCTGATCGGCTTTGGCCACGCCACCTCCAACGGCCGCCGTTCGGCGCTTCAGGCGCTTTTTGTCACCGGCGCTGGCGCGCTGGCGCTGCTGGCGGGGTTCATCCTGCTGGGCTTTACCGCAGGCAGTTTCGAACTGTCAGAAATCCTGACAAAAGGCGATGAGCTGAAGGCCCATGCCCTCTATCTCCCGATCCTGATATTGATCCTGGCGGGCACTTTCACCAAATCCGCGCAGTTCCCATTCCACTTTTGGTTGCCCAACGCGATGGCCGCGCCCACGCCGGTGTCGGCATTTTTGCATTCGGCAACCATGGTGAAGGCGGGCGTCTACCTGATGGCGCGGATGCACCCGGCGATGTCTGGCACGGACGTCTGGTTCTGGACGCTGACCATCGCAGGCGCATTCACAGCGGTCTTTGCCAGCGTTCTGGCTCTGCGCCAGACCGACCTGAAGCAAGCGCTGGCCTACACCACGCTGATGGCACTTGGCACGCTGACGCTCTTTCTGGGGCAGACCTCGGGCTATGCGATGACCGCCTTCGCAACCTTCCTTATCGTTCACTCGCTCTACAAAGCATCGCTTTTTCTGGTGGTGGGCTGCATCGACTACGGCACTGGCACGCGGGACGCAGACACGTTGGGCGGGCTGGGCAAACTGATGCCAGTGACCGCCATCGCAGCAGGGGTTGCAGCGCTGTCGATGGCCGGGTTTCCGCCCTTCCTGGGTTTCATCGGAAAGGAACTGAAATACGCAGGGGTCCTCGCCATCGGATCTGAGCCCTTCTTGTTCGCGGTTGCCCTGCTGACCGCCAATGCGCTGATGTTCGCGGTCGCGGGCGTCGTGGCCCTGCGCCCGTTCTGGAGCAAACAGACCCATGAGCTGCCGCGCGCCCCGCGAGAGGCGCCCTGGCAGATGCTGCTGGGCCCCGTGCTGCTCGCCGCTTTAGGCGCATTTTTTGGCATCTATTCCGACCCCCTGCAGGTGGCGCTGGTCGATCCGACGGTGGCCTCCCTTCTGGGCTCCACCGAGGACGCCAAGGAGCTCAAGCTCTGGGCGGGCGTGAATATGCCGCTTTTCATGTCCATCGCGACCGTTGTGCTGGGGGCTTTGCTCTACCTCGCGCACCGCCGCTTGCGCGCTTGGCTCACCCGGGTTGATGCGGCCACACCGAGCTTTGACAATGGCTGGGACCGCTTTCTTGCCGGGCTCAAGGGCTTTGCCGCCTGGCAGACGCGGATCATCCAGCCCGGGCGCCTGCGCACCTATATCGCGGCGACATTTACCACCGTCTTCATCGCCCTCGCTGGAACCATGTTCTTAAGAGATGCCTGGCCTGGCGTGCCCGACTTCTCGGATGTGACCTGGCCGCTGGTCGCCATCTCCGCGCTCATCTGCGGGGGAGCG
>JBCCPS010000041.1:0-26537 GCA_039024775.1 Pseudomonadota bacterium
ATCCGTTCCGCTTGATGGGCTTTGGTCACCGGGTCTACAAGAACTTCGACCCGCGCGCGACCGTGATGAAGGAAAGCGCGGACGAGGTGCTTGAGCTGTTGGGCGTAGAAAACAACCCCGTCCTGCAGGTGGCCAAAGAGCTTGAGGCCGCGGCCCTCGCGGACCCCTACTTCACCGAAAAGAAGCTGTTCCCGAATGTAGATTTCTATTCTGGGATCATCCTGGAGGCGATGGGCTTTCCCACCTCCATGTTTACGCCGATCTTCGCAGTGGCGCGGACGGTGGGCTGGATTTCCCAGTGGAAAGAGCAGCTCAGCGATCCGCAGCACAAGATCGGGCGGCCCCGGCAGCTTTATCAGGGCGATGTGCTGCGCGACTACGTCGACATTGAAAACCGCTAAGCGGCCCCGTGACAGGTCAAGCGCCCCGGCATGTCAGGGGCGTTTTTCTTTGCGCGATTCGAATGACGCAAGCCACGCCAACGCGGGCCAGGATAATGTGCCACGATCCGTCTTTCTGTTTCATGGGCCGGTTTCGGATCGGAAACAGCGCCCCCGTGAAAAGCGGCAAAATTGCGGCATTGTTTCGGGCAATGCGACAATGCGGCCGCATGCTTGACCAGGCACAAATTCAACAGCTAGCGTGAGAGCCAAGATCGATTGGGGACGATCAGCGCGTGCCTAGAAATGCGGCTTGCGCAGACGGGTCCTCCTTACACCAGACGGGGTAGACGGGCCGCAAGGTCCGCGCTTTCGCGCAGATAAGAGAGAGCCTGTGATGACAGCCAGCCGCCACGCCCATCCCAGCCCCAGCGACTGGATGGGCGCCAAAAGCCTGCAGCCTGATGCGTTAAAGGCCATGGAAGGGCCGCAATGCGCGCTCGTTCCCGTGAGCGATGCGCAGTCGGATCACATCGCGGTGGTCTATCCCGGCGGAGAGACGCCGCCGGAGATCACCATCGAAGAGGTGTCGGGCAGCGTGCATACGGTCTGCGCGAATGGCGTAGCGGTCGCGGTCGTGGCGCGCGCCCATGGTCCCGCGCCGCGCGTGGATGAGGTGCTGCTGGTGGAATGGGCGCGCTGAGCGAGACGCGGGCCTGAGGTGCTAAAGCACCCGACCCTAAACCCGAGGCATTCTGCCTCAATCAAAGCGCCCGCCCAACAGATACTGTTGGGCCGCGCCGACCCGCCCCCCTGGGGCGGCGCGATTGCGCCACCCCGCGGGACGGCGCGTGAATTCTCTTTGGATATGCCTCGGGTTTAGGGTCGGGTGCATTAGCCTGAGCCGGGGGGGACTCAGCGCCCCTCGAAGGTCGGTTTGCGCTTTTCTGTGAAGGCCAGCACGCCTTCTTTGAAATCCCGGCTTTTTCCGCATTTGCCTTGCTCGCGGGCTTCCAGGGTCAGCTGGTCTTCCAAGGAATTGTCCCAAGACCCCCGAATTACCTCCTTAGCGGCGGCATAGGCCGCGGTGGGTCCCGCCGCCAGATGGGCCGCGCGCGCTTTCCAGTTCGCTTCAAAGAGCGCGTCATCGACTGCTTCCCAGATCATGCCCCAGGCATCGGCCTGCCGCGCGCTGATCTTGTCGGCAAAAAGCGCGGCCCCCATCGCCTTAGCCGTGCCCATGGTGCGCGGCAGCACATAGCTGCCGCCTGCGTCGGGGATCAGACCGATCCGTGCGAAGGCCTGCAAAAAGTAAGCCCGCTCTGACGCGATGACGACGTCGCAGGCCAGCGCGAGGTTGGCCCCTGCCCCGGCGGCAGCACCATTCACGGCGGCAATCGTGGGCACAGGGCAGTCGACGATGGCGCGCAGCATCGGCTGGTATTCATCGCGCAGCGTCCGCTCCAGATCGACGGAGGCAGCGGTTGCACGGTCGCCCAGATCCTGGCCCGAACAAAACGCATTGCCTGCCCCGGTGATGACCACCACGCGGCCCTCCTGCCCGCCTGCCTTGACGGCGTGGGCGATCTCAGCGCGCATCTGGGTCGTGAGCGCGTTCATCTTTTCAGGCCGGTTGAGCGTGATCGTGGCCACGTCCTCGGACAGGCTGAACAGCAGGGTCTGGTATTGCATCGCAGGAATCCTTTCGCGCGGGCGGTGCCTTCTACATACCAAAGCGCGGGGCGCGCGCCAGTGCAACCGCGCTCAGGATTTCAGAATGTCGTCGAGCCGGGCCTGTTCTTCTGCACTGAGCGGGGCCTCCGCGCGCGGCTTTTGCCGCCCTCGCGCACGGACGTAGACCAGCCCCACGCCACCCGCAAAAAGCATCATCAGCGGTCCCGCAGCCCAAAGCAGCCAATTGGCGCCGGTGACATCGGGACGCAGGAGCACGTATTCGCCGTAGCGCGCGACGATGAAGTCAATTGCCTCTTCGTCCGTGTCGCCCGCCACCAGCCGCTCACGCAGGATCAGGCGCATGTCGCGGGCGAAGGTCGCGTTGCTCTCATCAATGCTCTCATTGCGGCAAACAAGGCAGCGTAGACCCTTGGAGAGCTCCCGCGCGCGGTCTTCCAGAACGGGATCGTCCAGCACCTCGTCAGGGTTCACCGCCAGCGCAACACTGGCCCATAGCGCCAGAGCGACGCCCAAAGCGTATGGTGGGCGATTCCGCCAACCTGCCCTGCCGAAGACACTCATTCCGCAGGCACACCTTGCGGCACCCGCCGTGCGCCCGCCGCCACGCGAAACCGCCTGTCGGTCAAGCTCAGCAGCCCCCCCAGCGACATCAGCGCGCAGCCGATCCAGATCCAGTTGGTCATCGGTTTGATATAGGTCCGCACCACCCAGCCCCCCGGCTGCGCGTCCCCGATCACGACATAGACGTCGCGCGCGAGGTTGTAGTCAATCGCCGCTTCCGTCGTCGGCATCTGCGCCACCGGGTAGAACCGCTTTTCCGGGGCCATCTCCGCGATGAACCGCCCGTCCTTTTCCAGCGTGATGGACGCCTTGTCGGAGATGAAGTTCGGGCCCTGGAAATCCTCCACCGTGTTCAGCGTGAGCGTGTAAGCGCCCACCTCGAAACTTTCGCCAAACATCGCGACGCGAATGTCTTCCGTTTGCCAGGCCATCAGCCCCGCGATGCCAGCCATGGTCACGCCCAGGCCCGCATGGGCCGTGGCTTTACCCCAATCCGCACGCGGCAGGCGCTGCAGGCGCCGCCACTCCCCGCGCCCGCGCTGGTAGACATCAATCGCAGCGCCCATCACCAGCCAAGCACCAAGGAAAAGGCCAACCGGAGCCAGCAGGCTGCGCCCCGTCTGCATGGCAAAGGCAAGCCCGGCAAGTGCCACCGCCAGCATGAACACGTAGCGCAGGGAATAGGCCACCCGGCCTACTGTCGCCCGCTTCCACTGCAGCACGGAGCCCACCGGCAGGATCAGCCCCAGCGCCACCATGAAAGGGGTGAAAGCGGCATTGAAGAAGGGCGGCCCGACGGAGAGTTTACGGTCAAAGAACATCTCCGCCACCACCGGCCACATGGTGCCCACAAAGACAACAAAGCAACTCACAGCAAGCAGCACATTGTTGGCGAGCAGAGCGCTTTCGCGGCTCGCGAGTGCGAAGACGCCTTTGGCCTCCATCACGCCCGCACGCAGGCTGAAAAGCAGCAGCGCACCGCCCATGAAAAAGGCGATGATCAGCAAGATGAACATGCCGCGTTCGGGGTCGTTGGCAAAAGCGTGCACGGAGGTGAGCAGGCCAGAACGCACGATAAAGGTGCCGATGAGCGAGAAGCCGAAGGCGAGGATGGCCAAAAGTATTGTCCAGCTTTTCAGCGCCTCGCGTTTTTCCACCACGATCGCTGAATGCAGCAGCGCCACCGCCAAAAGCCAGGGCATGAAGCTTGCGTTCTCCACCGGATCCCAGAACCAGAAGCCGCCCCAGCCCAACTCATAATACGCCCACCAGGAGCCCAAGGCGATGCCGATGGTCAGAAAGACCCAGGCCGCCAGCGTCCAAGGCCGCACCCAGCGGCCCCAGGCGGCATCCACGCGGCCCTCGATGAGCGCGGCCACCGCAAAGCTGAAGGTCATCGAAAGGCCCACGTACCCCAAGTAGAGAAATGGCGGATGCAGTGCGAGGCCCACATCCTGCAGCAGCGGATTAAGATCGCGCCCGTCAAAGGGCGGCACCGCCATGCGATCAAAGGGGTTAGAGGTGAAAAGGATAAATGCGAAGAAGGCCACTGCAATCGCCGCCTGCACGCTCAGCACCCGGGCCTTTAGCGTGGGTGGCAGCCCCTGCCCGAACCAGGCTGCCATGGCACCGAAAAGCGTGACGATGAGGACCCAAAGCAGCATGGACCCCTCGTGGTTCCCCCAAGTGCCGCTGATCTTGTAAATCAGCGGTTTCAGCGAATGGCTGTTCTCCACCACGATGCGCAGCGAAAAATCGGAGTTGATAAAGGCCCAGGTCAGCGCGCTAAAGGAGAGTGCTGTGAGGATGAACTGCGCGTTGGCCGCAGGCTCCGCCACCGCCATCCAGCCCGGCCAGCGCCGCCAGGCGCCGACAAGCGGGACGAATGTTTGAACGATCGCCACAGCGAAGGCGAGGATCAGGGTGAAGTGGCCAAGCTCATTGATCATGCTCTCAAATATAAGGCAAAGGAGGGCGCCCTTCAAAGCGCCTTAAGCTGCGGCCCGTCGCCACGCATCAAGCGCAGGATTGGCGCTGGAGGCGAGCGCTTCGCTGGTCAACTGCGCGTCCGTGCCGGTGTCCGCCACCCGAACGCTGTCATGGCGCAGCTCCCGGATCGCTTTGATGTTGTCCAGCACTTGCGGCACATGGGCCATGGTGCCCACGATATCGCGCTGAAACTGCTGCGCTTTGACCTGATGGCGCGCGCCGAAATAAAAGCTCACGATCACGCCCAAAAGCCACCACAGCGGCTCCGGCACAAGCGCGATCCCCTGCATGCGTTCGGAAAACCACAGCGGCGCCACCATGGCGGACACGAAAAGCCCCAGGGTTCCAAGCGCGAGCGCGGGACGTGGCAGGCGGTTGAGCCCGTCCATGAAACGGTCAAACCGGCCCTGCCGCGGCACCGCGAATTCCGCGCCGTACTGGTTCATTGTCTGGCCCCGGATCTCAGCCGCACGGCCCGCGCCTGCTTCGGCGTTTTCGCGAAACACCTCCACCGTTTCTTTCACGACATTGCGGTTGCTGCCGAAAAGCAGCGTGAAAAAGTCCGTGATCAACCCCATTGCGCTACCCTCTGCTGAAACTCCGCCGTGCTCATGTGATAGCGCGGAGAGATGAATTCCTCGGCCCGTTTGATCCAGCCGCCCTTGCCGCCTGCACGCGTACGCGCGTATTTCCGGCTGGCCGGGCGGCGGTCGGCGAGGCGGAAATAGTAGTTGCGCCGCGCGATGCCGTAGGCGTCCACGAAGTGATCCGGCGCGCGCTCCATCGCTGCGCGCACTGCCGCCAGCGTGCGCGGGCCGATGGCCCCGTCGGCCACAATCTCAAACCCCATGTCGCGCAACAGCCGCTGCAAGATCTTCACCGCATTGCCGCCTGCGTTGACATACATGTCAAAAACGCTCGCTTGCAGCGCTTCTGGCAGTTCCGCGATCCTCGGACGCTCGAAGTAGTGTTTGATGAAAATGTCCGTGGCCTGCGCCCGCGTCAGCTGTTTGACATCCGCCACATTTACGCGGCCGTCCCCCGTCAGATCGAGCCCAAGCCTACGCATGGTGTGAATCGTCACGCCATATTTGGTCGCCCCGCCCGGATCATCGGGATCGTTCACATAGCCGCCTTCGCGGGCAACGATTTCCGTGGCGATGTCCCTGACGCTTTGCATGGTCTGCTCCTTGCCCTTTGGTCGGGGGCAAGTCAGACCTGCAAATGGTTAAAGTGGGCAGACCAGAGCGCGCGTTGCGCGGGCTCAGGATCCGTCCGCGGGTTTGTAAACGCCCTGCTCTTTCAGCGCGTCGACCACCTCGGCAGGCATGTAGGTCTCATCATGTCTGGCAAGAATTTCAGTGGCTTCAAAGACGCCGTTGATGTAATTGCCCATGCCTACCATGCCCTGGTTTTCCTCAAAGAGATCGGGCAGCACGCCAGTAAAGGTGACGGGCACCGACGCGCCGCCGTCCGTCACCGAAAAGCGCACCGTCTGGCCCTCGCCGCGTTTCAGCGTGCCCTCCTCCACCAGCCCGCCGATGCGGAACGTCTCCGTCGGCGGGGGTGGCTCTGCAATGACCTGGGAGGGCGCGCGGAAAAAGTTGATGCCGTCGCGCAGGGCATAGCCGATGAGCGCGCTCGACAGCACGAGCGCCAGCATCGACACCGCGATGATCTGGATGCGTCGCTGCTTTTTGAGGCCCTTCATCCGCTGTCCCTACTGGCCCTTGGCTCGCTACGGGAAGACGGGCGCCATCATCAGCGCCGTCTCCTCCGGGATACCTAACATCAGATTGGCGTTCTGCAATGCCTGCCCGCTGGAGCCTTTGGTCAAATTGTCGAGCGCTGCAATGACGATTGCACGCCCCGGGATGCGGTCTGCGACCACCCCGATGTGACAAAAGTTCGACGCCCGGATGTGCCGCGTGCTGGGCGCGGTGCCCATGGGCAGCACCTCGATGAAGGGCTCTGGCGCGTAGGCCTTAGCCAGCGCTTCATGGATCGCCTGCGCCTCGCCCCTGACGTAGCAAGTGGCCAGGATCCCGCGGTTGGCGGGCACCAGATGCGGCGTGAATTGCACCTTCACGAGCCGCCCCGCAATTGCAGAAAACTCCTGATCGAATTCACCCAGATGCCGGTGCGTGCCACCTACTGCATAGGCGTGATACCCCTCTGACAGCTCCGCATGCAGCAGGTTCTCCTTCAGCGCACGGCCCGCGCCGGACACCGCGCATTTCAGATCGAGGATGATCTCATCCAGATCAATGAGCCCCTGCTGGATGAGCGGCCGAAGCGCGTATTGCCCTGTTGCCGCATTGCAGCCCGTGCCTGCGACCAGCCGCGCGGCCCTGATCTCTTCGCGGTAGAACTCCGTCAGGCCATAGACCGCCTCGCGCTGCTGGTCGAGCGCGGCATGGGCATTCCCGTACCAGCGCTGATAGGCCTCCGGGTCCCGCAGACGGAAGTCCGCAGAGAGGTCGACGATCTTGAGCGTCGCGGGCAGTTTGGCAATGACCTCTTGCGAGGTCTTATGCGGCAGCGCGCAAAAGCAAAGGTCGATGGCGGAGAAATCGATCTCCTCCATCGTCACCAGCGCAGGCAGCTTGAGATGGCGCAGGTGGGGGAACACATCGGCCATGCTCTGGCCCGCTTTGGAATTGCCGCCAAGTGCGGCGATGGTCATCTGGGGATGGTCGGCGATCAGCCGGATCAGTTCAGCGCCAGTGTAGCCGGAGGCGCCAAGGATGGCGATGTTGTACGTCATGTCTGTTTTCCGTGGGGTGCGCGTCTGTCAGACGCAGATATCTTGTCAGGCTCAAGCGGCAGAAAAGGTGATCTGTCGTCGCAAGAACTGCGTGGCGCGGGTGCTGACGGTGCCGGGATCGCCCGTGGTCAGAAACGCGGCCTCGCCGGTGCCCAGCATGTCGGGATGCCGTTCCAGATAATCGGCCAGGCTGTCGGCCACCAGATGGGCCTGGCTGAAAACGCGCACGCCCTCCCCCAGCGCCTCCGCGAAGGTCTCTTGCATCAGCGGATAATGCGTGCAGCCCAGAATTGCGGCCTCCGGATGGGGCATCTTGCGCTTGAGCGCGTCCACATGACTGCGCACCAAGGCTTCGGCGAGGATCATATCGCCGTCCTCGATGGCATCGACTACACCGCCGCAGGCCTGCGCCTCCACATCCACGCCGATGGCGCGAAACGCCAATTCACGCTGAAACGCACGGCTCGCGACCGTGGCTGGCGTGGCAAAGAGCGCCACGTGCTGCAGCGCCACTTCCCGCGGGGGCGAGTTGTCACCCCACTGCCGTTCGGTCATGGCCTCAATCAGCGGCACGAAGACGCCCAGCACGCGCTTGTCTTGCGGCACCCAGCCCTCCTGCATGCGCCGCAGTGCTGCAGCGGAAGCCGTGTTGCACGCCAGGATAACCAGATCGCAGCCCGCCTCAAAGAGCCGCTGGGTCGCCGCCGTCGTCAGCGCGTAGATGTCATCGCTGGTGCGCACGCCGTAAGGCGCATGGGCGCTGTCCGCCAGATAGACAAACTCCACCTCCGGCAGGCGCTGCACGACAGCGTCGAGCACGGTAAGCCCGCCCAAACCGCTATCGAAGATGCCAACCGCCATTGGATTTGCCTATTTGCTTGTGTCCTGCCGCCCTCTTAGGCCAGATGCAGCGCCAGATCCACCACCATCGCGCAGCCGCAGCACCGCGCAAATGCCGGTAAATTCAGCACGATGTGCACATTTTTCCGCCGCTCGCCCCGTTTGCGCTGTTATCCCGCGGCGTTTGGTCTACCAGTGAGGCAGCCGAAAAGGGGCCGGTTATGGATTGGGACAAGTTGCGGATTTTTCACGCGGTGGCGGATGCGGGCAGTCTCACCCACGCCGGAGAGAAGCTGAACCTCAGTCAATCTGCGGTCAGCCGCCAGATACGGGGCCTTGAGGAGCAGCTGAACACCAATCTCTTTCACCGCCACGCCCGCGGGCTGATCCTGACCGAACAGGGCGAACTGCTGTTTGACGCCACCAACGCGATGACGCGCAGGCTGGATTCGGCCGCCGCGCGCATCCGCGACAGCGAAGAAGAGGTCTTTGGCGAGCTGCGCGTGACCACGACCACCGGCTTTGGCACGCTCTGGCTCGCACCCCGACTGAGCAAGCTTTACGATCAATACCCCGATCTGAAGGTCGATCTGATGCTGGAAGAACGCGTACTTGACCTGCCCATGCGTGAAGCAGACGTGGCGATCCGGCTCAAGGAACCCAGCCAGGCCGATCTCATCCGCAAGCGGCTTATGACGGTGCGCATGTGCGTTTATGCCAGCCCCGCGTATCTGGCCGCAAACGGGACGCCGCAGCGGCCCGAAGACCTCAGAAATCACCGGCTGATCTGCCAGAACACCAACAGCGATCAGGTGGGCGCAGGTATGAGTCTGGTGAAACAGCTGCTGCTGCAGGACGTGCGCTCCCTTCTGACGGTGAACAACTATTTCGGCGTGCTGCAGGGTGTGCTGCATGATCTGGGGATCGGCGTGCTGCCAGATTACGTCACCCAGGATTTCCCTGACCTCGTTCAGGTGCTTGGGGACATGGAATCAGCCGACGTGCCCGTGTTCCTCGCCTACCCAGAGGAATTGCGGCAATCAAAGCGCGTCGCCGCGTTCAAGGACTTTGTGCAGGACGAGATCATCAGCTACCGCAAGCAACTGAAAGAAAACGCGAAATCCTGAGCCATGCGCTTAATGCATGGCTGCCATGCCCAAATTTTGGGCGTTTTTTTCTTGATCGCTCAGCCCCCGCTTCTTACCTCCACTTCATGAAGGCGATGGGTGCTTATGCGCTGGCCTTCATACCTCCCTGTTGGACTTGGCCGAGCTTAACGCTCGGCCTTTTTTTGCCGAATTTTCGCAATTGACCCGCGAGGCTTCGCAGGCATAGCCTTTAGCCGGAAGAAAAGGCCAGCCCGGGGGCAAATATGCACATCTATTTCAAAGCGTTGAGCGCAACACTTAAAGCGCTCGCGCTTTTGGTAATTTGCTTTGCCTCGCCCGTGCAGGCGCAATTTTCAATTGGGGCGGCAGGAACGCCGACCGACGCCGCACCTTCCTTACCCGATCCGCTTACGCCGGAGGCGGCGAACGCGCTGATCTCACGGCTATCAGACAGCGAGGTGCGCGCGCTTCTGCTGGATCAGCTCAACACCCAGGCGGCCGAAGTCGCAGAAGAGGAAAGCGAAGCAGAAGAGGAATTCATTTTTCACGCGACGCAGGGCACGGCATCGACTGTCACCATCGCTGTCGAACGGTTGCCATTGCTTCTGGAAGGACAAGGCCGTGCATTCGCGAATTTTTATGAGCGGATCGGGTTTGGCAGCGGGCTTTTGTTGCTCTTTGGGTACATGATCGTCGTCTGGGGGTCAGCGGCGCTGATCGAGCTTGGTTATCGCCGGTTGACGCGCGGATGGCTGACAATCCCAGCAGCGGACCCGGAAAATCTGACCCTGCGCGAGAGTTTGCAATTGCTAGGCAAACGGCTCGCCACCCAGGTGCTGGCGGTCGTGATCTTTGTGCTTGCCGCACGCATCATTGGCCAGGCGATCGTCCCAGAAGTCTTCATCGGGGTGATGCAGCTCATCGGCATCTACCTCATCGGATTTCCCCGCTTTATGCTGGCCATCGGGTTTTTCTTTTGCGCGCCAATGAACCCGGAGTACCGGTTGCTCAATATCAGCACGCCAGACGCCAAGGCCACTGTATTTCACGTGTTCTGGACATCTATGCTGATCGGGTTCTCGACCGCGATCCTCATCTTCAATGCAAACAACGGCGTGCCGTTAGGAGAGCTGCGATTGGGCTTTTGGCTCAGCACAGCGCTGCATGTCTATTTGATCGCCCTCAGCTGGCGCTATCGGGCAGCGTTCAGCGATATGATGCGCGGATTTGAACCCAATATCACACCGATGGAAGAGCGCGTGGCCCGCGCCTATCCCTACTTTGCAATGGTCACGGTCTTCGTGACGTGGTGGGTCGTTGGCATCGTGGCGAGCTATGGCAATTTTGAGCTTCTGCAAAGCGCACCGCAGTACAAGACCATGATCTTGGTGATCTTCATGCCCGCTTTCGACACGGCGATCCGCGGGATTGTGCGCCACAGCTTGCCGCCCATGTCGGGCGAAGGCGCGGTGGCCGAGCGCGCGTTTGAGGCCACGCGGCGCGCCTACATTCGCATCGGACGCATCGTGGTTTTCGGGATATCGGTCCTTGCGGTCGCCGGCTTCTGGGGCATGAACTTGCAGGATCTCGCAAGTGCAGGCGTGGGCGCGCAACTGGCTGCTGCGGCGATTGAGTTTCTGATCATCCTGAGCTTTGGGTATCTGCTCTATGAGGCGGTCTCACTTCTGATCAACCGCAAGCTGGCGGCGGAATATACCTCCTCGGGCTTTGACCCGGAGGCGCAAGAGATCGGCGGCGATGGCGGCGGCGCGGGGGGCTCGCGGTTGTCGACGGTGCTGCCGCTGATCCTGCTGGTGAGCCGCAGCGCAATTGTGGTTATCTTCCTGCTGCTCGCCTTGGGCGAAGTGGGCGTAGACACTACGCCGCTTTTGGCCGGTGCAGGTATTGTGGGCCTGGCGATTGGTTTTGGCGCGCAAAAGCTGGTGACGGACATCGTCTCCGGCATCTTCTTTCTGGTCGATGACGCCTTTCGCACCGGCGAATATGTGGAGATCGAGGGCACGATGGGCACGGTGGAAAAGATCTCCATCCGCTCCATGCAGCTGCGCCATCACAAGGGGCCGGTGCATACGATCCCCTACGGCGAGATCCCCAAAATCACCAATTTCAGCCGCGACTGGGTGATCATGAAGCTGCGCTTTACCGTGCCTTTCAACAGCGATCCGAACCAGATCAAAAAGATCTTCAAAAAGATCGGCCAGGAGCTGCTGGAGGTACCGGAGTTCAAGGATGACTTCCTCGCTCCTTTCAAAAGCCAGGGGGTTTTGGAGATTGACGATGTAGGCATGGTCATCCGGGGCAAGTTCATGTGCAAACCCGGCACGCAGTTCATGATCCGAAAGGAGATTTACAACCGCGTGAACAAGGCCTTTGCCGAAAACGGCCTGGAGTTTGCCCGCCGGGAGGTCCGCGTGGCGCTTCCGTCAATGGAACGGCATGGCGACCTGACAGAAGAGGACCGCGCCGCGATCTCCGCGGCGGCGACACAGGCGGCGCAGGATCAGGTAGATGAAGCTCACGGCGCTGAACCACGATAGAAAAACTTAATAATACCTGTTTTGATTCAGACTGTTAGGTGAACATCGCATCAAAAATTGGGATTTTCTCAGGAACGGTTTGAGACCGCCCCTGTTATCTTCTCGAGCACCACGACGGTGCACCATCAAAATCGGTAACCCCGAAAGAGGAGACTATGACCTACAAGTTTTTGATCACCGCAAGCACAATCGCAACGCTCGCCGCCGCGCCGATGGCAATGGCACAGACCGTTGACAGCGCATCGGACCTGCAGGGCAATAGCCCAAATGTGACCGAAGGTGGTTTTGACAGTGATGCGGGCTCCATTGCCAATGCTGACAAGGTCGCCCCGCGCACCCGCCAAGGCATTGGCATTGCCGCTTTCGACCCCACCACAACCACGTTGAGCCAGAACGAATACGACGTGCTCGCTGCCTCCGTGGGTGGCGATTTTGAGACGTCGGACGGCGTTCTGTTGGGCGAAGTGACCGGTCTCGCATTCGATGGCCAAGGCAATCCGGAAATCGAAGTGGACCTGTTGGCAGAGACCAAGATTGATGCAGAAACGCTCGTGATGACCATTCTGCCGGAGAACCTGGAAGTGATGAACGGCAAGATCTTCATCGACGTGACCTACGATGAATTGTATCTGCAGGCCCAAGACGGGTCAAAGCGGGATGATGAATCGCGCACCAACGTGGTCATCGGCTAAGTGAGCCTAGACCAACACAAAGGCGGCCCTTTCCGGGCCGCCTTTTTGCATGCCTGATGCTTGTAAGATTGGCTTATCCGGCGAGCCGTGCCTCTACCGTCAAACCATTGGTGCTCCCAGCGCCCAGACTGAAACCGGCTATCGCACGCTTGAGACCGCTCGCATCCCCGGCAAGCGCACTTGCCGTAGCGGTCACCTCCTCAAAAGAGGCCGCCTGGCGCTGGGTGTTCTGATCCACCTGAGACAGCGCGCTGTTGATCTCCCGCACGCCTGCCACCTGTTCGGTCACGGCAACTGAGACGTCCTGAATGCTGCTGGTGGTACTGGTCACCGATTCGGTGATCTCTTTCAGAGAGTTCTGCGCGTTGCGCACCTTTTCGACCCCTTCGGAGACCGCGAGCCCGCTCTTTTCGATGACCTGCGCAATCTGGCCCGAGGCATCGCCCGCGCGCTGTGCCAGTTGGCGCACCTCGGAGGCAACGACGGAAAATCCGCGCCCTGCCTCGCCCGCGCGGGCGGCTTCGACGCCCGCGTTGAGTGCCAGCAGATTGATCTGGAAGGAAATCTCGTCGATGACGCTCACCACCTGAGAAATCTCGTTTGAGGCTGCCTGGATGCGGCTCATCGCTTCTTCCGCCTCTGCCGCGACGTTGGTGCCCTGCCCTGCCGTCGCGCTCGCCTGACGCGCGCTTTCATTGGCCTCTTTGATGTTGACCTCCACCTGCTTCATGCTGGCGGACAGCTGTTCAAGCGCCGCACTGCTTTGCTGCATGGCGGAGGCATTCTCAAGCGCCTGGGTTGACAGGATGTCCGCCGTTTCACGCAATTCGGTAGAAGAGGAGGCCACGCTTTCGGTGCTGCCGGTGATCCCGCCGATCATATCATAGAGCCCCGAGACCATTCTCGCGGTATTGTCCTGCAATTCCTCCAGCGCGCCGTCGAAATCACCCTCCATTCGAGCCGTCAGATCGCCCTTTGCCACCCGTTCCAGCGCATGCCCAGCCGCAGAAATCGCCTGGTCTACGCGTTCGACAAGCGCGTTCACATCCGTGGCGAGTGCCACAAGCTGCGGGTCGGCGAAGTCGGCTTTGACGCGCTGTTTGAAATCGCCCGCAGAGGCGGCGGAGACGACCTTGCCAATCGAGGCGCTGAGCGCGGTGATCATCTTGACGCGCTCTGCCTCAGCACGCGCCTGGGCCTCTTCCTCTTTCTTGCGCTGCGCCTCTTCCGCAGCGGCGGCGGTCTCGACACGCTCCGCTTCGATCTTTTTTTCGCGCTCTGCCGCAGCGATGGCGGCCTTGCCGTTTGTCTTGAAGACCTCCAACGCGCGGGCGATGCGGCCAAATTCGTTCTCATAGTCGAGGTTCTTGACCTCGGCATCCAGATCACCATCCGCAATCTGAGACATCGTCTGCACGCTGTCTTCCAAGGCACCCTTGATCTGCGCGGACTGGCGGCGTGCGATGATCACCCCTACAATCAGGCTTAGTGCTGCGGCAGCCATGATGACGGCGACGGACACCGTCGCAATGATCAGCCCGCGCGGTCCCAGCACGCCCTTGGCACCTGTTTCGGCATCAACGACGGCTTCCACGTCCGTCACCATCTTGAGCCCGTAGGTGTCAAGCGCGTCCAGGGCGGCGCGCTCCTCATCCAATGCAAGGACCAAGCCCTCCGTCGCTTCGGTGAATTCATCCAGCTGGCGTTTAGCAACCGCGGTGAGCGTGCGCTTGCCCAGTTCCTGGAGCATCGGCAAAAGCGTGTCGATCCGCTCCTTCGCATTGACGATCTGCGCGCGGGTCAATTCAAGATCTGCCGGGTCAGCCGTTCGACCAAACCGCTCCAAGAAAAGCCGGGCCAACAAAAGCGATTCGTGGGCATTTGCGGCGTAGAACGCAGCCTTGTAGTTCTCGTTTTCCTCTGTGCGTTCGATCAGATTGGTCAGGGTTTGCCGCGCAGCGCCCCCTGCGGCCAGCACCTCGGCCTCTGCGACATCATACTGCGCCTTTGCGTTGAAAAGCCGGTCAAACCCAGACTGATAGGCGTCCACGTCGAAGGCGAGCTCTGGAAAGGTCGCATCGGTTTCGGTCGTCCTGAGCTCCTCCAGGTTGCTGGAGACTTCCTCGGCATAACCCTGCTCTCCGCCGATCTGCCATTTATAGGCGCCGATGCGCGCCTCAAAGACGTCTTCAAAGACCTCATTGGCCAGCAGCACCGTTTGCGAGGCAGACAGATACTGCGCGAAGGTGGACCGGACAAAAAGGGCGGTGGCGGTTGCAAAGATGGCCACCAGAACGAGCCCGATGATCAAAGGCCGTGAGATGCGAGATATCTGTCTGGAAAGGGGCGCGCTTGCGGTCATGGAAACGATCCTTGCAGTTGGATGAGACTTCGGGACCGATAGGCGCAAGACGTTAACAAATCCCTCGCGCGTGTTGTGGAAAGCGCGCCGGGTCTTCCCCCGGGGTGCGCCATCCTCTAGAGAAGCGCGCAAGCATCCTCGGGGGACCAGATGACCGAACCAGCCATCACCGATGACGTCATTGCAGCGCATGGGTTTTCACCTGACGAATGGCAGGAGGTGAACGCAATCCTAGGCCGCGCGCCCAATTACACGGAGATGGGCATCTTTTCGGCGATGTGGAACGAGCATTGTTCCTACAAATCTTCGAAGAAATGGCTGCGCACGCTGCCGACGGAAGGCCCCCAGGTGATCTGCGGCCCGGGAGAGAACGCAGGTGTGGTCGATATTGGCGACGGTCAGGCCCTGGTTTTCAAAATGGAGAGCCACAATCACCCCTCCTACATCGAGCCCTATCAGGGCGCGGCTACCGGCGTAGGCGGCATCCTGCGCGATGTCTTCACCATGGGCGCGCGGCCCATCGCGTCAATGAATGCGCTCAGCTTCGGGCGGCCCGAACATCCCAAGACGCGTTCATTGGTGCACGGCGTGGTGGCGGGCGTGGGCGGTTATGGCAACTGTTTTGGCGTACCCTGCGCAGGCGGCGAGGTGCGCTTTGATGCCGCTTACGATGGCAACTGCCTGGTGAACGCCTTTGCCGCCGGGTTGGCGGATGCGGACAAGATTTTCTATTCCGCAGCCTCCGGCGTGGGCATGCCGGTGGTCTACCTTGGCGCCAAGACGGGCCGGGACGGCGTGGGCGGGGCGACCATGGCCAGCGCGGAATTCGATGACACGATCGAGGAAAAGCGCCCCACCGTGCAGGTGGGCGATCCCTTCACCGAAAAACGCCTGATGGAGGCCACGCTGGAGTTGATGGGCACAGGCGCGGTGATCTCTATCCAGGACATGGGTGCTGCGGGGCTCACCTGTTCGGCGGTGGAGATGGGCGACAAGGGGGGCTTGGGCGTGCGGCTCAACCTCGAAGACGTGCCGCAGCGCGAGGCAAACATGACCGCCTATGAGATGATGCTGAGCGAATCCCAGGAACGCATGCTGATGGTGCTGAAGCCAGAATTGGAGGCGGAGGCGCGCGCGGTTTTCGAGAAGTGGGATCTTGATTTCGCCATCGTGGGCGAGACCATCGCAGAGGACCGCTTCCTTATCACGTTGAACGGAGAGGTGAAGGCCGATCTGCCGCTCTCTAAACTGGCCTCTACCGCGCCCGAATACGACCGCCCCTGGGAGGAAACACCGGCCCCTGCCCCGCTTTCAGATCTGCCAAACGTGGACCCCATCGAAGGGCTCAAGCTACTGATTGGCGATCCCAACTATGCGCACAAGGCCTGGGTGTGGGAGCAGTATGACACCATGGTCATGGCCGACACCGCCCGCGTGCCGGGCGCGGGTGCAGGCATCATGCGGGTGCACGGGACAGACAAGGCCATCGCCTTCACCTCTGACGTGACACCCCGCTACGTGAAGGCCAACCCGGTCGAGGGCGGCAAGCAGGCGGTGGCGGAGGCCTATCGCAACCTCACCGCCGCGGGGGCCAAACCGCTGGCCACGACCGACAACATGAACTTCGGAAACCCTGAAAAGCCCGGCATCATGGGCCAGTTTGTGGGCGCGATCAAAGGCATAGGGGAAGCAGTTGAAGCGCTCGACATGCCCATCGTGTCGGGCAATGTCTCGCTTTACAATGAAACCGACGGCGCCGCGATCCTGCCCACGCCCACCATCGGCGCGGTCGGGCTGATCAACCATCCATCAGAGATCATCGGGACGGACGTGGCCGAGGGCATGGTTGCGCTGGTGTTGGGTGAAACCCACGGTCATTTGGGCCAATCCGCCCTTCTGGCCGCACTTGGCCGGGTAGAGGGCGATGCCCCGCCGGTGGATCTGGCTGCTGAAAGAGCCCACGGCGATTTCATCCGCGCGCAGGCCGCGCATATCTCTGCCTCCACCGACCTCTCCGACGGCGGTCTGGCGCTGGCGGCGTTCGAGATGTCCGAAGCCTCCGGCGTGGGTGTCACGCTGGACAGCGCGGACACAGCGATGCTCTTTGGTGAGGATCAGGCGCGCTATTTGATCGCTTGCACGCCTCAACAAGCTGAAGCGCTGATGGCGACCACGGACCTACCGCTGGCAAAGGTCGGGCGCTTTGGCGGCAAGGAGGTGCGGTTCGGCGACGCTGCCGCACCTCTTGCAGACCTCTCCACGCTCTATCGCGGCGCGTTTGCCAAGACCTTCGCCTGACGCGGCCTCAGTGCCGATATGTCACGCGCCTCGCCGCACGCGGGGCGCGGGAATTGACGCATTTCACTGTGACTGCCATAGATTAACCGAAAATCATGAGGTCGCGGGGCATGCTACCCCGGACCCAGAGGCGGATATGAGACAGATTTTTTTGCACCCTGAACAGCAGGGCGGTGGCTGACATGCGCATCACCGCTGTCACCTGCGTGAAGAACGAAGGGCCCTTCCTGCTGGAATGGATCGCCTTCAACCGCGTCATCGGTGTCACGGATTTCCTGTTCTATTCAAATGACTGCACCGATGCCACCGACCGGCTGCTGGACCGCTTGGCCGGGCACGGGATCGTCACGCACCTGCCCAACCCCGCGACCAACCGCAACTACCAGATGCAAGCGCTCAAGGCCGCCAAACAGCACCCGCTGGTGAAGAAGGCGGACTGGGTCTGGATCGCGGATGTGGATGAGTTTCTCAACATCCATGTGGGCGACCATATGATCCCCGCGCTGATCGAAGCCTGCGGCAACCCCAAGGCGATCTCCGCCAGTTTCCAGTTCATGGCCAATGACGGGGTTCAGGCATTTGCCGATGAACCTGTCATCACACAATTCCTCCGCAGCCATAACCCCGACATCTGGTGCGCGGACACCGCGATCGAGGTGAAATCGCTGGTGCGCCGCGATTTCCCGCTGGCCTACTACGGGGCCCATCGGCCGTTTCACGATGAGGACCGCGAAAGCCCCGCCTGGACGGATGGATCAGGCCGCCCCGTCGTCGGACCTTTTCGCAAACGCGCCAACAAGCGGCGCATCCGTGCCTATCCGGCGAAGGGCGCGCGGGCGCATTGCACGCTTAACCACTACGCGTTGCGTTCGCTTGACAGTTATCTGGTGAAAAACGACCGGGGCGATGTGAACCGGGAAAACCGCGCTTTTGACGACAGCTATTGGCGCGAACGCAATGACGGCGCGCATTTTGATGACAGTATCCTGCGCTATGAGGCGGACCTGCGGGCCGAGATGGCGCGTCTGAAAGCGCTGCCAGGCGTGGCCGATCTGCACGCTGAAGCGGTGGCATCGCACATCGCGAAGCGCGATGAATTGCTCGCCCAAGACAGCTACAGGAAGATGCGCGACCAGCTTTTGACCGCGCCAAAGTACGCGCAAGCCGAGATGCAAATCCTGCGTGAATTGGACATGGCATGACCCGGCTGCGCGTGATCAACCTGGCCCTGCCCAAGACCGGCACGACGACCTTGACCGACGCCTTGCGCGCGGCGGGGCTGACGGTGGCGGATTGGAAAATCCGCCCAGGGCAAAGCGCGCGCAGTGATATCCCGCGCATGCACGTGGGCAAGGTGATCTATGAGGATTACTTTGACAGCGGTGATCCACTGGCGCGGCTGGGTGAATTCGATGTGATCAATGAGATGTCGGCGGTGCGCGAGGACCGCTCGCTTTGGCCGCAGACCGATTGGGGGCTCTTGCAGGCCATCATGGCCCATCACCCGAGCGTCAAATTCGTGCTGACGACGCGCGACCCCAAGAAGACCGCCGACAGCATGATGCGCTGGAACAACCTGGGCAAGCGGCGCTTGCCGATGGCCGATATCCCGGGCCTGCCGCGCGGCTTTGGGCGTGAGGTTACGCATTTGGAACAATGGCTTGCGGGGCATTATTCATTCTGCCGTCGGGTCTTTGACGGGGCTGCGAACTTTCTGGAATACGACATCGAGGACGACCGCGCCCGCGACCGCCTGTCAGACTACCTGGGGCTGGAATTGCCCTGGTGGGGAAAAAGCAACGTCGGAAAACCCGCCGAACGGGAGGCCGGGTAGATGAAGCTCACGCTGATCATCGGCCCGACGGAGGCCGCCTGCGCGCGGCTGCGGGTGATTTTCAAGGAAAAGGCCAAGGCGCTGGCCAAAGCGGGCGTGCACGCGCCCGACTGGAACCATGTGCGGCTTTATGCAGCCTGTGCCGACCCGGACGCGGTGGGCGTGTTGCGCCACCGTCGTGGGATGGACGGGCCACTGGTGGGCCGCACGCTCACACGTGAATTTGAAAAGCTCATCGCGGCAGAGGTTGCGGAGACGGATGCACAGCACTTTGTCGTCGCGGCCGGGCAACTGGGCAACCTGCTGCATGGCAAGGATGAATTGGAGAGACTAACTCAACTTTTAGCACCTTATTTCAGTGAGATACACATCGTTGCTCACCTTGCGCCGCAGGCTGAGCTCCTGCTGTCCCACTACACCTACGCCGTGCTGGAAGGGCGCACCGCCTCGCTTCAAGCAGAGCTTGATCTGGTGGGCGCGGAAAACTGGAGGGATGCGGCGCTCGCCGCGCGGGGAGACCACGGGCCGGAGTTTGGTCTGTTCAATGACGTGCAGAGCCCACCTTTCTGGCTCGACTACACACGGCTTCTCGCGCAATGGGAGGCCGCTTTCGGCGCGGGCAGTGTGCTGTTCCGACCGTTAGACCTTCCAGCGCTGATGTCACCCGAGGGCGCCCAAGAAGTCGAAGCGCTTCTCGATCTCAAAAAACCGTTGGGCCCTGTCAAACCGAGGCGCGTGCCGCTGACCGAGCCGGCCGTGAACCTCGCCCGGATGCGCCAATTCAACGAGGTGCTGATCCGCTATCTGAAGGCGCACGACATCTCGATCCCGCGCGACCTCTGGGCCCAGATGCTCACCTCCCTGCGCCTGCCCGGACCGCCGATTGATCCCGGCAGCCTTGCCGCCCTCTCGGACCACTTTGCCAAAGACAACGCCGCTTTGACCAAGCGCTTCCCCAATCTGGCGCGCCTCAAACCCGCGCCTGCCACTTCTCCATGGCAGGAGGCCGATCCCGCAAACGGGTTTCGCGCCACGCAGTACCTCGCCGCTTTTGCCTATGGCATCAAAAAGCACGGCACGCCGCTGGCCTTGCGCCGCAAGGAGCTCGCGGATGCGCAGCGCTCCGCCGATAAATTCGACACCCTGTTGGGGCGCTCGGGCGCGGATGCGCAGCTGCTGGAGCGGGTGAAGGTCAATCACCAGATGATCCTCTCCTCCCCCTTCCGGCCCCACAACAATCTGGGGTCCGTGAATGAAGAGGAACTCGCCGCCGCCTTCACGCCTGCCCCAGCGCGCGTGCCTGCGCCGGGGACGACGGGCCGCGTGATCGTGGGCTGCATGAAAAATGAAGCGCCCTATATTATCGAGTGGATCGCCTATCACCGCGCCATCGGGGTCGATCACTTCATCATCTACACCAACGGCTGCGACGACACGACCGATCAGATCCTCGACCGGCTGCAGGACATGGGCGTGGCCCAGCGGCGCGACAATGAAAACTGGAAGGGCAATTCGCCACAACAGCATGCGCTGAATGCCGCGCTAAAGGAACCGCTCGTCAGCCGCGCGGAATGGATCGCGCATATCGACGTGGATGAGTTCATCAATATCCGCACCGGCAACGGCACGCTGGATGATCTTTTTGCCGCGGCGCCCGATGCCACCAACTTCGCGATGACCTGGCGGCTTTTCGGGCACAATGGCGTGACCGAGCTGCGCGATGAATTCGTGATCGACCAGTTCGACACCTGCGCGCCGAAATACTGCCCCAAGCCGCACACCGTCTGGGGCTACAAGAGCCTCTTTCGCAACATCGGCGCCTACGGCAAGATTTCGTGCCACCGGCCCAACAAGCTGGCCGAGGACTTTGAAACGCGCGTGAAATGGGTCAACGGATCGGGCCGCGACATGACGCGGGATGCGGCCAAGAACGGCTGGCGGTCGTCGAAATCCAACATCGGCTATGATCTGGTGCAGCTCAATCACTATGCGTTGCGGTCGGCGGAATCCTATCTGATCAAGCGCCAGCGGGGCCGCGCGCTGCACGTGGATCGCTCCATCGGGTTGGGCTACTGGATCCGGATGGATTGGTCGGACTTCCGAGACATCACGATCAAGCGGAACATCCCGCGCGTGCGCGCCGAATACGACCGGCTGATGGCGGACGCTCAGCTCAAACAGCATCACGCGGACGGGCTCGCCTGGCACCGCGCCAAGGCGGCGGAGCTGCGCGCCACGCCCGAATTCGCCGCCCTTTACGACCAAGCGCTTGGCGTGAAACTCAATGAGACGGAGCGCGTGGCCTATGCGCTGTCCCTGGACATGGAGAGTTGACGATGGACGGACCCCTGCCCGACCCCGAGGGCACCGAAACAGAAGGCTTCATCCGCTCGCGCGGCATGCGCTTTCCCAAGCATCCTGAGATCATCAAGGGCCGGGTGCGCAAGCTGTTGCGCCAGAACGCCTATGAAGACAAGGAAACTAACGCAGCCCTGCGCGTGGTGCGCCCAGGCGATGTGGTGCTCGAACTGGGCGGCGGCATTGGCTACATGTCCACGCTGGTCGCCACCAAGCGGGACGTCAAATCCGTGCATAGTTTTGAGGCTAATCCCCACCTCATCCCCTACATCCGGCAGGTGCACGCCGCCAATGGCGTGACCAATGCGGAAGTGACCAACGCGCTGCTTGGCCCGCGCAAGGGCAGTGCTGATTTCTACGTGCGCGACCCCATGCTGGGGTCTTCGCTGGAGGTGCTGGAAGGCGAGGTTGACCCGCCCTCGGTCAAGGTGGACGTGCTGAACGCGGGCACGGTCTTCAAGGACATCGCGCCCAATGTGCTCATCTGCGACATCGAAGGCGCGGAGATGGACCTGATCCCACAGTTGCCGCTCAAGGGCCTACGTGCGGCGATCCTTGAGACGCATCCCCAGTGGATCGGCCCCAAGGGTATCAATAGGGTGATGCAGGCCTTCATGGACGCAGGCCTCGCCTATTATCACCGGGGCTCTGAGGGCAAGGTGCTGTGTTTCCGTACGGAGTGGTAGGGTGAGCCACACCGCGCTTTTGTGCGTGCGCAATGAGGCGGCTTTCCTACTGGAATGGCTGGCGCACCACCGCGCGGTGGGCTTTGACGACTTCGTGGTCTTTTCCAACGACTGCGCGGACGGCACGGATGCGATGCTGGACCGGTTGGACGCCATGGGCTGGCTGGCCCATCACCGCAACGAAGGCCCCTACCCTAAAGGCGGCGTACAGTTCACCGCGATGAAGCTGGCGGCCAAGATGGACCGGGTGCGCGCCGCTGAATGGTTGTTGCCGCTGGACGTGGACGAATTCGTCAACATCCACATGGGCGATCATAGCCTGGGCGCGCTGCATAAGGCCCTGCCGGAAGCGGATGCGATCACGCTCACTTGGCGGCTTTTTGGCAACGCGGGCCAGATCCGGTATGAGGACGCAGCCGTCACGGAGACCTTCACTCGCTGCGCGCCCGCCTTGATGCACTGGCCCTGGCGCGCGGCGATGTTCAAAACGCTCTACCGCAACGATGGCACCTACCGCAAACCCGGCGTGCACCGGCCGCGTGACCCCGATCCCGCGCGCGTGGACGCCGCCCGGTGGTTTGACGGCCATGGCCGCGCGCTGGATGCGCAGTTTCGCACAGCCCGGATTTTTTCCCCCTTTGGACGCGACAACTACCGGCTGGCACAGCTCAACCACTATCCGCTGGGGGCGATGGAAAGCTACGTGCTGAAATCCGACCGGGGGCGCGCGGTGCACAGCGCGGATGCGCTGGGCATGGATTACTGGGTGGAGCGGAACTGGAACACCGACACGGATGAAAGCATCGCCGCGCTTGCACCGGAACGCCGCGCGCTGATGGAAGAGTTGAAAGCCGACAAAGTTCTGGGGCCGCTGCATATGCAAGCCGTGCGCTGGCGCAAGGAACGGTTTGAGGCGCTGCTGCAACAGGAGCCCTATCGCGCGCTTTTTGCCCGGCTGATGATGACCCCGCCCAGCACGCCGGTGTCGCAAAAAGCAGCGCGCTTTTTGATGCGCCATGCCCAAATGGCGCGCGCGGAGGCGGGCCGTTAAGCTCTCCAATCCAAAAACTTAGACATGGACAACCAATGTTCATGCGCCGTCCCGCGGGGTGGCGCAGATGCGCCGCCTTATGGGGCGGGACGGCGCAGCAGGGCAGTGCCTGTTGGGCGGGTGCTTTGAAGGGAGCGGGCTGTCTCAGGTTTTGCGGCGCATGCTTTCGCCAGGCTCCGCCAGCGGCATCTGCTTTTCAAAGCATTTTCCTAAATTTTGCCGCATTGCCCCCCTATCTTGCGAAAATCCCGCGCGAATCCCGCGCGCGTGCCGTAGCCTGAGGGCATGACCATGACCGAAGACGCCCAGAGCTTTGCGCCCTCGTTGGCGGAATTGTCCAAACCCGATTGGGTGCAGGCGGTTGCGGAGGTGTGCGAGGAAAACGGCGCGTTCGAGCCTCTGGGGGACCGCCATTTCGCCGCGCTGATCGAAGAAGACACGACGCTCATCGTCACTTTCGAGACGGTGCAAGGCATCCAGGCGCTTTCCGAGGTGGCGCAGCCCTTCGGGTGGGAGATGCTGGAGGCGCTTGGCTGGTCCACGCTGTGCATCGCCAGCGACGGCGATACCTGGTTTCGCGATCCGGGCGTCTATGCCTATTTCGACCGGCTGGTCGATGACGGTTTCTTCGATGAATTCGAAACGGTGATCTTTTACGGCGCGGGCCCCTGCGCCTATGCCGCCTCCGCTTATTCGGTCGCAGCACCAGGTGCGCGCGCGCTGCTGATCCAGCCGCAGGCCACGCTTGATCCCCGGGTCACCGAATGGGACGACCGCTTCGTGGACATGCGGCGCACGGATTTCACCTCCCGCTACGGCTATGGCCCCGACATGCTGGAGGCGGCGGAGACGGCTTACGTCCTCTATGATCCCTATGAGGAGCTTGACGCGATGCACGCAGCGCTCTTCACCCGGCCCAATGTCACCAAGTTTCGCATGCCCCACATGGGCGCCGCGCTGCAGACCGACCTGATGGAGATGGGAGAGCTTGCGCCGCTGCTGCAGGCCATTTCGGAAGACCGCCTGGACACCCAGCGCTTTGCGCGAGCGTTTCGCGCGCGGCGCGACCACCGGCCCTATCTGCGCAACCTTCTGGCACGGCTTGAGGCGGGCGGGCGCGAGGCGCTGATGATCCGCCTCCTGCGCTCGGTGACCGCGCGGCTGCATGACCCGCGATTTGAACGCAAGCTCAAGAACTTCGAGACGGGCTAGCCGCGTCAAAAGCCCTGTGCTAACGGCAGTGTCATGACCAAGACGCTGACGATCCGCCGCCCTGACGACTGGCACTTGCATCTGCGCGATGGCGAGATTCTGCGCGCTGTGTTGCCGCATACCACGGCGCATTTTGCCCGCGCGATCATCATGCCCAATCTGGTGCCGCCTGTGGTGACGGGCGCGCAGGCTCAAGCCTATCGCGATCGTATCCGCGCGGCCTTGCCCGAGCGCGCGGATTTCACGCCCTTGATGACGCTCTATCTGACCGAAGATACCGATCCGGCGGATGTGGCCGCGGCACATGCCTCCGGCCTTGTCACGGCCGTGAAGCTCTACCCGGCGGGCGCCACGACCAATTCCGCCAGCGGTGTGACGGATTTTGACAAGGTGGCTCCGGTGCTGGAGAAGATGGCAGAGATTGGCCTGCCGCTCTGCACACATGGCGAGGTGGTGGATGGCGACGTCGACATCTTTGACCGCGAGGCGGTGTTCATCGACCGCGTGCTTGACCCCATCCGCCGCAGGCATTCCGGGCTGCGCATGGTGATGGAGCATATCACGACATCCCAGGCCGCCGATTACGTGCGCGCCCATGATCGGGACCTTGGCGCGACGATCACCACCCATCACCTTGTGATCAACCGAAACCACATCCTCGCCGGCGGCATCCGGCCACACTACTATTGCCTCCCCGTTGCCAAGCGGGAAGAACATCGCCTGGCGCTGCGCGCGGCGGCAACTTCAGGCGATGCGCGCTTCTTTCTGGGCACCGACAGCGCGCCGCACACGGATGCGAACAAGCTGCTGCCCTGCGGCTGCGCGGGCTGTTTCACCGCGCCCAACACGTTGTCCATTCTCGCCCAAGTCTTCGAAGAAGAAGACGCGTTGGAGCAGCTGGAGCGCTTTACCTCGCGCAACGGCCCCGCCTTTTACGGCTTGCCGGTAAATGCGCAGACGATCACGCTCGAACAGCAGCCCACAACCTACCCCGCCCACATCGACACCGCAGAGGGCCCCGTAACGGTTTTTGACCCCGGTTTTGATCTGCAGTGGCGCGTTCAGGGCTGATGTTCACGCGCGCCGAATACGACGCGGCAGCGGGCATCGTCTATGAGCACATGCAGCCTACGCTGCAACACGCCTGGCCTCTCTTACGCGATGAGCTGGGCTGTGAGGTCTGGCTCAAGCACGAAAACCAGACGCCGCTGGGCGCATTCAAGGTGCGCGGGGGCCTTGTGCACATGCGTCGGCGGCGCGCGGCGGGCCATCTGAACGGTGTGATCACCGCCTCCACCGGCAACCACGGGCAATCCATCCCGAACGCGGCAAGGATCGAAGGCATTGAGGCGACCGTCGTGGTGCCGCAGAACAATTCGGCTGAGAAAAACGCCGCCATGCGCGCACTTGGCGCAAGGCTGATTGAGACGGGCACGGATTTTGCCGATGCGGTCGCCTACGCCCGGCATTTGGCAGATGACGAAGGGCTCGACATGATCCCCAGCTTTCACGGCGATTTGGTGCAAGGCGTGGCGACCTACGCCCATGAGCTCTTTACCGCTGCGGGCGATCTTGAGGTGGTTTACGTGCCCATCGGTCTGGGCTCCGGCATCTGCGGCGTGATTGGCATGCGCGACATGCTGGGGCTCAGGACCCGCGTGGTGGGCGTGGTGGCGCACGGGGCCAACGCCTATGCGCTGTCTTTCAAGGCAGGCCATGCGGTGCCCACGAACACTGCCGCCACCTTCGCCGAAGGTGTGGCAGTGCGCGAACCCAATGCCCAAGCGTTGGAGGTGATCGCCGCAGGCGCGGATGACGTCATAGAGGTCTCTGACGCTGAAATCCGCGCGGCTGTCCGCCTGATCTACCGCGCCACACACAACCTGGCTGAAGGCGCAGGCGCCGTGGCGCTGGCCGCCGTGATGCAAGACCGCGCGCGTCTGCAAGGCCAGCGCGTTGCCGCGATCCTGTCCGGCGGCAACATCGACGCCCATAAATTCGCCGCCATCCTAACCGAGCAGCCCGAGGAGCCCGCCCATGATCCCCAGCAGCTATCCTGACCCCGCAGAGATCGCCCGCCTGAGCGCGCGCATGCTGCTGGAAATCGGCGCGGTGCATTTCAACTCGGACGCGCCCTTCACGCTG
>JBCCPS010000042.1:0-25452 GCA_039024775.1 Pseudomonadota bacterium
CCTGGTCATCCGCACTGGCCGTGACCTTGGTGGTGCCGTCGCCCATCGCGTCATAGGCCAGTTTGTCCGACAGGTCCCAGGCCGCGCCCGCCATCCGGCTTGCCGGTTCACCGAATACTTCGCTGTCGAGGGCTGTGCGGATGTTCTCAGGCAGCCCGTCAAAGGTCTCCTGGCTCATGATCAGTGCAAAGGAGCCGCGGTAAAAGCCGCCCGGCATCTCGAAAAGGTTCGGCGCCACTTCATCCAGCTTGAAGCCGATGCGCTCGCCCACGTTCATCGCAACCGCATCCGCCGCGCCTGAATCCAGCGTCTCATAGACCTTCGGCGCGGGCACGTTGATCCCCACCAGGCCCAGCTCTGCGCCGACATTGCCCGCGACACCGCCACCGATGCGGGTTTTCAGACCATTCAGATCGGCCAGGGTTGTGGCCTCTCCGGTCACGTGCATCTGGCCGGGGCCATGGGTGTGCAGCGCGATGACCTTCACGCCGCGGTGTTCGTCGAGCGCTTCCAGATGCGCTTCATGCACGCGCCAATAGGCGACCGAGGCCGCCTCCGCGCTGCCCTCGTACCCCGGCAGCTCAATGAGCTGCGTGGCGACATAACGGCCCGGCTGGTAGCCGTGGAAAATGACGGAGATATCCGCCGCACCATCGAGAATGAGGTCCGTCTGCGCGGGCGGCGGGGCAAGGCCGGAGACAAGCTCCGCCGTGACCGCGCCATCGGTGGCTTCCTCCATCATCTCGATCAGCCCGCCGAAGATCTCTGTGTTGATGCCGTGGGTCGGCGGCAGCCAGGTGGAAATGCGCAGCGTGTGATCCTGCGCAAAGGCAGGCAGCGCGGTGCCCGCGGCAAGCGCAATGGCGGCGGTGATGGTTTTGAAGTTTAGCATGTGATGCTCCCTGGTTGGTGTCCTTG
Source organism: Pseudomonadota bacterium (assembly GCA_039024775.1). Taxonomy (GTDB): domain Bacteria; phylum Pseudomonadota; class Alphaproteobacteria; order Rhodobacterales; family Rhodobacteraceae; genus Sulfitobacter. The sequence continues at coordinate 919 of JBCCPS010000042.1, forward strand.
CACCGCTTTGCGGGTGCTTTGGACGTCTGAATTGGCTTGCCCGTTTGGGTGCGGGCTTTGACCCCCTATCAGTGGGCCGTGATGGCCGGTGGTGTCAACGTATTGACGCTCATGCAGAGACGCCCTCGGCCCGCGCGCGGGACAGGTAGAGGCCCTGCACGGCGGCGATCTTGCGGACCTCCTCCACCAGAACCTTGCCCATGGCATTGCGCGGCAGCGCCTGCACCAGCGCCACGTCCTTTGGCCGCTTGAACTTGGCGATGCGGCCCGCGCAGGTGGCCATGATGTCCTCCTCGGACGGGCCATCCTCCTCGATGGTGGCCACGATCACCGGCACCTCGCCCCAGCGCGGATCAGGCCGACCGACAACGGCAACCTCGCGCAGGCCGGGCAGTTGCATCAAGAGGCGCTCGATCTCCGCCGGATAGATGTTCTCCCCGCCCGATATGATCACGTGCTTGAGCCGGTTCACGAACCACAGCAGCCCCTGCGCATCGCGCCGCGCCACATCGCCGGTCTTGAACCAGCCGTCCTGCAGCGCGCTCGCCGTGGCTTGGGGGTTTTGCCAATAGTAGGAAAACGTGTTGGGGCCTTTGACCCAGATCTCGCCGGTTACATCCACCGCGCATTCCACGCCTTCGGGCGACATCACTTTGACCTGTGTGTGCGCTGCGGGCCGCCCGATGGAGCCGATGGTGCGCGCCGCCTCCTCCGCGCGCTGATAGGTGGCGATGGGCCCCGTCTCTGTCGCGCCGTAAACCTGGATCATCGGGATGCCGCGCGCGTTGATGTCCTCCAGAATGTCCACGGGCACATCTGTCGAGCCGGTGTTCAGCAGCCTAAGCGCGGGAAAGTGCGCGCCGTCCCAGGCCGGGTGGCCCATCAGCGCGCGCATCATGGTGGGCACGAAGAGCCCGGTCGTGATGCCACTGCCGGTGAGCGCGGCGATCACAGCCGCCGGATCAAACCGCGCATGCAGGCTGACGGTACCGCCGATGTAGAAACAGGGCAGCATCTGGATGTTGATGCCGCCGACATGAAACAGGGGCAGCACATTGAGAATGTGATCCTGCGGCGTGAAATCATGGGCGTGCAGGCTGATCAGCGCGTTCCAGAACACGGCCTCTTGCGTCAGCACAGCGCCCTTGGGCCGTCCCGTGGTGCCGGAGGTATAGACGATCAGAAACGGGTCCTTCAGCGCGCCCCCGCGCACCGGACCACCGGGCGGAAGGCCCTCGAATTCAACCTCTGCATTGATGGCGCGCGTCTGGGTTCCTTGCGTCAACGCGGTGGCCGTTTGCGCAAACTCCGTGCTGTGCACCAGCAGCCGCGCGCCTGCATTGGCAACGATGAAGCGCAGCTCCTCCTCCGCCAGCCGCCAGTTCAGGGGCACCAGGATCACGCCCAGCCGCGCGGCGGCGAAAAACAGCGCGACCTCATTGGCGGAATTCGCGCCCAGATAGGCGATCCTGTCACCCGGCTTGAGGCCGTACGTGCGGCTCAGATGCGCGGCGAGGGCTGCCACCCAATCGCGCAGCGCCAGATAGCTCCAGCTTTGCCCTTCAAAATGCAGCGCGGTCTTCTCCGGCTGATGGGCGGCATGGGTGTCGAGCCAGGCGTCGAGGGTGGGCGCTTTTTCAGACATTAGGTATCGCTCTCGCCCGGCTTGTAGAGCGCGCCCTTGCCCAGCATGTCGATGCAAAGCTCCGCCGTCCAAGGCAGCATCAGCGACCCACAGCGGCTGTCGCGATAAAGCCGTTCCAGATGCAGCGACCGCAGCATCGACTGCCCCCCGCAGGTGCGGATGGCAAGCTGCGCCAGTTCGTTGGCATTCTCCATCACCGTGTATTGCGCGACCCAGGCGCGCATTAGGCTGTCTTGCGTGGGGTTTGGCCCCGCTTCGGTGATCGCCTGAAACCAGGTTGCCTTCGTCTGCTCCAGCATGACGCGCATCTGCGCCACCGCGATCTGCTTGGTGGGATACATCCGCCGTTTCACTGGCGGCGTGCCGGGCATTTCGCCGCGCAAGTACTTCACCGTGAAATCATAGGCCGCCTGCGCGAGGCCCACATAGGCGGGTGTGAGCGTCATGAACATATGCGGCCAACGCTTGGCCGCCTGAAAGTAGATGCCGCGCGGCATAAGCTGCGCCTCATCCGCGACAAAGACATCCCTGAAGATCAGCGTGCGCGAAACCGTGCCGCGCATGCCCAGGGGATCCCAGCTGCCTTCGACGGACACGCCCTCCGCGTCCGCGGGGATCGCCAAATACATCGTGTTGCCGCGGCTTGGTTCGGCGTCCGGCGTCTCCAGTTCCGTGCAGAGCGCGCCGTAGTAGTTGGCATAGCCCGAAAGCGAGGCAAAGATTTTCTTGCCGTTCACGATCCAGCCGCCATCCACGCGCAGCGCAGTGGTGCCAAACGCCTTTTTGCCAGCCGCCGCGTCCCCGCCTTCAGAGAAGGGCTGAGAATAGATCTGCCCCTTCTCCAAGATACGCGCGTAATGCACGCCGCGCTTCTTGGCGTGTTCTTTCTTAAGCGCCGGATCGTAGTCCAGCGTGTCGAGCAGCGCGCCTGACCAAAGGCAAGAACATACGTGCATGTTGAAGGTCAGCGCGGTGGCCCCGCAGTACCTGCCGATCTCTGCCGCTGTGAGCATGTAGGTTTTGAAATCCGCGCCGTGGCCGCCGTATTCCTTGGGGATGGCGATGCCAAGTAGACCGTTCTGTGCAAAATCCTTGAAGTTCTCGCTGGGAAAGATGGCTTCCTTGTCATACAGCACCGCGCGGTCGTGCATCTTTGTCTGGCCCATCTCGCGCGCCAGAGTTGACAGCTCCACCTGCTGATCGGTCAGACGCCAGGCAGCGGGGTCAAAGATGGGCTCGTCCGCGCGCGTAGTGATCTTTTCATGCTTCATGACGTGCTCCTGTAAAAAGCGCCGAGGATGCGGTTCGTCTCCTCTGGAGCTTCAAGGTTGATCAGGTGTCCGGCACCTGCGATTTCGTGGAATTCAGCCTGCGGCATTGCTTGCGCCATGCGTGCCATCGTGCGCGCCGGGGCATTTTGATCGAGCGCACCCGCGATCAGACAGGCGGGCGCGGTCACGCCCTTCACGTCCTCGCGGCGATTGAAGGTCACAAGGCAGCGGATGATGGCGCGATAGGTGCCCTCCGGCACCGCGGCGATGGTGCGGGTCGCGGCCTCAACGGCGTCTTTGGGTGCATCGGGGCCCATGATCTCCGGCACGAAGCGGGGGGCCAGATCGGTAAGCGTCTGGCCTTCGTCAAGCGGTGCGAGACGCGCGGCGACAAAGGCATCCTTAAAGCTTTCATCGCGTCCGCCAAAGGCCGATGTCGTCCCGATCAGCGCCAGTGAGACCACTCGATCCGGCGCGCGGCAGGCCGTTTCAAGCGCGATCATGCCCCCGATGGAATGACCACACAGATGGGCATTCTCCGCGCCCAGCGCATCCATGAAACGAAGCACCGCATCCGACAGACCCTCAAAGCTCACATGCTCCAAGGGGTCCGACCCCCCATATCCTGGCAGGCTGAGCGAGATGACCCGGCACGCTCCCGAAAGTCCGTGCAGCTGCGGCGCAAAGGATGATGCATCACCGCCGATCCCATGCAGGCAGACCACAAGCGGGCCCGCATCGCCCTGCGCCTGATATGCAAGCCCCACCGCCTTCATTCGACCAACGCGCCTTCGTCCACGACCACCTGGCCGTCGATCGAAATCGTGCAACCCATCATGGGCAGGTCAAAGTGGCCTTCGGTAAAACGGCCTGCGAACTCATTGGCGCCGGTGGAATAGAGGAAATTGCCCGCAACTGCGCGCAGCTCCGTCCCGTTGAGATCGCGGCGCCCGTACATCGCCAGCGCCTCCTGCCGCGCGGCTGTGTTCAGGCCCCAGCCGACATGGGACGTGGCATAGGCCTCTTTCTGCCCAAAGGCCTCATAATAGGCGCGCATCAGCCGGGCGTCGGTGCCATTACCTTTGACGGCAGTGACATAGTCCTCCCGGATGTCAAAAATCACTTCGCTTTCGAAGTAGCGTTTGAACGTCAGGTTCATATCGCCCGGTTGAAACACCAGCCGCCCGTTGACGGAGCCCGCGGCGGGGAAGCTCACAACGATCCCGCCGGGCCAATGCGCCAGCGTGCCGGGCTTGTCGGTCCAGCCCCAGACGCCCACTGTGTTGTTGCCCGTCATCGCAACGGTCAAATCCGTGCCCGCAGCGCTGCGCACGCGCATCAGCTCCGCCCCCCGGCATATCCGAGCAGCCGCCAGGCAGCGCGCCTTGAGGTCTTCATCTGGCAGGGCCCGTTCGAGCATCTCCGGGTGTTCGTTCGAGATATTGAGCACCCGCGCGCCCGATCCCAGGATCGCGCCGGTTTGGCGCGCGTGCATCAGGCCCTCAAGGGTCAGGTCGACGATGAAATCCGCGCTCTGAAGTGCTTCGACCGCCTTGGCCTGACCGTCCAGCGCCAGCGACATGCCGGTAGAGCGCAGGATCGCCGGCGCCTTTGCGCGCGGTGTCGGCACTTTGAGGTGAAAGAAGGTGACGCCCATCCGCGCCAGCGCAAGCTCCGCCAGATTTACGTTCAGATCGCGGCTTTGCGTCTCGCTCAGGAGGATGGCGGTCTCATCGGTCGTGACTTTGCACGCCTGAAATGTCGCTTCGAACGCGTCGATCCACTTCGCTTCGATCCGGTCGCTCAGCACTCTGTGCTCCCCCATTTACGGGCTGGTCCAAACGGAGGACCAAGCGTAAGGTGCATCAGGATGCAACATGTGTAAACGGAAAATATGAAAATGAATGTAGTTTCCGATGCGCAAGAGGCTGACACCGCCAGCTTTGTCGATGACTATCTGCTTTACATGATGGCCCAGGCCAGCCACGCTGCTAGCAGCGCGTTCCACCGCCAGATCGAGGCCATGGGCACCTCCGTCACGACGTGGCGGATCATGGCGTGTCTTTATCCAGACCGGCAGATGAACGTGGGCGAGCTTGCCGCCAAATGCCTTACAAAGCAGCCGACACTGACGCGCAGGCTGGACAGGCTTTGCGCGGAGGGCGTGACGGAACGGGTGCATGCGGACCGCGACAGGCGGGGCGTGCTGGTGTCTTTGACACCGGAAGGGCGGGAGACGGCTGGGCAGTTCATCACAATGGCCCGCGCGCATGAGGCTGAGATCCTCGATGCGTTTTCCGATGGAGAGATTGCCGCTTTCAAGCGTGTGTTGAGCGCACTCAGCGCACCCTAAAGCGTCCGACCTTTAACCTGAGGCATAGCAAAAAAAGAGTTCACGCGCCGCCCCAGGGGGGCGGGTCGGCGCGGCCCAACAGTACCTGTTGGGCGGGTGCTCTGAATGGAGCGAGATGCCTCAAGTTAAAGGTCGGACGCTTCAAAGCACGGCTTCAAACAACCGTTCAACACTCGCCTCATCCAAGGCAACCGGATTGCCGCCGCAGGACGGATCGGCCAGCGCATCAGCGATCAGCTTGGGCATGTCAGGCGCTTTCACACCCAGCTCCGTCAAAGAACCCGGGATGCCGAGGCTTGCATTCAGCCCGTCAACACGGACGCAGAAACCGTCAAAACCGCCTTCGACACCCAAATACCCCGCCGCGCGGTCGAACCTGTCGCGGATGGCCGCGGCGTTGAACTGCAGCACCGCGGGCATGCAAACCGCGTTGGTGGTGCCGTGATGTGTATGATGCGCGGCACCGATGGGATGGGACAGCGCATGGATAGCCCCCAAGCCCTTCTGAAAGGCCACCGCGCCCATCATGGCAGCCGACATCATCTGTGTGCGCGCTTCAATGTCGTTGGGATCCGCATGCACGCGCGGCAGGTTCTCCAGCACCAGGCGCATGCCTTCCAACGCGATGCCCTGGCTCATGGGATGGTAATGAGGGCTGGAGAAGGCCTCCACGCAATGGGCGAACGCGTCCAATCCGGTGCCCACCGTAATGGCCGTTGGCATGGAGGTGGTCAGCTCCGGATCGGCGATCACCACGCCGGGCAGCACCTTGGGGTGAAAGATGATCTTCTTGCGGCCGATGTCTGATTGCGTGAGCACCGAAGCACGCCCGACCTCGGACCCGGTCCCGGCCGTCGTCGGCACCGCGAAAATGGGCGCGATGACATCCGGGTCCGCCCGCGTCCACCAATCGCCGATGTCTTCAAAGTCCCACACGGGCCGCGTCTGGCCCGCCATAAAGGCGACCATCTTGCCCAGATCGAGCCCCGAACCCCCGCCAAACGCAATCACCCCGTCGTGCCCGCCGTCCTTGAAGGCGGCGATCCCCGCGGCGAGGTTGCCTTCATGGGGGTTCGGATCGACATCCGCGAAAAGCGCCGCACCTTCCACCTGGGCCAGGGCGCTCTGCGTGATCGGCGCATAGCGCAGTCCTCGGTCTGTCACCAGCAGGGGCCGGGTGATGCCCAGCGCTGCGCAGCTTTCCGCGAGCTTCGCAAGGCTGCCCGCGCCGAAGTGAATGGTTGTCGGATAGGACCAGCTGCCGGGTGCGATCATGTCGGGACCTTCTTGAGATGGTAGGATTTGGGTCGGGTGACGGCGTGAAAGCCAAGCTCTGATAGGCTGGCCCCCCGGCCCGTCTGCTTGCACCCCGTCCAGCAAAGAGCGGGGTCGAGGTAATCGGCGCGGTTCATGAAAACAGTCCCGGTCTCGATCCGGTCGCCCACCGCGATGGCGCGCTCGGGGTCGCTGGTCCAAAGGCTCGCCGTGAGCCCATAGTGACTGTCATTCATCAGCGCGATGGCCTCCGCATCAGAGGAGACGGGCATGATGCCCACGACAGGGGCAAAGGTTTCCTCGCGCATCACGGCCATGTCGTGGGTCACACCTGTGAGGATTTGCGGGGTAAGGTAGGCGCCCCCGTCGTCAGCCTCAAACCGGGGGATATGCGCCGTGGCCCCTGCCGCCAACGCCGCACCGGTCTGCGCGCGGACGGTGTCTGCGAAGCGGGAGTGCGCCATCGGGCCAAGCGTCGTTTCGGGCACCAAAGGATTGCCCAGCGTGTAGGCTTGCACGGTGGCGATAGCCTGCTCCAGGAAGCGGTCATAGAGCGTGTCGTGCACATAAATCCGCTCGATCCCGCAGCAGCATTGCCCAGAGTTGAACATCGCCCCGTCGATGAGCGTATCGACCGCCGCGTCAAGATCGGCGTCTTCCATGACGTATCCCGGGTCTTTGCCGCCTAGCTCCGTGCTCACCCCGGTGAACGTCCCCGCCGCCGCGCGTTCCACCGCCTGACCGCCCGCGACGGAGCCGGTAAAGTTGATGAAATCAAACTGGTTGTCCGCAATCAGCGCCCCCGCCACCTCATGGGTGAGAAAGACGTTCTGAAAGACCCCCTCCGGCAGCCCGCCCGCGGCAAACGCTTGCTCTAGCCTTTCGCCCACAAGCAACGTCTGAACAGCGGTCTTCAGCATCACCGCATTGCCTGCAATCAGCGCGGGCACGACGCAGTTGATGGCCGTCATGTAAGGGTAGTTCCAGGGCGCGATGACAAAGACGAGCTCCTGCGGCACCCGGCGGATAAAGCGGTGAAACTGCGTGTCGTTGCCCGCCTCCATCGGCGCCAAGGCGGCCGCCGCGATGCTGGCCATGTGGCTTGCGCGTTCGTTCACGCCGCCGAATTCCCCCCCGTAGCGCACGGGGCGGCCCATCTGCCAGGCAAGCTCTGGCACGATGTCGTCGTTCATGGCCCCCAGCGCTTGGATGCCCGCCATCACGGTCGCGATGCGGGCCTCCAACGGTGTCGCGGCCCAAGACACTTGCGCCCGACGCGCCGCCTCGACCTTCTTGGAGGCTTCCGCGACAGACGCGGCTTGCCGTTCTGCATAGACAGAGCCGTCAATGGGTGAGATGCACTGAAGCAGCGTCATGGCTCAGCCGTAGTCGCCTTTGACGCGGGATTTACCCGGGTCAAAATGCGGGAAGGCCACGACCTGCGCGCGCAGGCGCTTTTGTTGGCCGTCAAGCTGGCCGATTTCCACCGCCGTGCCAAGCTCAGCGTGCGTAACTGCGATGCGGCCTAGCGCGATGACCTTGCCCAGGTAGGGCGATTTCACGGCAGAGGTGACCTCGCCCACCTGCGCCTTGCCGATGCGGATGCAATCGCCGGGCGACGGCACCAGCCCGCTTTCCACCTCAAAGCCCACCAGCTTGCGGTGCGGATGCGCCTTGCGCTCCTCCAGCGCCGCGCGCCCGATGAAATCGTCCTCTTTGGTCTTGAGCGGCACGGTAAAGCCGATGCCCGCCTCAAACGGATCCGTCTGGTCGTCGAATTCAGAACCGGCGAAGATCAACCCCGCCTCGATCCGCATCATATCGAGCGCGGCAAGGCCCAGGGGCTTCATGCCCAGCGGCTCACCCACTGCCCAGACCCGGTCAAAGACCTCCACCGCATCCTTGGGATGGCAGAAAATCTCATACCCCAACTCGCCTGAGTACCCGGTGCGGGAGATCACGACCGCCGTTCCGCTGTAGTCATCCAGCCGCGCGACGGTCAGCCGGAACCACGGCAGGTCCGCCACAGGCGTCTGCGTGGGCGGCGTCCAGAACAGCTGCGACAGGATATCCCGGCTCAACCGCCCCTGCACCGCGATGTTGTGCAACTGGTCGGTGGAGTTGCGTACCCAGGCGTTGAGCCCGCGCTTTTCCGCTTGTTCGCGCAGCCAGAGCCCGGAGGTGTCATTGCCGCCGATCCAGCGAAAGTTGCTCTCCCCCAGCCTATAGATCGTGCCATCGTCGATCATGCCGCCGTGTTCGTAACACATCGCGGTATAGCTCACTTGCCCCACCGCCAGCTTCTTGACGTTGCGCGTCACGCACAGCTGCATCAGCTCTTCGGCGTCCGGGCCCGTAACTTCGTATTTCCGCAGGGGCGACAGGTCCATCACCGCCGCTTTTTCGCGCACCGCCCAGTATTCGCCGATGGTACCGATAGCGGGGAAGGTATTGGGCAGCCAATAGCCGTTGTATTCGACAAAGTCCTGCGTGTGCCGCGCGAAACAGGCGTGAAAGGCGGTCTCTTTGGTGGGTTCCACGTCGGCCTCCGCTGACTTTCTGTAGGCCGAGGAGCGTTTGAAGTCTTCGGTCGTTTTGTAGGTGCGCACCTGGATGTCCGTCGGCTGCCAGCCATTGGCCGGGTCCACGTCGCAGGGGCAGGCGGTGGATACGCAGACCAGATCGCTGAGCGCGCGCAACAGCACGTAGTCGCCGGGCCGGGACCAGGGGTCATCCATGCCGATGGCGTTGGTGTCATCGAGCAAGGTGTTGAAAAAGAAGTTGATCGCGGGCCAGCCGCCGCGCGGGCGGATGCCGAAACGCGCCAGATCTGCGTTCATGTTGTCCGAGCAGTTGATATGCCCCGGATAGCCCAGATCCTCATAGTAGCGTGCGGTGCAGGCCAGCCCGAAGGTGTCATGCCGCCCGCAGGTGTCCTGCACGATCTCCACCAATGGTTCGTGATCGACCGACCAGTACTTGGAGTAGATGCCCGGCGCGGGATAGAGCGATCCCATGAGCGAGCGCGTGGTGGTGGGGTCAATCTCCCGCTCCAGCCCCTTGTCGAGCGCCCGCAGGGAGAACGCCTGAAAGTCGCTGCATTCGCGGCCCTTGACGTCGAGGATCTGGATGAACTCGCCCGCCTTGACCTCATAGGATGTGGCCTGCCCGGGCTGGATGTTGAAGTCCTGCAAGGGGTCCGCCAGCGGATCGGGCGGTCCAACCGTATCCTTGGCGGCCTTGGGATCGGCGCGGCGGATGTAGAGCATGAGCTCGGTTGGGGCATTCTGTGCTTCGGGCCGCATCGGGTCACCAGGGGCGCAGCAGATGAGCAAGCCGTCAGCGTCGGCGGTCAGCGTCTCCGCCTCCCCCGCCCGGCTGCCGTCGCCAAAAAGCGGGATCGCGTCACCCGCGCCGATGTCGAACCCGGCGGTCTGAAGCGCGCGCAGGACCCGCGCGCCGGAGGGGCCCCCCTGCGCCAGCGTCGCAATCGTCCGCTCCGGCCTGCCAGCGCCCGCGCGGCCCAAAAGCCCCGCGTCGGAGCGCCCATCAGGCGTGAAAAACACCAGCTCCGCGGGTTGCAGGCCTTCTTTGTCCAGAACGCTGATCTCATCGCCCTTGAACACCGGCACAGCGCGGGAGCCGCCGCCGGGCACCGGGTGCCGCTCCACCCCGTGGGGCAGGATGGGCAGGCCGGGGGCGACAATCCCGCGCCGCTCCCAAGGGTGTTCGATGAAAGACAGCTCTCCCACCGCGCTACTGCCCCAGCGCCTTGCGGCGGCGTTCGGCCCAGCGGTTGACCGCGATGTCGAATGTGAGCGCCATGAACACGACCGAGAAACCTAGTGTGAAGTTCTTGCCCAGATCAGTCCCCGCCAGCGTGCGCTGCATCTCCTGCCCCAGATCGCGCGTGCCGATGAAAGCCGCGATGATCACCATGAAGAACGCGAATACCAGCGCCTGGTTGAGACCCACCGCGATGGTGGGCATCGCCAGTGGCAGCTGCACGTTTCGCAGCTTCTGCCACCAGGTTGCCCCCGCCATATCCGCCGCCTCATTGAGTTCGGGCGGCACGTTGCGCAGGCCTTCGACCGTGTAACGCACCACAGGGACCATGGTGAAAATCAGGATCGCCAGGATCACGGTCACCGGCGTGATCCCGAAAAGCATGATGGCCGGAAGTAGGTAGATGAAGCTGGGGAAGGTCTGCGCGGTGTCACAGGCCAGGATCATCCGGGCCGACGCCTTGGCACTGCGCGAGGCCCAGATGGCCATGGGCATGCCGATGAGAAAGGCGAGCACAGTGGCCATGATCACCGAATGCAGCGTCAGCATCGCGCGGTCCCACCAACCAAGGAGCGCCACGGCCGAGAAAAAGGCAAATCCCCAGGCCGCCGCGCGCACCCCGCCCAGCACCAGGCAGATGGCCATGACCGCCGCGATCACGGCAAGCGTGGGCACAAAGAGCAGCGCCTTTTCGGTGGGCACAAGGATCCAGATGTTAAAGAAATAGCGCAGCGCGTCGGTCACCGCGTTGATGCTGGGCCAGGCCAGGAAGCTCTTGATGGCATCGTCGATCTCGGAGCCCATCGACAGGGACTGCCGACGTCCAACCTCCGCCAGGATCGGGAAGACCTGCGCCAGTAGCATGAAGCCCGCAAAGGCCCCAAGACCGATCAGCAGCAAAGCATTACGCTGCCACCAGGCAGTGCCCTTTTCAAAGTGCATGGGCTGCTTGGTGACCCAAGCCTTGGTCAGCCGGTCAAGCGTCACGGCCAAGAGCACGATGGTCACGCCGATCTCAAAGCTCCGACCCAGTTTGAAGCTGCCCATGCTGGAAAGGAGCTTCGCCCCCAGCCCAGGCATGCCGATAAAGGCTGTGAGCACCACCATGGCCAGCGACAGCATGATCACCTGGTTGAGCCCGATGAGGATCTCATCGCGCGCGGACGGCAGATAGACCCGCGTGAGCATCTGCCAGCGCGTGCAGCCTGACATCTGGCCCGCCTCGACAACAGCGCTCGGCACGTTTTTCAGCCCCACCATCGTCATCAGGATCATCGGCGGCATCGCGTAGACGATTGTGGCCACTGCCGCAGCGGTCGGCCCGACCTTGAAGAAGATCACGGCGGGCAGCAGGTAGCTGAAAAAGGGGAGCGTCTGGAGGATCATCAGGATGGGACGCAAAGCGGCTTCGACCCGCGCAGAGCGCCAAGCCCAGATGCCAAAGGTGAGACCGATGACAAAGGACATGGGTGCCGCGACGATGATCACACTCATCGTCTCCATCGTCCATTTCCACTGGCCGATCAGCGCGGCCCAGACAAAGGTGCCCCCCGCCAGCAGCGCCAGCCGCCAGCCGCCCAGCGCATAGCCCAGCACGGCCATGCCCGCGGCAACAGCGGCCCATGGCAGCGGGCCAAGCCGCGGCCAACGGGCCTTGCCGTAGAGGATATTGGCAACCGTATCGATCAGGAACGCCAGCCCATCCGCGATGGAGCGCGTGATGGACATCAGCGGCGTTTCGTTTTGCAGATAGCTGAACCCCCGGTCGAGCCAGTCAGCCCAGGGCAGGATCATCGCATCCGGCAGGCGCACGGCCCAGTCAGGCAGCAGCGGGCGCAACAGGATCAGCGCCAGCGCAAGCCCCAGGCACAGCCAGACCCCCTGGCGCAGCGTCCAGGTCTTGGGCAGGCTGAGCCCCGCGTTTGAGGCACCAAGGCCCGGGGCGCTTTGCTCTGTCATCCCGCCTCCCGCAGCAAAACGTCGAGGGCTGCGGCACGGGGCATCGCCCCAAGCGCGCCATCGGGCAGCGTCACGGGGATCGCGGCGGCATCGTCTTCGATCAAACGCCGCGACAACGCGCGGATCGTGGCGGTACCATCCACAGGCGCGCCGGTGGCCTCCAGCCCCGATTGCACAAGGCTTGCGGCGTGCACGACGCGGGCGTGGTCAATCTCTTCGGTGAATTTGGCGACGTAGGGTGTCGCCGGATTGAGCACGATCTGATCGGGCGTGTCGCATTGCTCCACCGCGCCGTCTTTCATGATGGCGATACGATCCGCCAGGCGCAGCGCCTCGTCAAAGTCGTGAGTGATGAAGACGATGGTTTTGCCCAGCATGTCCTGCAAACGCAGAAACTCATCCTGCATCTCCCGGCGAATGAGCGGGTCGAGCGCGCTGAACGGTTCATCGAGAAACCAGATGTCAGGCTCAATGGCGAGGCTGCGCGCGATGCCCACGCGCTGCTGCTGCCCGCCTGAGAGCTCGCGCGGGAAGTAATCCTCGCGCCCTTCCAGGCCCACAAGCTCAATCACTTCAAGCGCGCGGGCCCGGCGCGCGTGGCGGTCCTGGCCGCGCATTTCCAGCGGGAAGGCCACGTTATCCAGAACCGTGCGGTGCGGCAGCAGGCCGAAGGACTGGAACACCATGCCCATCTTGGACCGGCGCAGATCAATCAGCTCCTTCTCGCGCAGGGTGCCGATATCCGTCCCCTCGACGCTGATGGTGCCGCCGGTGATGTCATGCAGACGCGAAAAGCAGCGCACGAGCGTGGATTTACCAGAGCCCGACAGGCCCATGATCACCAGCATCTCCCCCTTCGTCACCTCGATGGAGACATCCTGCACCCCCGCGATGTACCCGTCCGCGCGCATCTGGTCATAGCTGTGACCCGCAGGTTTCTTGGCCAGATACCGCTTCGGGTGCGCCCCAAAGAGCTTCCAGACGTTCTGTGCGCGGATGACAGGCTCGGAGGTGGACAAGGGGGAGGTCCTCTCAAAAGGGGGTTGCCCCGCCCGGAAGGGTCACCGGACAGAGCATGCGTTTTCAGCTCAGCTTAGGCAGAGCATGCGGCCTTCCAGGGCGCGACTACCTCTTCGTTGGCTGCCAGCCACTCCTCTGCCGCCTCTTCCGGCTCAAGCTCTTCGATATCGACGAGCCGCGCCATTTCAGCGATCTGCGCGTTGGTAAAGCTCACCTGCTCCAGCATGCAGTAGGCGGAGGGCCATTTGGCTTCCATTCCTTCCCAGGCTGCCTTTTTCAGGTAGCCATTGGCGGGGTTGCCGCAGTCAAAGAGCGCGTCCTTGTTGGGTCCAACCGCCGGATCGGTGTCGCAGCCTGCTTCCCACTCGGGGAATTCGACGAATTCACCGGGCCATACGGCTTCGGCAAAGTTGGGCGTCCAGTTGAAGACCACGATGGGCGTCTTGTCCGCCTCGGCGGCCGCGATATGCGCCCAAAGTGCTGCGGCAGAGCCTGCGTTCACAACCGTGAAGTCCATGCCAAGGGCCGCGACGCGCTCCTGACCGTGCTTGAGCCAGTCGACGGGGCCGTCAAGATACATGCCGTTGGCACCCGTCTCAGGCGTGGCAAAGAGCGCCGCGCAATCGTTCAGCGCCTCCCAGCTTGGCAGGCCCGGGCAGGCCTCTGCCGTCCAGCTGGGGTACCACCAGTCCTCGCGCGTGATCGCTTCGTGATCACCCACATCGACGATGCCGCCCTTGGACATCGCCTCACGGAAGGACGCGCCAAAGGCGCCTTCCCAGACTTCCAATTCCAGCGTCACATCGCCCAGGCGCACGGATTCGTAGACCGCCTGGCTGTCGGTGGTGATGTATTCAACGGCAAGGCCCATCTCTTCATACATCTGGCCCACGACATTTGACATCACGATCTGGCTGGACCAGTTGTGGATCGGAATGATGACCGGGTCGCTGCTGTCTTCAGCGTGTGCGAGGCTCGCAAGCGGCACCAGCGCCGTTGCCATCATCAAAGAGCGTAGTTTCATTTTGTCTTTCCCTGTTTTGCGCCGCCAGTTGTCCGGCGGCTTTTGGTTGAAGTTATGATGTCCCGGGTTTGCCCCGGGTTGTGATTATGTCTGCAAATAGTTCTCTAGGCTGTCATCCAGCGCCTCGACCCATGAGGTATGATGCGCAGGCGCTTTCGTGCCGGTCATCGGGCTGGTGTAGCCGTGGTCCCGGAAGGCCATGATCCCTTTCTTCTTATGCTTTTTCCACTGGTAGAAGGCCTCATTCGCGGCCTCGATGTCGAATGAGGGGTAATCCGTCTCCGCGATCAGCTCGCCCGTATAAGCGCCCTGATAAGCGATGCAGCCGTAGTCATCCTCCAGCGCGTCCTCGTCCGCCTGGCGCTGTTTCCAGTCAGCCTCCATCGCGGCGGCATCGGGCAGGGTGATCTTGCCCATGATGCAGTCGCGCACCCACCAGGCTTGCGCGTCGAACATGTTGAACGTGTACCACTGGTCCTGCATGCCGAGGTAAAAGAGGTCCGTGTTCCCGGTAAAGACGACGCCCTTATAAAGGTCATCCGCCGCCAGCCGGTTCGCGGTTTTCAGCCGCAGCGCGTCGGGCAGGAACGGAAAATGGTGCTTGTAGCCGGTGCAAAGTATGATCGCATCCACCGCCTTGCTGGTGCCGTCGATGAAATGCGCGGTCTTGCCTTCGACTCGGTCGAGCTTTGGCACCTCTTGCCAATTGTCGGGCCAGTCGTAGCCCATGGGTGCGGTGCGGTGGGCCACGGTCACGGATTTGCAGCCGTATTTCCAGCACTGCGATCCGATGTCTTCGGCAGAGTAGGACGTGCCCAGGATCAGGATATCCTTGCCCTCGAATTCCCGCGCGTCGCGGAAATCATGGGCGTGCAGGATGCGACCATTGAAGCTCTCAAAACCCGGGTAGTGCGGCACGTTGGGAACGGAGAAATGCCCGGTGGCCACCACCACATGGTCAAAGACCTCGCGCGTTTCTGTATCCGCCACGCCATCGCGGGCGGTGACTTCAAAACCGCCGTCCACAGCACGCACGTCGCGCACGATGGTGTCGAACTTGATCCAGTCGCGCACGCCCGCCTTCTTCACCCGACCTTCGATGTAATCGAACAGCACCGCGCGCGGGGGGTAGGAGGCGATGGCTTTGCCGAAGTGTTCTTCAAACGTGTAGTCGGCAAACTCCAGGCCCTCCTTGGGGCCGTTTGACCACAGGTAGCGATACATGGAGCCGTGACAGGGGTTGCCGTGCTCATCAATCCCCGTGCGCCAGGTATAACGCCAGAGCCCGCCCCAATCGGGCTGCTTTTCATAGCAGACGATCTCGGGGATTTCTTCGCCCTTGTCCTGCGCTGATTTGAAGGCCCTCAGCTGCGCCAGCCCCGAGGGGCCCGCACCGATCACACAAATTCTCTTACCCACGTTTTGCTGTCCCCCTTCTCATAAGGTCATCATTCTGCAGCAGCGCTCTGCCCGGCTTGGGCAAGCGCCATCCAGTTGTTGTAAAACCGCCGGGCGGTCTGGTTAAGCGCATCCATTTGCGCAGCGGCTGCCGCCTCCAGCGCGGGAACGGCTCCGGCGCCCAAAGCGCTTTCCAAAGCGGCGGCGTATTCCGGGATTTGCGCCCATGCTGCAACGGTCTCGGGCTCAATCTCAAGGTGAAACTGGGCGGATACGGCGCGCGCGCCGTAAATCATCGCCTGCACTGAACAATCCGGCGAGGTGGCAAGCGACGCAGCACTCTCCGGCAGCGCCGTCACCTCGGCCCCGTGCCACTGCAATGTCATTACCTCATCGGGCAGTCCGGCAAAGACGGACTTCGGGCTCTCCGTCACGGTCACGGGCATCAAGCCGATCTCCGGTGTGCCAGGCCCCACCTCACCGCCCAAAGCGCAGGCCAGTAGCTGATGCCCCAGACAAAGCCCAAGGTAAGGCATGCCGCGATCCACAACCGCCTCCCGGATAAAGGCCTTTTCCGCGATCAGCCAGGGGTGCGCGTCCTCCTGCCAGACATCCATCGGCCCGCCCATCACCCAGAGCGCGTCATAGCAGTCAAGGCTCGGCAGCGCCTCGCCCAACTGCAACTCCACCGCGTCATAGGTGTGTCCGTCTTCCGCCAGAAAGCTGCGGAAGATGCCGGGGTGTTCAACCGTTTCGTGTTGCAAAACTAGAAGATTCATCAGGCCTCCAGTGCGGCTTGGATCAGATCAGCGCCCTTGGTGCCGATCATGATGGAGGTGGCGTTGGTGTTCCCGCTCACCAGTTGCGGCATGACGGAGGCGTCCGCCACATAGAGGTTCTCCACCCCGCGCACCGCCATGCTGGCGCTGTCCACGGGGGCATCCGCGTCAGAGCCCATGCGCAACGTGCCCACCGGGTGGTAGATCGATTCCGCCGTATCGCGAATGTAGGCGTCAAGCTGGGCGTCTGTGGTGACATCGGCGCCCGGCAACATCTCGGGCGAAGAGATACTGGCCAGCGCGGGCTGGCGGCAGAGCTCGCGCAAAAGCTTCATCCCGTCGCGCATCTGGGTGCGGTCCTTCTCCTCCGCCAGGTAGTTGGGGTCAATCAGCGGGGCTTGCATCGGATCCGCGCTGGCCAGCCGAAGGGTGCCCCGGCTTTCGGGCCGGGTCTGCGTGACGTCGATGGCATAGCCGTGGCCGCGGTCATCCGGCGTGGCCCCGTCGAAGGCCAAAGCGTTCACGAAATGAAGCTGCGTGTCAGGCGCAGGCGCGTCAGGGTCCAGTGTGCAAAAGGCGCCCGCCTCCAACCCCTGCTGCCGACCCGCGCCCTGCTTGGTCAGCAGGTATAGCAAGCCGGTCCACAGGTAGTTTGGGAACTTCGCGTGCGACCACATGGAGTAGGGTTTGGTCATGCGGTGTTTGACCTTCACCTCCAGGTGATCTTGCAGGTTCTCACCCACGCCCGGCAGATCGACCGCCGCTTTGATCCCCACCTCCGCCAGATGATCCGCAGGGCCGAGGCCCGACAGCATCATGATCTGCGGCGAGCCGATCGAGCCGCTGGCCAGCACGACATCCGCCGCCGCAATCGTCTCATCCATCAGCCGCACGCCGGTCACGCGCGTCCCTTCGACGGCAAGGCCAATGACGTGAGCATTGGTGCGGACGGTCAGGTTGGGGCGGCTGAGCGCGGGTTTCAGAAAGGCATCCGCCGACGACCAACGCCGCCCGTCGTGAATGTTGAGCTGGAACGGGCCAAAACCTTCCTGCTCCGCCCCATTAAGATCGTCGTTGTAAGCAAACCCCATCTCCACGCCCGCGTCGATGAAGGCCCTGTAGGCTGGGCTCCCGGAGGCCGGGTGCGAAACTTTGAGGGGGCCGTCGCCGCCGTGATAAGGGCCCGCGCCGTGTGCGTTGTCCTCTACCTCGCGAAAGTACGGCAGCACGTCCGAATAGGCCCAGCCCTCACAGCCCTGCGCTGCCCAATTGTCGAAGTCCCAAGCATTGCCGCGAATGTAGACCAGCGCGTTGATGGCCGATGATCCGCCCAGCGTTTTGCCGCGCGGCGTCGTCAGCCTGCGCCCGTTCATATGCGTCTGCGGCGTGGTCCAGTAGTGCCAGTTGAACCGCTTGGACCCGATGGCCTTGGCCACGCCCGCGGGCATGCGGATGAAGATGTGATCGTCGCGCGGCCCTGCCTCCAGCAGCAGCACCCGGCGACCGGGATCGCGCGACAAACGTTCGGCCAGCACGCACCCGGCAGACCCCGCGCCGACGATGATCACATCCGGGTTCATGCCGCCAGAAGCTCCTTCAGAGCGGCATCGACAAAGGCCGTGTCTTCCTCCGTTTTGCCACCCGCGGCGTAATGCGCCCAGATCGACTGGATTTCCCGCACTTCTGCGTTTGGCATCAACGCCGCCTCGGCCTCATTATCAGCGGTCGGGAAGTAAAGGTCCGTGCTGCCGGGCAAGAGGATGCTCTTTGCCTTGATCGCGCGGTAAGCTGCCTCTGTGTCGCCACCATAGACCGGGTTATTGCCCAGATCGCAGGCCTGCCAAGTCGCAATCAGCGACAGCATGTCATTGGCATCGCGGTGGTAGTAAATCTTGTCCCACTCGCCGGTGAGGTAGTCCTCAACCGTCTCGTACCCCATATCCGCCCATTTGCGCGCACGGTACCAATCCTGCGTCAGCGCCCAAGAGGACCAGATACGGCCCTTCGCCGTCAGCCCAGCCCAGGGCTGTTCATCATAATCGCCAGCGTTCCAAGCCGGATCATTGATGATCCCCTGCTTGACGCCAGACAGGAACGCATAAGTGTGCGGCGCGGTGGTGCCCTGCCCGCACATGCACGACATCGCCTTGACCTGATCGGGAAAGAGCGAGGCCCACTGAAACGCCTGCTGCCCGCCCATGGACCAGCCGACAGCGAGCGCGATTTCCTCCACGCCGTACACCTCGCGCAGCATCTGCGCCTGCAAGGTGACATTGTCGAACTGCGTGACCTTTGGAAAGCGCGGACCGTCAAAGGGCGCGGGCGTGTTGGAGGGCGACGACGACAGACCGCTGCCCATCATGTTGAGACAGACGATAAAATACTTCGCAGGGTCAAGCGCCATGCCCTCGCCAATCAGATAGGTCTGATCCGCATGGGTGCCTGCGTAGCGTGAGGGGTAGACGATGACGTTGTCCTTGGCCGCATTCAGTGTGCCATGGGCCTTGTAAGCCAGCCGCGCAACCGGCAGCGACACGCCCGATTGCAGCTTGAAATCCGGAGCTTCAAAGACCTCGTAGTCCACCGCTGGCATCCCCTCTCAGCTTGCCCCGTTAGGTTCCCACCGAATCCCCAATCCAGCAAGAAAAATTTTACCAACACGAAAACTTACTTCTTAAGGTGAAAAATTTTCGAGCGTTTTTGCCCGAAATTTGGCCACCGGTACTCCGTCAAACGCGCTGTGCCATGCGGGAGGCTAGGCGGATGAACCCTGTTTAGGCATCCGAAAGCGCGGGCGCTCTGCTCAAAGCGAGAATTTTCACAACAGTAACATTTTTTTCTGGACAGTAGTTGTTAATGGCCGACAATGGGGCCGACCCAGACTTAAAGGAAGACATCATGGACATTGAGAGTTTTGTTGAAGCGCCCGGGCGCGATGAGAAAGTCAAAGAAGTCCGAGAGATGATCGACCGGTTGGGGATCGAGTATCTCTATCTTCAGTTTGTGTCCGTGACGGGCAAGATCATGGGCAAGGGCATCCCAGCGGATCACTGGGAAACGGTGGCCAAGAAGGGCTTCCAGCTGGTCTATGGCGCAACGATGAACCTCTTTACCGACCGCGCGGGCAATTACATGGGCTACGGGCCCGAAGCTGCCGAGCTGGTGGGCATCCCGGAGCCCGAGACGTTCATGCAGCTGCCCTGGGCGCCCGAGATCGGGCGTTTTTACTGCACGCTCTTCCGCAACCGGGAGGAAAAGGAAGATCCAGGCGCCTACCTCACTGCTGACTGCCGCGGCAACCTGCGGCGGCTGCACGCGCAATTCCAGGAAAAGCACAAGCTGCAACTGCGCATGGGCACCGAACCCGAGATGATGTGGCTGAAGTTCGATGAGAACGGCCAGCCCAAGGACGGTTTTTCCAAACCTTACTGCTATCACATCGACCAGTTTGAGAGCCTGCGGCCTGTGTCGATGCAGGTGATCCGCTACGCCCGCAAGATGGGCCTCGACATGATCCAGGGCGATCACGAGGACGCGCCGGGGCAGCTTGAGCTTAACTGGACCTTCGACGACGTGCTGCGCAACGCGGACCGGTTGACGACCTATCGCCAGATCTGCGCGCAGGTCGCGCGGGAGCACGGCATCTTCGCCTGCTTCATGACCAAGCCCTTTATGGGCGTCTCCGCCTCCGGCTGTCACCACAACATGTCGCTGTGGACCGCCGGAGAGGACAAGCTGAAGAAGGTCGGCAATGATCCCGACGCACTTCCGGGGATGGCGGAGAACTACATGTATGTCTCGGGCGGGGATAACACCTTTATGCCCGACACGGATGACCCGCAGATGCCCGGTGCGCTGGGGCTCAAGGCCATCGGCGGCGTGGTCCAGCACCTGCAGGCGCTCACCGCCATCGGGTGTTCGACCGTGAACTCCTACCGACGGCTCTGGGACACAGGCTTCTGGGCGCCGGTCTTCTCTGACTGGGGCTTCCAGAACCGCACTACCGGTTTGCGGGTCTCGGCGCCTGGCCGCTTTGAGTATCGCTCGGTCGATTCGATGGTGAACCCCTACCTGATGGGCGCCACGCTGCTGGCGGCCATGGACGACGGCATCGACAACAATCTCGACCCCGGCGCCCCGGAAGAGCGCAACATCTACGAGGCCATGGCCGAGGGCAAAAAGGTCAAGAAGCTGCCGATGTCCTTGGGTGAGGCGCTGGTGCATCTTGAACATAACGAGGTGGTCCAGCGCGGCCTGCCGGGCGAGATGTACAGGCTCTATCATGAATACAAGAGCGATGAATACGCCCGCTTCATGTCCACGACGACCGACTGGGACAACGAGATGTACATGGAGTGCCTGCCCTAAGGCAAAGGGCGATCCGGTTCAAAGAGACAGGTGATGGAACAAACGCTCCCCTTCGACGAGGCGCCGTATCTCGATCTCGCCGATCCGACCTACTCGGTTCGGTCGGCCCCCGTGCGGGCGGCGCGCGATGCCTCCTGGTATGCGCGCACGCCCTATGGGCTCGCGATCCTGCGGTATGAGGAGATGGGCAAGCTTTTGATCCACAACAGCCTGCGCCAGGGCAGCCATGCCTGGCCAGACCACAACGGCGTCGGATCAGGGCATTTCGCCGATTGGTGGCGCGAGACCATTCTGGTGACGGAAGGCACGGACCACACGCGCCTGCGCCGTTTCGTGAACCCCGCTTTCTCACCGAAGACCGTGAAAGGCCTCATGCCCAACTTTGAGGCCGTCACCCATGAGCTGATCGATGCCTTCATCGATAAGGGCCAATGCGATTTCATGCGCGAGTTCGCGGACCCCTATGCGGGCCGCGTCCTGACCATGCTTTTGGGCATGGATCCCTCCGCCGCAGGTCACATCCTGAACCTCGCTGCGGACATGGGCCTGGCGCTTGGCGTGACCTACAAGGAAAGTCTGCCGATCATCGAAAAGGCAACGGAGGAGATGTACGCGCTGGTCAGCGACCTGATCAAAGAACGCCAAGCCGCGCCCAAGGATGACATTCTGTCTGTTCTGGTCAGTGCGATGGACGGTGAGGACAGGCTCAGCCACGATGAATTGATGAACCTCGGTGTCATGCTGGTTTTTGCCGGTGTGGACACCACGCGCAATCAGCTCGGCCTCGGCATGTCGATGTTTCTGGATCACACCGACCAATGGGAGATCCTCGCGGCAGACCCCAAGCTCGCCATGGCCGCGTCCAACGAATGCATGCGCCTGCGGCCCACGATCACCTGGGTCACGCGCGAGGCGGTCGAGGATTTTGAGTTTCAGGGGCTTGAGATCAAAAAGGGCACCACACTGCATCTGCTTTCTGAGAGTGCCGGGTCCGATCCCGACACGTTCGAAGACGCGCCCTTCGACATCACCGCGAAGCGCATCCGCAACTTTGGCTTTGGCGGTGGCATGCACGTCTGCCTGGGCCAGATCGTGGCCAAGAACGACATGGCCGTGGCCTACCGCATCCTGTCGAGCAGGATCACGGATATCAAAGCCATGGACGGCGCGGAGTGGCTGCCGGACAGCGGCAACACCGGGCCCGTTTCCCTGCCGATATCGTTTCGCAAGCGGGTGTCCTGAACGAAGCCCGTGATTCTGTCGCTACTATCTAAGGTTGCACCCTGTGCGCTTACGGCACGCGAAAGCGTGCCGCGCGCATCCCGCTGATGCATAAAAATCGGTCAATTCACTTCAAATAAAAATTTATTCCTCTCAGTGCGCTTTTTCATGCCGCTTTGAACCGCTGAGGAAGTAGGCTTGCGCCAGATTGCAAAGACAGGGGGTCAAAAATGGAACAAGAACTTGCGGATCTCGCCGCAAAGGTCGCGACGCTGGAGGCCAATGGCACCTCTGGCAACTCGAACTTCGGCGAGCTTTATTACTACCTCACCATTCCGCTGATGGTCATCATCCACGCGGGGTTTTTGGCCTATGAGATGGGCGCATCCCGGCAAAAGAACGTGCTGGCCTCCGGCGTGAAAAACATCCTGGCCTTTGCCTTTATGGTGCCGACGATGTTCTTTTTCGGCTTTTTTGTTTACTACGCCTGGACGCCTGGCCTCTTCCCGACAGGGGAATCCTGGCAAACGGCCACCGATTTTGCGAGCCCCCTCAGCTCCGTGATGGGCCCGAACCTCGCGGATCAAATCACGGGCGTGTTCTGGGGGGCCTTTGTGCTTTTCGCAGCCACCACCGCGTCGATTTTCTCCGGCGCTGTGATCGAACGCATCCAAGTTGTGGGCTTCATCATCCTGGCTATCGTGCTTGGGTCCTTCCTCTGGCTCGTCGCGGCGGCCTGGGGGTGGAGCGCTAGCGGCTGGCTGGTCACAAGCTGGGGCTATCATGACTTTGGCGCGGCAGGCGTCGTGCACATGATCGCGGGCTTCTTCGCGCTTGGGGTTCTCATCAACCTCGGGCCGAGGATCGGCAAGTTCAACGACGACGGCACCGCCAATGACCTGGCAGGCCATAACATGCCCTTCACGCTGACCGGCCTGATGCTGATCATCGTTGGCTTCTGGGGCTTCTTGATGGGCTGCGTCGTCGTCCCGGGCGAGGCATGGAGCTGGTTCCCCGACAAATGGGCCACCATCTACGGCACGCCCATGACGCTCTCGGCCATGTCGTTTAACATCCTGATGGGCTTTGCCGGTGGCATCATCGGCGCGTGGATGGTCACGCGTGATCCGTTCTGGATGATGTCGGGCGCGCTGGGCGGGATCATCTCCTGCGCGGCCGGGCTTGATCTCTACTGGCCCCCGCTGGCCTTCGCCATCGGCTTCTTCGGCGGCGCGATCATGCAGCCTGCGGCGGCGTTCCTCGAAAAGCTCAAGATCGACGATGCGGTGGGCGCTGTCACCGTGCACGGCACCCTGGGCATCTGGGGCGTGCTGGCCTGCGGCATCTTCGCCTCCGGTTACCCCGCCTATCAGGGCGAAGGTGAAGTGGCGACGATCAGCTTCATCGGCCAGCTTGTGGGCGTGGTCGCGATGTTCCTGCTGGGCTTTGTCCCCGGTTACGTCGTGTCGCTTGTCCTCAAAATGCTGGGCCTCTTGCGCGTCAGCGAGGAGGCGGAGATCGCCGGGCTCGACCTGACGAAAGTACCGGCCAAGGCCTATCCGGAAGGCATCAACGCCTCCGCCACACCCGCAGAATAAGGAGAGACCGAGATGGGAACAGAAATCACCGATTGGTCGACTGTGACTGCTGAATACTACACAGGTGCCGGCGGCGGGGAGGCCTTGTGGCTGATCGTTGCAATTATCCTGTGCATCGTGCCCCTGGTCATCGGGTCCAAGCACGAGCTTGACGCCTACAAGAAGCTCAAGAAATAGGCTCTCGCCTTTGAGCAGCCAAGCGGCGCCGGACATCCTCCGGCGCCGTTTCAGTTTCAGCCTCCGCCCGCAATGGGCACGCCCTGAAAGGACCCCCTCATGACCACAGCCGCCGATCTCAAATCCACGCTCACAAGCGCGGGTGTGACCACCTGCATCGCGTCTTATGTCGACATGCACGGTGTGTCGAAATCCAAATTCGTGCCGATGTCGCACTTTGATCAGATGATGGGCGGATCGGAGATGTTCACTGGCGCGGCCCTCGACGGCGTGCCGCAGGAAATCCACGACGAGGAAGTGGCTTGCATGCCCGACGCTGGTGCCGCGATGATCCTGCCCTGGCAGCCGGACGTGGCGCTGATCCCCTCTGACCTTTGGTGCGAAGGTGCGCCATTCGAAGCCTGCTCGCGCAACATCATGGGCCGCCAAGTGGCGCGGGCGGCGGAGATGGGTTTTGCCATGAACCTCGGCATGGAGGCCGAATTCTTCGTCTTCCGCGACGAGGGCGAGGGCCGCGGGGTGGAGGCGAGCCGCGATCCCGTTTCGCCCAAGCAGCACCTAGAAAAGCCCGCCTATGACACGGCACGCCTGCTCGACAACCTCCCCTGGCTGGCAGAGCTGGTGGAGGCCATGAACACCCTGGGCTGGGACGTCTATTCC
>JBCCPS010000043.1:0-25256 GCA_039024775.1 Pseudomonadota bacterium
AGCCCCGTGCACCGGGTGGGCGAACAGATCGCTGAAATGCTGGAGATCCACACCTCCATGAGCGCCGCAGAGCGCCGCGCACGCGCCATCGAGATCATGGATGCGGTGCATCTGCCGGATCCGGGCAAGATGGTCGACAGCTATCCCCATCAGCTCTCCGGCGGCCAGCGCCAGCGGATCATGATCGCCATGGCGCTGGTCTTGGACCCCTCGCTGCTCATCGCGGACGAGCCCACGACCGCGCTCGATGTGACCACCCAGGCCCAGATCCTCAAGCTGATCAAGGAGATGCAGGAACGGCGCGGTACGGGTGTGCTTTTCATCACCCACGATTTCGGTGTGGTGGCGGAAATCGCGGACCGCATCGTCGTGATGCAGCACGGGCGCATCGTGGAACAGGGGACGCGCGATCAGGTGCTGCGCGCGCCAAAAGAGGCCTACACCCAGATGCTGATGGCCTCCGTCCCTTCCATGGTGCCGCCCACGCGCGCAGAAGTGTCAGGCGAAAAGGCCATCGAAGTCAGCGGTTTGAACAAAGTCTACGGGCGCCAGGGCTGGCTGTCCCGCGACCGCATCGTGCATGCGGCGCAAGACATCAATCTGCACGTCCGCAAGGGCGAGACGCTAGGCATCGTGGGCGAAAGCGGCTCTGGCAAATCCACCGTCGCGCGCTGCATCGCGCGGCTGATCAACCCGACCTCGGGCTCCATAAGCCTGCATGGGCTGGAGATTGCCACCCTACCGGAAAGCAAACTGCGGCCCCACCGCGCCAAGGTGCAGATCGTCTTTCAAGACCCCTACCGCTCGCTGAACCCGCGCCGCACCATCTGCCAATCGCTGATCGAGGCACCGATGAACTTCGGCCAATCGGCGGAGGAGGCCACGGCTGAGGCGCGCAGCCTGATGGAGCTCGTGGGCCTGCCGCCGGACGCGCTGGACCGCTATCCGCACCAATTCTCCGGCGGGCAGCGCCAGCGCATCTGCATCGCGCGCGCCTTGGCAGTCAAACCCGAGGTGCTGATCGCGGATGAGGCCGTCTCCGCGCTCGATGTCTCTGTCCAGGCGCAGGTGCTGGAACTGCTGGACGACATCCGCGACCGCTACAACCTCGCGATGCTCTTTATCACGCATGATCTGCGGGTCGCTGCCCAGGTTTGCGACCGCCTGGTGGTGATGCAAAACGGCGTGATCGTGGAACAGGGGCCCACGGCAGAGGTCTATGCCGCGCCGCGCCACGACTACACCCGCCTGCTGCTCGACGCGGCGCCGGGGACCGACGTGGAATTCGGCTCTGGCCGGGCGGAGGCAGGCTAGCCGTTGTTCAAACGGCGGGCAGGATGAGGCTCACACCCATCAGCGTCAGCATCAGAAGGAGCCCCCGGCGGAACAGCTGCTCAGAGAGCCGCGCCCGGATTGCCACCCCCGCCCGCACGCCCAGAAAGACAAAAGAGGCCCCGATGGCAGAGATCACCAGATCACTTAGCGAAAACAGCCCTAACCGCTGCAGGCCGAACGCCATCACGAAGCTGGAGAGCGTAAAGGAGCAATTGGTGGCCTGGATGAAAAGATCGCGCTTGAGACGCAGCATCATCAGGAAGGGCACGGCGGTCATCACCTGGGAGCCCGTGATCCCATTGATGAGCCCGGTGACAAAGCCTGAGGCGGGCGCCAGCGGACGCTCCCACCTCGCGGGCAGCCGCAGATCCGGCTTGGCCAGCGAAAAGGCGCACCAGGCCAGCAAAGTGACACCCAATACCGCGCCCGCCTGCACCCCGTCAATGCGCGCCAGCGTCCAGAGCCCCAGCGCCAGCCCGGGGAGAAGCGCCAGCAGCATCGGCCAAAACCGCGCCACCGTCTGGGCAAAATGCCCCGCCGCGCGCATCACCACGAGGTTGGAAAAGATCGACGGCAGGATCACCAGCGGCAGCGCGTCTTTGAGCCCCACCACCAGCGCCAGAATCGGCAGGCAGGTGGTAGAAAAGCCGATGCCGGTTACGCCTTTCGCAGTGGCCGCGAACATATAGGTCGCCAGGATTGCGGCTGTTTGCGGGCCTGAAATGTCCATGATCATCGCCTGCGCAGGCCTCCTTGTTCGGGACGGTGCGCGCCTGCACCGCAGAGGTCAAGACCGGCCTCCATTGGCCCCCATCTGCTTCTGCGTTAGGTTGCCGACTGAATGCTCGATACTCTTTCCAATCTGATCGCGACCTTTGATCCAGGCGAAACCGCGCTGATCGCGCTGATCTTTTTGTTTGCTGCCATCGTGAAAGGTTTCTTAGGCATCGGGTTGCCCGCGGCGGCAATGGCCTTTCTGACGCTTGTGATGCCGCCCACGGAAGCCATTCCGCTTCTCTGGCTGTCCATCCTGGCGACAAATGCGCTGCAATATGCGCACGCCCCGGGCAAGTTGAGCATTGCGCGCGAATACTGGATTTTCGCAGCGGCGATCATGGTCTGCATCTTTGTCACGGCGATGTTCATCGCCGATTACCCCACGGCTGTGCTCACGGTGGTGATCGGGGTCGCAATGGTGCTCTTTTCGCTCAACCTGCTGTTGGGCATCAAGCTGCGGATCGGCCCGGGGCGGGGCTGGCAGATGGGCTTTGGCGCGCTCTCGGGCGTGTTGGGCGGCATTTCTTCGATCTGGTCGCCCACGGTGGCGATGTATCTGGTGGCGCGCGATGTCTCCAAAGAGCGCTTCATCGGCGCGACGGGGTTCCTGTTTCTGGCGGGCGTGCTGCCGCTGGGGGCCGGACAGGTCGTGGCAGGTATCCTTACGGGGCCCGCACTGGTCAAATCAGCGCTGGCGCTTTGCGTGGTGCTGGTAGGTTTTCGCATCGGCGAGGCGCTGCGCAGCCGCGTAAGCCAGGAGCTTTTTCGCCGCGCCGTCCTGATCGCCTTTCTGCTCATGGGCCTGCGTCTCATCGCCATCGGGTTGAGTTGAGGCGTTTTCTTTCAAAGAAAACGGCACGAAAACTTCAAAAGTTTTCGGCACGGACTTTTCAAAAAAGTCCGCTGCCTCAGCGCTTACCGTAGAGCATATCATTGAGATAAAGCCGCTGTATCTTCCCAGAGGGCCCCTTGGGCAACTCCTCTAAGATGTGCACGGTATCGGGGGCCTTGAATGCGCCCACGCGGGTGACGCAAAGCGCGCGCAACTCCTCCGCCATCGCTTGAGAGGTCTCGCTCAGCCGAACCGCAGCCTCCACCCGTTCGCCATATTGCGCGCAAGGTCGGGCAAAAGCTGCCGCCTCCACCACGTCTGGGTGCTCGTAAAGCGCCTCGTCGATCTCGCGGGGCGCGATGTTCTCACCGCCTTTGATGATCAGCTCTTTGAGCCTGCCGGTCACAAAGACATAGCCGTCGTCGTCCATCCGCCCCAAGTCCCCTGTGCGCAGCCAGGACCCGTGGAACGTCGCCGCCGTGGCTTCCGGGTTCTTGAGATATCCCTTCATCACGTTGGGGCCGCGGATCTGGATTTCGCCTTCCACGCCCACCGCGCATGCCTGCCCCGCGTCATCTGCGATGCGCGCCTCACAGGGCGGCGCCTGACCCGCTGATCCGATCCGGTGCAGCGAAGGGTCAAGCGGGTTTACCAGGCATTGCGCGGCCGTCTCCGTCAGGCCCAGCGATTCCACAATCGACAGCCCGAAGCGGTCCTGAAACGCCCGCTGCGTCTCAATAGCCAGCGCAGACGAGGCCGAGCGCGCAAAACGCAGCCGCGCGCGGGCAGCCTCAGACGGCTCCGCGGCCCCGTGCAGCAGGTGGCTGATGATGGTGGGCACCACGGAAAACCACGTGATCTCTCCCCGGTCGGCCCAGTCCCAAAATCGGCTGGCGGAGAACCGAGGCACCATGGCCAGCGAGCCGCCCGATACTAGCGCGCCCATCACCGTCACGCAGAGCCCGTTGATGTGATAGAAAGGCAGCACGCCCAGGCCCCGGTCCTTACGCGTCAGTTCATGGGCAACTGTCACGGTCCAGCCCCCCGCCAAAAGGCTCGACTGCGTGTGCACCACGCCCTTGGGCCGCCCCGTCGTGCCGGAGGTATACATCAGCAGCGCGTCATCCTCAGCCGCCACGTCATGCAACTTCGCTTGCCCGCCGCACGGCTCATAGAGAGCGATCCCCCTGGGCCGCACCTCCTCGAAGGCTGCCATCTGGTCGGCATGCACAAAGGCCACCCGCGCCTCGGAATGCTCCAGCGCGTAGCCAATCGCCTCCGGCCCCGCTGCGAGATTGATCATCGTCACCCGAAATCCGCCGTAGAGCACGGCAAAAAGCGCCTTGATGCCCTCCAGCCCGTTGGGGTGCATCACCGCCACGCTTTCACCCCGCGCGATGCCTTGCGCTGTCAGATCAGCGGCCACGGCTGCCGCGTGACCCTGCAACGCAGGCCAGCTCAGCACCTCGCCCGTATCGGGAAAAACCACCGCAGTGCCGCCCGCCGTTGCGCGCGCGTCAAGCCAGTCGCGCAGCGTGCCCTTGGGCGGCTCGGTCAGGCTCAGCTTCATTTGCCTGCTGCGGCCCAATAGCCAGAGAAGATGTCTTCTACGGAAGGCTCGCGCGCGGGAATTTCGCAGACGATCTTGGTCGATTGCATGAAATGACGGTAGTTCACGTTCTCATTGACCGAATTCCCGCCCCAGGTGCCGCAGCCCATCGACAGGGAAAACGGCATGCCGTTGGTGAAGGAGCCCCCGGTGGCGAAGGTATGCGCCTGGTTGACGATCACCCGGCTGGTGGGGATGGCGGTGGCCAGCACCATGGGGCGATCCGCGTCACTGGAATGCAGGCCCACCGAATGGCCCGCACCTTGGTGAAGCTGGATGTCGCGTGTCACTTTCACCGCCGCCTCGAAATCTGCGGCACGGTAGAGCGCGAGCACACGGCTCAGCTTTTCACCCGACAGCGGATGTTCAGGCCCGATGCCTGACGTAGGCACCGCGATGTAATCTGTGCCCGGCGGCACATCCAGTTCAAGCGCCGCTATCATCTTGTCCGCGTCTTGCGCAATCACCGACCGGTTGAGGTGGCCGTCGGGCCAGAGCTTGGCTACAATCCCCGCTTCATCCGCAACAAGCGCGCCACCAGCCCCGGCCATCGCCGCGACAAAGGCGTCATAGACCGCCTCCACCACCACCACCGCGTTCTCCGACGAACAGGAGGTCGCATTGTCAAAGCACTTGGAGGCGCGGATCTTCTCTGCCGCCGCAACAAGGTCGGCGGTTTCGTCCACGATAACGGTTACATTGCCCGCGCCCACGGCCACAGCGGGCGTGCCGGCGGTCTGGGCGCGGTGCACGTTGTTCTGGCTGCCGGTGGCCACGATCATGTCGCAGGCCTCCATCAGCGCCTGCGTTTTCTCTTTCGACCCCGGCGGCGGGATCATCTGGACGAGGTCCGCATCCTCTCCGATCTTGGAGAATTCAGCGTGGATATAGGCGATCAGCTGCTCCGCGCAGGCCACACCCTTGGGCGATGGGGCCACCACGATGGCATTGCCGCATTTGAGCGCGTTGATGATGTTGTTGGCGGGCGTTGCCGCGGGGTTGGTGGAGGGCACAATGGCGCCCACCACACCCTTGGCGCGGGCAATCTCGGTGAGGCCCGTCGTGGGATCATCGGAGATCACGCCGAATGTCACCGCGCCTGCAATGTCGCGCATCAGGCCCAGCGTCTTGCGGTGGTTTTTGGTGATCTTGTCCGGCACATTGCCCAGGCCCGTCGTCTCCACCGCAAGCTCCGCCAGCGCGCGGTTGCGCGCAGGCTCCATGATGGCCCAGGCCGCCGCCTGAGCGGCGCGGTCATAACGCGCCTGGCTGCCCTGCGCCTCAAACCGCGCCTGCGCCGCGCGGGCGCGCGACACGATTTGGCTGATGCTCTCCTCGCTCACCTCTCCGCTCCTTAGCTCTTGCTTGTTGAAAAGGCGCGGTAGATGCTCGCGCCCAGTGTGAGGAAGCCTGCTGCGATCAGCACCGCGCAGATGGGGCGGGAGAAGTAGGTCACGAGATCGTAGTGCACCATCTGCATGCCTTGGGCAAAGTTCTGCTCTCCGATCTGGCCCAGGATCAGACCCAGCACGATGCCCGGGATCGAAAAGCCTGACCGCCGCATCAGATATCCTAGGATGCCTGCCAAAAACATCACCATGACATCCAGCACCAGCCCCCGGCTGATGTAGGCTCCGACCGTGGCCAGCATCAGGATCAGCGGCGCGAGGAAGGGAAAGGGGATCTTGAGAAGGTTGAGGATCGTCTTGGTCTCCACCAGCCCGATGATCAGAATGGACAGATTGGCCCAGAACATCGCCGCAAAGACGATCCAGATCAGGTCTGGCGAAAGCATGAAAACCAGCGGCCCGGGCTGCAGGTCGTGCATCTGGAAGACCGCGACCATCATGGCCGTCAGCGCACCGCCCGGCAGGCCCAACGCCAAGAGGGGGATCATCGCGGCCCCTGTCGCGGCATTGTTGGCGGTCTCGGCAGAGATCACGCCCTCCAGCTTGCCCTTGCCGAACTCCTCGCGGTTCTTGGACCAGCGCACGGCCTCGCCGTAGCTCATGAAGGCCGCGAGCGTCGCGCCGATGCCCGGCAGGATACCGCAGAAAAATCCTACGAGGATGGAGCGCAGCACCGCAAGCTTATGCAGCCAGAGCTCCAGAAAGCTGGGGAAGGACATGGAGACCTTGGGCGCCTTGTACTTCCCGCTCGCGGTTTTTTCGGCCTGCACAAAGATCTCGGACACCGCGAAAAAGCCCAGGATCGCGGGCACAAATGCGATGCCTGCCGCCAGGTCCGTCAGCCCGAAGTTATACCGGTTGATCCCGCCCACCGGGTCCTGGCCGATGGTGGCGATGAGCAGCCCGATCAGCACCGACATCCAGCCCTTCCAGATCGTGCGCGCGCCCACGGAGGAGGCCACCGCCAGGCCAAAGAACACCAGCGCGAAAATCTCTGGCGGGCCGATGTTGCGGATGGCCCAATTGGCCAAGGGCTCTGTCGCGGCCATCATCACCAGCGCGGAGGCCACGCCGCCGATGGCCGAACACAGCACCGCCGCGCCCACCGCCTTGCCCGACTGGCCATTCTGGGTCATCGGATAGCCGTCAAAGGCCGTCGGCGCGTTCTCTGGCGCGCCGGGGATGTTGAACAGGATCGCTGTGATCGCGCCCCCGTAGGTCCCGGTGCAGTAGATCACGGCAAAAAGCATGACGCCCTGCGCGGGCTCCAATCCCGCGGTGAAAGGCAGCAGGATCGCAGCCAGTGTCAGCATGCTGACGCCGGGGATCGCACCAAAAAGCATGCCGCCGATCACGCCAAAGACGAAGATGCCGATCGTGAAGGGATCGCCAAAGAGCGCGGAAGTGCCCGTGAGGAAGTTTTCGATCATGGTGCTGTCACAACCCCTGCAAGCGCGCGTTCAACGTCAGGATCCAGGCGCTGAAGTCATAAAAGGGCGAGGTATTGCCCTGCGGCAGGGGCGCGTTGAGCACCACCAGAAAGAGCCCGATGAAGATCACGTAGATGAGCCCGGTCATGATCAGGATGCGGCTCCAGCGGTGTTCCCCGAACAGCCAAATGATCGCTGCGATGAAAAAAGGCGCGCTGAAATAGATGCCTACGGGCTTGAGAAGATAGGCAAAGAGGAATGGCGTCAGCAGCACGGCGGTCATCCGCGGCAGCGTGCCGGACGCGCTCAAATCGACTTCATCATCAGTCTGGCCGATGGTGCCCTGCGCGGCGGACCCGTGGCGGTACTGGTACCAAACGTTGCCGAGGGCTGCGATCAGCAAGAGCCCGATGACGACGCGCGGCCAGGCGGTGGCACCAAACCGGTAGATCTCGATCTCCTGGTTGAATTCGAACGAAAAACCGAAAAAGACCGCGACGATCCCCAGAAAGATCGCGGCCTCAATCAGATGTGCGCGTGTGAGACGCCCCATGGGTTCACTCCCGACTAAAGTGGCGTGGCACCGTTTTCTTCAAAAGAAAACGGAACGAAAACTTCAAAAGTTTTCGGCCCGGACTTTTCAAAAAAGTCCGGGCCGCTTGGTGCCGCGCCTTACTTCACGTCCAGGCCCATCGCCTGATAGACCTCGCGGTACTGGTCAATCGAGCGCATGATCAGCTCTTTTGAGCCTTCCGTGTCGCGATAGCTGTCGATCACGGTCATGAACTTGCTCTCGTTGAACGCCTGATAGCTGTCCTCGCAATAGGCGCGCTGGAAGGCCCACTGCAGCCATTCCACCCGATCCGCGGGCGCATCGGCGTGCACATAAAAGCCCCGGAAGCGGAGCAGCGGATCAAAGTCGAGCCCCACCTCGCGGTGCGTGGGTGTGTCGGCAAAAACTTCCGGACGCTCATCAAAAATCGTCAGGATCGGCTTGAACTGCTCTGCATCCAGAAAGTTGCGCACGTCGCCCGGCTGCTCAAACAGCGCATCCACCTGACCGCCCAGCAGCGCGCCATAGCGCGGCGCGCCTTTGTCAAAGGAGATCTGCTGGATCTGCATCCCCGTAGCGTCGGTGATGAACTTCATCGTCACCCGCTCCATCGAGCCTTCCTTGGAGACGTTCGCGATGGTCGCGCGCCCGTCCTGCGCCTTCACCCACTCCACGAAAGAGGGCCAATCGGTGTAACGGGTCTCATTCGTGCGAATGTAGATCTGGCTGAAGGTGACCTGGCTGGTGACCAGCGGAATGAGGTCTGTCGCCGGGTTGGGCACGGAGCTGTCGAGCGCATGGGCCGAGGACGCATCGTCAATGTGCTCCAGCACGTTATAGCCGTCCGCGGGGGAGGCCATATAGGCCGTCATACCTACCGTGCCAGACCCGCCTGGCTTGTGGTCGCGGTTGATCGGAATGCCGGTCAACTCCGTGACTGCTTCTGCCATGGCCGCAGCCACCTGGCCTGACCCGCCAGCGGGGCCGTAGGGCACCACCATGGTCAGCGCGCGTTCGGGAAAGCCGCCGGGCTTGTCCATCGACGCCTCGGGGCGCTTGCACTCAAAGGCGAGTGCGCTCCCACCCGCCATTACCGCGGTGACAAAAGCCGCCGTTCCAAAAAGTCTGTTCATCATCGTCCTCCCTGACGAGCTTGCATTGAGCAATGTTGCGCACCGCGTTGATCGCCACCAATGTCATCCCGGGCCTTTTGGCTGTCTTTAGACCCTTTTTCGGGATGTCGTACCGTCCCTCCCGACGTGCCGACATGCATGCGTGCGCCCTGACCTTAGCCTTAAAAAACGGTTTCTCAAGCATTTCGAACACGTGACCCTGACGGGCCCCCGCCGTGCGGGGACAGCTCAGCTTTCCTTTCGGTCGTCCACGATGGTCATCTGCGCAATCCCCGATTGCCCCAGATCGACCCGCGCAAACGGCCCGCCGTGCAGCATCTCACCGGGGTCGCTCACATCTACGGGGCCGGTTTCCGCCAGGACTTCAGCTGCAAATTGCTCCGCGTTGTCGCGGGGCCGATACCCCAGGAACGCGGCCTTTGCGTTGTCCACCGGCGCGCGATCATTGGCCGAAACGCCGTAGATGATCGAAAACCCGACCGAGGGCGTGTCGACCGCACGGGTGACCAGTTGAATGAGATCGTCATAGCTCAGCCAGGACCCCAGAGCGCGCGCGTTGTTCACCTGCGCGCAAGAGAGAATGCGCAGGTGCACGCTCTCCATCTGGCGCTTGTCCCAGTACATGGAGCCCAGATCCTCGGTAAAACACTTGGCCAGCCCATAGAACGTATCGGGCCGGTGCGGCACTTGCGTGTCGATGCACGCGCGCTTGGGATACATGCCCACCGCGTGGATGGAGGAGGCGTAGACCACCCGCCGCACCCCCTGCTGGTAGCCTGCCTCCCAGATGTTGTAAGACCCGATGAAGTTCGGGCCGAGCAATTCCTCGAAGGGCTTTTCGTCCACGATTGCGCCGAAGTGCACGACCATGTCCGCGCCTTCCAACAGCGGAAAGATCGCGTCATAGCTGGCCAGATCGGCCTGCACGTAGCTCTCCCCAGGATAAAGCGTGCCGATGTCTTCTGCGATATCGGTGCTCAGGAGTTCTTCGCACATCGCCGCGAGCGGCTCGCGCAGATATGAGCCCAGCCGCCCTGCGGCCCCTGTCAGCACAAGTTTCTTGAGTTTCATGTCATTTTCCTTCGAGTGATGTCACGACTTGACGTGGAAGCCCTGGGTCGGGGTCACCCCAGCTTGCCCCGAACGGCGGCCAAGAGGCTGTCCGCGCCCTTGGCCAGCAATCCGGCGTCTGATCCGCAGGCGACAAAGCTGAAGCCTTCATTCAAAAGCTCTGCCGCGAAGTCCGCGCTGGAGACAAGTGTGCCCACCGGCATGCCCCGTTCCATGCACTTCCTAGCCGCCGGGCGGATGAACTCCCAAATGCGCGGGTCCATCGGCTGACCCAGGATGCCCATGTCCGCGCCGATATCAGCCGGACCAAAGAAGATGCCGTCAACGCCGTCTACGTCGCAGTAGGCTGAGACGTTTTCGACCGCCTGCCGGGTTTCGACCTGGATGAGTATCACGGTTTGGTTTTCCACTTCCGCAAAGTAATCCGTCACGCGGCCAAAGCGGTTGGCCCGCGTGGTGCCCGCCACCCCGCGCACGCCGCGCGGCGGATACCGGCAGGCGGCCACAGCAGCTTTCGCCTCCGCCACGCTTTCCACCATGGGAAACAGCAGGCCCGGCACCCCCATGTCCAGCAGGCGTTTGACCTTGACCGTGTCATTCCAGTCAGGGCGCACCAGCGGGGTGGTCGTGGTCGCCTCAAAGGCCTGCAACTGGCCTAAAAGCGGCGTCAACTCATTGGGCGAATGCTCCATATCCAACAACGCCCAGTCATAACCCGCAGGCGCCACGGCTTCGGCGGCGTAGGGGTTGGATAGGCTGACCCAGAGGCCAACCTGCTGCTCCCCCGCCCGGAGCGCTTTGAGAAAGCTATTCTCGCGCAGCTTCATATGACCGCCTTTTCCATGAATGCCTCGCCCCGCTCGATACGCTCGTACCCGAAGGGCGAAAGGTCAAGGGAGCGGTAGGCGCCATGGGTGATCAGCTCGGCCACGCCGCGCCCGATGGCAGGGGATTGCTGCAGCCCGTGACCGGAAAAGCCATTCATCAGCACGAAGTTCGACACCTGAGTGTGCGGGCCCACGATCGCGTTCTGGTCCAGCGTGTTGTAGGCGTAATGCCCCACCCAAGAATTGATCAGCTTGATCTCTTCAAAGGCGGGCACGCGGTGGGCGAGCACGGGCCAGACCTTGTTTTCCCAAAGCCCGTGGTCAAAACCGAAGTCGTCAAAATCCACGTCCGGGTCTTCATCAGGCGGACAGCCCGCCAGATAGTAGCGCCCGTCAGAGCGCATGTGCACGCCGGAGGGGTCAATCGTAAGTGGCAGGTCCTGCGCCAGCGGGCGCGCGGCATCGAAGATGAAGGTATAGCGCTTACGCGGGCGCACTGGCAGGTAGATGCCCGCCATGCGCGCTGTGGCCACGGCACGGGGGCCGGAAGCGTTCACGACCGTGCCGCAGGCGATCTTGTCGCCGGATTTCAGCGTCACGCTGTCTACGCGCGCACCGCCAGAGGCCAGCGACATGCCCACGACCTCGTCCGGCAAGTATTCAACGCCGGCCTTGCGCGCCATGCGCTTGAACCAGTCGAACATGGTGCCGCCGTCAAAGTAGCCCTCATCGATCAGGTTGTGATTGGCCGCAAGGATGTCTCCCAGCTGATAGAACGGATAATCTGCCGCGATCTCCTCGGGCGACATGTGCCGGGTGCCCGCGCCCAAGCTGGCCTGAATGACCTGCGCCTCTTTCAGGGTCTGCGCGAAGGCGGGCGTATCGGCCAGATACATGTATCCATAGCTTTGCAGGGTCAGCGCGGGCACCTCCGGGTCGTCGCCCATAAAGCTGCGGAAGTTCTTCACGAACGCCGCGCCGAACTGGGAGATGCGAATGTTCGTCTCGTTGGAGAACTGCTGGCGGATGCAGGAATTCGTATGCGAGGTGGAGGCGAAGGCGTAGGTCGGATCCCGCTCCACCACCAGCACGCGGCCTGGAAAGTCGAGCTTGGTCAGCCACCAGGCCAGCGACGAGCCGTAGATGGCCCCGCCGACGATCACCACGTCATAAGAGGCGTGTTTTGCGCTCATGCCATGTCTCCCTGCTTGGCGGCGAGGAGCACTGCGGCGATCTCCTCCTCGCTCAGGCCATAGTCGCGCGCCGCCGACGCCGCGCTGATATAGCCGCGCGCCAGATCGCGGCGCACAAGGCCCGGATCGCGCTTTCCTGCCGGGCCGTAGCCCCCGCCGCCCGGGAAGGCCATCTCCACCCGTGCACCATGGGGCACGAATTGCTTGCCCTTGCCGCGCATGGCGGCGCCATCGCTGCGCCTGATGGTCGTCGGCGCGCCATCCGCCCCGCCGTGCCGCCCCCGGGCGGGGTGATCCACGCGGTCAAACATCGCGGAGAGGTCGAATTCATGCCCTTCGGTCGCGCCCACCTCCATATGCTGGCCCAGGCCGCCACATTGCTGGCCCGCGCCTCCTGAGTCTTGTCGCAGCTCTTTGCGCCAGATGATGACCGGGCCTGCATGTTCCGTGGCCTCCACCGGCATGGTCATCACGCCGGAGGGGAAAGCCGTGGCGTTGAGCCCGTCGGCCCCCGGCCGCGCGCCCGAGCCGCCCGAGTTGAAGGTCAGCACCTCGGACCGCCGTGCGCCCGTGGGTGCGGGCGCATCCGAGCGGGGGCGCAGCGACATCTGAAAATTGCACAGGCACCCCGCCCCCTCCGCCGGGACGAGGCCCGGCACGATCTGATCGAGCGCGCCAAAGACCACATCAGGCACGAAATGCCCCACGATGTGGCGCAGCGCCACCGGCGCGGGGTGCTGCGCGTGCACGATGGTGTTCTCCTCTGCGCGGATCTCGAAAGGCAAAAGCGAGGCGTGGTTGTTGGGGATCTCTGGCGCGATAGCGACCTTGAGCGCGTAGCAGGCGTAGGCTTTGGTATAGACCAGCGGGCAGTTGATGCCCTTTTTGTCGACGCTGGAGGAGCCGGTGAAATCGCTCACGATCCGGTCGCCTTCAACCCGCAGCGTGACCTTGAGCGTGATGGGGCTGGCGAAACCGTCTACCGTCATCTCGCTTTGCGCGGTGGCGCGCGGCAGCGCTGCGATGGCCTCAAGCGTGGCGCGGCGGGAGTTGTCGAAGATGAACGCCGCGATGCCCGTCAGGTCCGCAAGGCCGAATTCATCCATCATCTCCGCCAGACGGCGATGCCCGATCTCATTGCAGCTGGCCAGCGCGTAGATGTCGCCCACCAACTGGTCTGGCTCCCGCACGTTACCGCGGATGAGGCGCAGAAGCGTTTCATCCACCACACCGCGATCGGCGAATTTCATGATCGGAATGTAGAGCCCTTCTTCAAAAACCGAATTGGCGTCCGCGCCAAAGCCGCGCCCGCCGATGTCCACCACATGGGCGGTGCAGGCGAAAAACCCCACCAACGCACCACCCCGAAAGGACGGCGTGACCATGGTGATGTCGTGCAGATGGCCCGTGCCCTCCCAAGGATCGTTGGTGATGTAGGTGTCGCCCTCTTGCATCTGCGCGCGCCCAATGCGGCGGATGAAATGGGCGACTGCGTCGGCCATGGCGTTCACATGGCCCGGCGTGCCGGTCACGGCCTGTGCCAGCATGCGCCCCCGCGCGTCATAGACCCCGGCAGAGAGATCACCCGCTTCGCGCACGGAGGTGGAGAAGGCGGTGCGCACAAGGGCCTGAGCCTGTTCCTCCACCACCGAAATCAGCCGGTTCCACATGACTTGATAGGCTACGGTCGAGGGGGCGGTCATGAGCGCTGCTCCGTGATGTCGATGGTGCCGTCGGACTGACAGATGGCGCGGCGGCTCATGGGCAGGATGATGGAGGTCTCATCTTCCACGATGACCGCAGGACCGACCACGCACTGTCCCGGCGCCATCTCCGCGCGATCCACGATGCGCGCTGTCACCATGCGGCCCAACGCCGGATCAAAGAGGTCTCTGTGGCCCGCCAAGGGGGCCTCTGTGCCGCCGCTCATCGGCGCGGCGGGGTCCGTCTCCGGCATGGGCGTTGTCGCATTGACGGACCAGACGGTGATTTCAATGTCCATGCCCGCGACCTTGCGGCCAAAGAGTTTGGCATAATCCGCCTCAAAGAGGGTGCGGTAGGT
The DNA here is from genome assembly GCA_039024775.1 of Pseudomonadota bacterium. Taxonomy (GTDB): domain Bacteria; phylum Pseudomonadota; class Alphaproteobacteria; order Rhodobacterales; family Rhodobacteraceae; genus Sulfitobacter. The sequence goes on from JBCCPS010000043.1 coordinate 14,232, forward strand.
CTCTGCCTCGGGATGGGCCGCCTGCTCTGGCGTGAGGCTGACCGGTATCTCCCAGCCCTGCCCGACATAGCGCATGTAGACGCGGAGCGTGGCCTCAATAGGCGCGTCGGCGTCGCAGGTGCGCACAAAGCCCGTGGCTTCCTCTGCCAAAGCGGCAAAGGTCTCTTGCGCGATTGCTGCATCAAAATCCGCAAGCCGCATGTAGACGCTGCGGTTGGCCTCAAAACTGAAGGGCGCGCGCAGGAACCCAATGGCCGATCCCACGCCCGCCCCGGGAGGGACCAAACAGCGCGCCACACCCAGCTTTTCGCACAGCCTGGCCGCGTGCAAAGGAGCCGCGCCGCCGAAGGCAATCATCGTATAGCTGCCGAGGTCCTCGCCATTTTCCACCGCATGCACCCGCGCGGCATTGACCATGTTTTCATCTACCACTTCCGCCAGCCCGAAGGCCGCTGTTTGGGCGTCCATGTCCAGTGTCTCTCCCAGATGGGTGCGCAGGGCTTCTGCCGATTTCTCAGGATAAAGCGGAATGGAGCCGCCCGCGAAAGTCCCGGGGTCGAGCTTACCCAGAACCAGATCGGCATCCGTCACCGCGGGCCGCGCCCCACCCCGGCCATAGCACGCCGGACCGGGTTCGGAGCCCGCGCTCTCTGGCCCCACCCTGATCTGCCGCATACCGTCCACATGGGCGAGACTTCCACCTCCCGCGCCGATCTCCACCATGTCGATCACCGGAATCGAGATGGGCATGCCGGAGCCCTTCTTGAACCGATAGGAGCGCGCCACCTCGAAGACGCGCGCGGTCTTTGGCGTCTGCTTCTTGATGAGGCAAATCTTCGCCGTCGTCCCGCCCATGTCAAAGCTGAGCACCTTGTCCAGCCCGTATCGCGCGGCAATCGTGGCGGCAAAGACCGCGCCGCCCGCAGGGCCGCTTTCCACCAGCCGCACCGGAAACTCCGCCGCGCTTTCAAGCGAGATGATGCCCCCGCCCGAATGCATCAGAAAAATGGGGCACGCAGCACCCGCCTGTTTCAACCGACCTTCGAGCCGCATCAGGTAGCTCTTGATCAGCGGCTTGATGTAGGCGTTCGCGATGGTTGTGTTGAAACGCTCATATTCGCGCATCTGGGGCGAGACATCGCAGGAAAGCGAAACCATGACGCCCGGCAACATCTGCGCCAACACCGCGCCCACCAGCCGTTCATGCGCGGGGTTGAGGTAGCTGTGCAGAAAGCCCACCGCGATGCTGTCGTATCCGGCTTGTCTCAAAGTATCGGCAAGCGCCTCGATCTCCGCCCGCTCAATCGGGATCAGCACGCCGCCATCCGCGCCCACGCGTTCGCTGAGCACATAGCGGCGCTGGCGCGGCAGCAGCGGGTCAGGCAGCGTGAGGTTTAGGTCATATTGCTCAAACCGGCTTTCGGTGCGCATCTCCACGGTGTCGCGAAAGCCTTTGGTGGTGATGAAGGCGGTCTTGGCCCCGCGCCGTTCGATCAGCGCGTTGGTGGCCAGCGTGGTGCCGTGGATGATCTGCGCGATCTGTGAAGCCGCGATGCCCGCCGCCGCGCAGACCTGTGTGAGCCCCTCGAGAATGGCGTCTTCGGGGGCACTATAGGTCGTGAGCACCTTGGTGGAGTGCCGCGCATCACCGCATTCGAGCACCACGTCCGTGAAGGTCCCGCCGATGTCCACGCCCAGCCGCCAGTCGTTCTGGATCATGCCTGTCCCCCGGTCTTTGATCCGGCATATCCGCGCGGACGGCTTGCGCGCAATCCCCTCGTCATGCCCGGCTCAAGGCGCGAAAGGCTGCGCGATGGCGCGCTCAACCATCGCGAGCCGGTCCTGGCCATAGAACATGTCACCGCGCACAAAATAGGTGGGCGAGCCGAAAATGCCCCGGGCAATGGCCTCATCGGTGTTGGCGCTGTGCTTTGACTGGACCTCAGCGCTTTGCGCGCCTGACAGGATCTTCACGCCGTCAAGCCCCACCTCTTCGGCCAGACCGCGCAGGGTAGCGGCATCCGCGATGTCCGCATCATCGCGCCAATGGGCCAGCATGATCGCTCGGCTGAGATCCCCGGCCATCTCACCCGCTGCGATGATGGCGCCGTTTGGCAGGGCCATCGGATTGTCGTGAAAGCTGGGCCGGTGCCGGATCATCGGCAGCTCGCGCAGTTCCGCCCAGCGGAACATGTCGCGGCCAAAGAAGTAGTCCTTGTGCGCCTGGCTGCGCCCGCCAAAGGACGCGCCGGAGGTGGCGGCGATCACCGGGTTCAGGTCAATCGGGCGATGCGCGATCTGCCAACCCGCCGCATCCGCAATCCGCTTGAGCTCCCACGCGCCGAGGTAGGCATAGGCCGAATGGGCCGAAAAGAAGTGTTCGATGACGCCTGCCTCAGCCATCCGCCAGCCTCCGCGCCTCACCCGCCATCAGGGCAATCACCTGCCGCATCATATCCGCGTCCCGCGGATTGGAGGCATTGCCATCCAGCCCACGCTTGTAGACCCCCTGCAGGATCGCCAGCAAGCGGAAGTAGCTGAACACCAGGTAGAACCGCCAATTGTCTGGCCGCGCGATCCCGCGCCGCTGGCAGTAAAGATCGACGTAGGCGTCCTCCGACGGCAGCCCTACCGCCGCCCGGTCCACGCCCGCCAAGCCGCGAAAGTGCCCCGCATGCGGCAACCGCCAGTGCATGCATTGATAGGCCAGATCAGCAAGCGGATGGCCCAATGTGCTGAGCTCCCAATCCAGGAGCGCGACAACCTCCTCCCGGTCCGGCGCGAAGATCATGTTGTCGATCCGGTAGTCACCGTGCACGATTGAAGACGCGCCGTCATCGGCCACCATGTTGGCCGCAAGCCAGTCCATCACCCAATTGGCATCCGCGAGCGTCTCCGTCTCCGCCGCGCGGTACTGGCCGGACCACCGGCCCACCTGGCGTTCAAAATAATTGCCGGGCTTGCCGTAGTCACCGAGGCCCACCGCCTCCGGTTCCACCGAATGCAGCGCAGCCAGTGTGGCGTTCATCGCGTCATAGACGCGCCCGCGCGCTGGCTTGTCCAGCTCCGGCAGCGAAGGATCCCAGAAAATCCGGCCCTCCACCATTTCCATCACGAAGAACTGGGTCCCCAGCGGCGTGTCCTCCCCGCTCAGGTGCAGCACCCGCGGCACGGCGACGCCGGTGCCCGCCAGCCCCTGCATCACGCGAAACTCCCGGTCCACCGCATGGGCGGATTTGAGCAATTTGCCCGGCGGCTTGGCGCGCAGCACAAAGGCCGCATCGCTCGAGATCAGCTTGTAGGTCGGGTTGGACTGCCCGTCGGAGAACTTCTCCACCGAGTCAAGCGCGCCAAAGCCCGGCACATGGGCTTGCAGGTAGCGCTCCAATTCCGCCTTGTCATAGGTGTGCACGTGACGTCCCCCCTTCACAGTCGCTGCATTCTAAGCAAGTCTGCGCGCTATGCGACACCCCTCACGCAAAGGAAAACCCATGTACCTCGGCCTGCGCCCCGAACACCAGGACCTTCTGGACCGCGTCACCGCCATGATACGCGATGAGGTGATGCCGGTGGAGGCCGAATACCACGAAGAGATCGGCAAGGGCGACCGCTGGACCTACACCGAGCGGCAGGCGGAGATCCTGGAAGGGCTCAAGCAAAGGGCCAAGGATGCGGGGCTCTGGAACTTCTGGCTGACGGACAGCGACAAGGGCTATGGGCTGACGACGGTGGAATACGCCCATTTCGCGGAGGAAATGGGCTGCACACCGCTGGGGGCGGAGACGTTCAATTGCTCCGCGCCCGACACGGGCAACATGGAGGTTTTCGAACGCTACGGCACGCAAGCCATGAAAGAGCAGTGGCTGGCGCCGCTGCTCGAAGGGTCAATCCGCTCCGCCTACCTGATGACGGAGCCTGACGTGGCCTCCTCTGATGCCACCAACATCTCGCTCTCCTGCGTGCGCGACGGTAATGACTACGTGCTCAACGGCGAAAAGTGGTGGGCCAGCGGCGCAGGCGACCCGCGCTGCAAGGTCTACATCGTGATGTGCAAAACCGGCGGGGAGGACCTCCCCAAACACAAACGCCAGTCGATGATCGTGGTGGATGCGGCCACGCCGGGCATCGAGATCCTGCGCCCCATGCTGGTCTACGGCCACGACGACGCGCCGCACGGGCACATGCACATCCGCTTTCGGGACGTCCGCGTGCCTGCGGAGAACATGCTCCTGGGCGAAGGCCGCGGCTTTGAGATCGCACAGGGGCGGCTCGGGCCCGGGCGCATCCACCACTGCATGCGCTCCATCGGTCAGGCGGAAGCGGCGCTAGAGCTGATGACCCGGCGGTCGCTGCAACGCGAGGCCTTTGGCAAACCGCTGGCCAAGCTGGGCGCGAATTACGACATCATCGCGGAGTGCCGGATGGAGATCGAGATGGCGCGACTGCTGTGCCTGAAGGCCGCTTGGTACATGGATCAAGGCGATGCGCGCGCGGCGGCGCCCTGGATTTCACAGATCAAGGTGGTGGGCCCGCGTGTGGCTTTGAAGGTGATTGATGAGGCCGTACAGATGCACGGCGGTCAAGGCATTTCCCAGGATACCCCGCTGGCCATGGCCTGGACCTGGCAGCGCGCGCTTCGGCTGGCGGATGGGCCAGACGCCGTGCACCGGCGGCAGGTGGCGCGGGCGGAGTTGAGGAAGTACACGCAAGAGCCGGTTTGAAGGGCGGTTCGGCGGATAAGCGGACGGTCGCCCTGGTTCATAAATCAAGGCCCCTTTGCCGCGTCGACGTTTTCGGAGCCTGTCATGCATGGTCAGATCATCATCTTGCACGGTCCTTCAAGCAGCGGCAAATCCACTTTGGCTAAAGCGATCCAGGGAGTGGTTGAGCTCCCGTTCTGGCACATTTCCATTGATCATCTGCGCGACAGTGGCGTTTTGCCGAGCGAACGCATAGCGCACGGAGACTTCCTTTGGTCTGACATGCGGCACCCATTTTTCGATGGCTTTCATGTCTCCTTGGCGGCTTACGCAAAAGCAGGGAACAACCTGATTGTGGAGCACATCTTGGACACCCCTGAATGGGTTCCTCAGCTCAAGAACCTGCTGGCGCCCTTCGATGTCTTTTTCGTGGGGGTCCACTGCGAGCTGGGCGAATTGAAGGCCCGGGAACGCGCGCGGGGAGATCGCCCGCTTGGCAGTGCGGAACAGGACTTTCACGAAGTCCATGCCGGTCGGGTGTATGACATTGAGGTCAGTGGGCAGGCCGCTTCGCAAGAGACGGCGCAGGCCATTCTGGAATGCTGGCGCTCTGGTCGAAGAGTGTCAGAGTTCGCGGCATCAGGGGCAACCTTGCTGTGACGCGGGCCGCATGTCTCCCACGCGCCTTTCAGTGCAAGGCTCACTGATTTTCCCTCTCAAGCGCGCCTTTACACGCCCTGCGCGGTCAACCTGTCGCGCAACGCATCGCCGGTGAGGTTGATCGCCAGCACGCAGATCGCCACCGCCATGCCCGGCCAGATCATCTGCAGCGGGGTCGAGCGCATGTGGATGCGCGCATCCAGCAGCATCGTGCCCCATTCCGCGGTGGGCGGTTGCACGCCAAAGCCCAGGAACCCCAGCGCGGAGATGCCCAGGATGGCGCGGGCGAACATCCCGGTCCAGACCACCACCAGCGAGGGCATCAGCGCGGGCACATAGTGCCAGCGCGCGATTTTGAGCGCGGAAAGCCCCGCCAGCCGCGCCTGCACCACATAGCCGCGGGTCTGCAAGGACAGCCCGATGCCGCGGGCCACGCGCGCATAGCGCATCCAGCTGGTGATGCCCAAGGCAAAGATCAGCGTTTCCGTGCCCGCGCCCAGAATGCCGGCAATCACCACCGCCGCAACGAGCTCTGGAAAGGACAGGAAGGCATCGGTCGTGCGCATCACCGCCCAGTCGACCCAAGGGTGCCCAAGAGCTGCAATCAGCCCCATCGCGGTGCCGAGAATGAGCCCGATCACAGAGATCAGAAACGCCAACCCCAGCGACCAGCGGGCGCCGTGCAGCAGACGGGACAGAATGTCCCGGCCCAGCGCATCCGTGCCGAGGATCCACTTGGCTGAGGGCGGGCTCAACCTTTCAGGGATGTTGATCGCATTGGGATCATGGGGTGCCAGCACCGGCCCAAGGACCGCAAGCGCTACGAACACCAAGGCGAGCACGATCACGCTACGCATCCTGCTCTCCCATGCGCGGGTCGAGCACCCGGTAAAACAAATCAATCGCAAGGTTGACCACGACAAAGACCACCGCCGTCAGCAGGACTACCGCCTGCACCTTGGGAAAGTCCCGCGCCGCGATGGCATTCACCAGAAAACCGCCTAAGCCCGGGCGGCCAAAGATCACCTCCACCACCACAACGCCTTCCAGCAAGAAGGCAAGCTCCAGCCCCAAAACCGTGACCACGGGCACCGCCGCATGTGGTGCCAGATGCGCGCGCGCCAACACCGGATCAGCGACGCCGCGGCGGCGAAACGCAGGCAGAAACGGCTGTTCGCGCGCCTCCAGAATGCCCGACCGGATGATCCGCGTAAGGGAGGCCGCGACCCCCAGCGCCAGCGTCAGCGCAGGCAGCACCATGTGGGCAGGCGTCCGCGCACCCACTGCCGGAAGCCATCCCAGTTGCACTGCAAAAAGCAGAATGAGCAGCAGCGCGAGCCAATACTGCGGGATCGCCACGCCGGTGGAAGCGACGGCCACGGCCAACCGGTCCAGCAGGCTGCCGGGGCGCTTGGCTGCGAGGATGGCAAGCGGCAGAGCGATGGCCATGCCCATCACGAGTGCAATCAGCGCGAGAGGGAAACTGTAGCCCATCGCGGTGACCAGATCGGGCCAAATCTCGCGTCCCGTGACAGATGAATTGCCAAAATCCCCCGTCAGCAGCGGGCCGATCCACGCCAGGAAGGCGGGCCAGAAGCCTGCGTCGAGCCCGGCTTCGGCGCGGATCTGGGCGATGACTTCATCGGGGACGACCGAATTGTAGCGCGCGACCGCAATCGCCAACGCCGGATCGCCCGGTGCATGCCACAAAAGCGCAAAGGTCGCGATGGCCACCGCCGTGAGCACCACGATCGCGCGCAGAACAAGGCTGAGGACGACCGGGATCATGGCACGCGTTCCAAGGCGCCCAGCGAAAACGCGGCTTCTTGCAGCTTGCGGCCGTAATCCGTCCGTGGACCGGCGACAAAATCACCAGGTGCCGCGACCTCCTCCACCCTACCCGCCCTAAGCACCGCTAAGTCATCCGAATGGGCGCAGGCATAGCCCAGATCATGCGTGACGATCAGCGCGGCAAAGCCCTCTTCGGCCTGCAGATCGGTGATCAATCTGGCGGTGTGCTTCTGCGTGGCGGCATCCAGCGCTGACAAGGGCTCATCAAAGAGGATCAGCGGCGGCGCCGCGATCAGCGCGCGCAGGATACCCGCGCGCTGCGCCTGCCCGATGGAGACCTCGCCGGGCCTGCGCGACAGCAGCTCAAACGGCAGTTCGAGCCCCGCGCACAGCCGCTCCAACCGGTCCCGGGGCACGTCTTTGCCCTGCGCAATCAGCGGCTCACTGACCGAGTGGCGCAGCGCGCGCACCGGGTTGAAGGCCGACCGCGGCTCTTGCATCACCAGCGCGGGCCGGGCCGCGCGCACCGGCGCTCCGGCCCAGGTGATGGTGCCGCTGCTGGGCGCCAGCAGGCCCAGGATGCAGGCAAGGAGCGTCGATTTTCCAGCGCCGCTTTCCCCCACCACCGCCAGCGTTTTGCCAGCGGGCACGGACAGCGTGATGTCGTGCAGCACCTCCACCTTGCCCCGGCGCGCGCAGACACGTTCTAGGCTCAGCATGGCAGCGTCAGCCAGCACTTGTGCTCTGACAGCAGCCGCGCGGCGCGCGTCTTTGGCCGCTGCAAAAGCTCTGCGGTGGGCGCGATCTCCACCAGATGGCCCGCGTCCATGACCATCAGCGTGTCCACCCGCCGCGCAGCCAGCCCTAGATCATGCGTGATCAGGATCATCGCGGTTTGCGTCCCGCCAAGAAACTCATCGAGCAAATCCATCGTGCGCGCCGCCACCACCGGATCAAGGGCGGAGGTCGGCTCATCCAGCACAATGAGCGCGGGCCGCCCGATCAGGGCCATCGCGATCACAAAGCGCTGTTGCATGCCCCGGCTCCAACCCCAGGGCCGCTTGCGCAGATCGCCCTTGGTGATGTCGAGCGCCGCAAAAAGCTGCGTCTGACGCGCGGTGTCGTGAGCAAGGCCCAGCGCCGTTTCCGCCTCGCGCCAGTGATGGCCCATGGTCCGCAGCGGGTCGAGCGCTTCATCCGGGCTTTGTGGGACAAAGGCCACATCGCGGCCCTGGGCCAGCAGATCGTCCACCAGAGCGTGGCCCAGTGTGGACTTGCCAGAGCCCGACGGACCGACAAGCCCGATCCGGTCACCCGGCGCGATGTCGAGCGATGTCGGATGTAGGATGACCCGGCCCGAACGCGTCGCATTCAGGCCGGAGACACGAAGTGTCATTCTTCGAACTTCGTCTCATGGGTGACCCAATAGGTCTCTGTCGGGTGCACGGCATAACCCGTGAGGCCCGGCTTTGCGACATTCACCTGGCTCACGTGGAAGACCGGGATGAGCGCTGCTTCTGACGTGATGATTTCTTGCGCGGCATCATAGATTTCCGCGCGCTTTTCCGGATCAAATGTCAGGCGCCCGTCTGCCAACAACTTGTCGAGCTCGGGGTTGGAGTAATTGCCGGAGTTGGACCCGCCACCGGTTTTGAGCAGCGTCTCCAGCACGCCGCTTGGATCGCCTTGGGGCGTCATCACCCAGGCCTGCAGGAAGAGGTCCGCCTCACCGCCCTTGAGCATGTCAGCGCTGGCCCCCCATTCGCCTACGCGCACGGAGGATTTGACGCCGATGGCCTGCAGGAAGGCCTGCGTCAATTCTGCTGTGGGCGACAGCGGCGCGCGACCCGTGTAAGTGACGATGTCGATCTCAAGCGGTTCGCCGTCCAGCATCCACGTGCCGCCTTCCTTCACCGCACCGGCTTCGGCCAGCAGCTCTTCGGCACGGGCCATGTCGTGCACCGCGGGGATGTCAGCAGCCCAGCCCTTGCCCGCCGGGAACATCGTGCCCGCAGGCTGGCCACCTACGCCGGAGAGCACCGCGTCCACGATGCCCTCGCGGTCAATCGCCAGCGAGACGGCCTGACGGATCAGTGGATTTGCCAGCGGCCCGCTCGCGGTGTTGACGGAGTAGAAGTAAAGCCGCGCGGTGGGCGCGCTAAAGCCCTGCGCACCGGTGGATGTGATGCGCTCAAAATCGGTCTCGGGGTAGTTGATCACCATGTCGACCTCACCGGCCTCAAAGGCCAGCGCCTGCGCGCCGGGATCGGAGGCGTAAACCACCGTCACTTCTTCCAGACCGGGCGTGCCGAGGCGGTAATCAGGGTTGGCCACTACGGAATAGGATTGCTCGACCACCGCCTCTTTGAAGACGAAGGGACCAGTGGCGTTAATCGGGAATTCCTCCGATGCTGTGCCCAGGGTGGCGATGCCGGGCTCCGACAGCGTCCAGGCGAAGGCCGCGTTGGGGCTGTTGGTCTCAAACACCACAACATGGTCGCCGTCCGCAGACATGGAGGCCAGATCCAGCAGGTTGGCGATCCGCTTGTTGTGGCCCGGGTGCCCTTCCTGACTGATGGGGGCAATCGCGTCGATCACCGCCTGTGCCGTCAGCGGTGTGCCGTCATGAAATGTCACATCAGTCGGCAGCGTCACGCGCCAGGTGGTGGGACCCGCCTGCTCGATGCTCTCTGCCAGGCGCGGGTAAAGCTGCAGGTCATAATCGATGCCCATAAGCGTTTCGGTCACACCGGTCTGGTTGGAGGTCCAGCCGTTGTAGCCCGCGCGGGGGTCCGGCACCTCGGACGACGGACCAAAGCCTGATCCGATGGTGAGGCTTGTCTGCTGCGCGGATGCGGTGACCGCGCCCGCAAGCGACAGCACGGTGGCGCAGGCCATTCTGGTGAATAACTGCATGTGATATCCTTTGATTTTTTTGTTTCCCTGTTGCTCTTTTCAGGTGGCTTTTCATTGGCAGCGGCCAAAGAGCAGGCGGCGTGATACTATAACAACCCTGACCTTGCGCAAGCCGGAAAAAGCCGTTCTACACGGGGGCGTGCCAGCAGCCGCCAGCGCAGGCCCCATGCGGGGCCCAACGCAGTTGAACTTGCAGTTTTCGAGGTCAGCCATGTTCAAAATAGCGGTGATTGGAAGAGGACTTTTTGGCAGCGCGGCCGCGCGCCATCTTGCTGAAATGTGGGAAGGAATTGCGGTAATCGGGCCAGATGAACCTGAAAGCCGCGCCGAGCACAGCGGCGTTTTCGCCAGCCATTATGATGAGGGGCGAATGACCCGCCGCGTGGACCCGATGCCGGAATTGGCCGCGACCGCAGGCGCCGCCATCGCGCGCTACCGCGACATTGAGGCGCGCAGCGGTATCTCCTTTTACACGCCCTCAGGTTACCTGGGGCTGGGGCATCCGGGATCGAGCTATAACGCCCTGTGTGCCGCAAACGGAGGCAGAATCGGCGCAGACATTGAGGAGCTGGACACCGCAGCACTGCGCGCGCGCTATCCATTCCTCGCCGTTGATGATGGCGCGGACGGTTTGGTGGAGCGCGGGGCGGCAGGTCATATCAGTCCGCGGCGCCTTGTTCGCGCCCAGACCGTGCTCGCCGAAAGCGCGGGCGCAGAGGTTATCCGCCAGCCCGCGCGAGACATCCGCGCGGTAAAGGGCGGCGTTGAGATCACGCTCTGGGACGGCACGCTGGTCGCTGCCGAAAAAGTGCTGGTTACCACGGGCGCGTTCACAGGCACGTTGACGGGACATGCGGGCCTTAGCGCAGCGGCGCTTGGTTTGACCGTCTTTGGCCGCACAACGGTGCTGGTGCGCACCGAGGGGGACGTGTTTGAGGCTCTTAAAGATATGCCGACG
>JBCCPS010000044.1:0-24785 GCA_039024775.1 Pseudomonadota bacterium
ATCCCTGCGCACGGCTCAACGGCTCGAACGCGTGTCCCTGGGGCTGACGGGCACTTGGGAAAATCTCGACGCCCTGCTGGCGCTGCCCCGGCTGGAACGGGTGAGCCTCTTCAAATCCGACCTCGCGCGCCGGTTCCGCAATCCGGTGCTGCGGGCGTTGGAAGAAAAGGGCGTGCAGGTCACGCTGATCGGCTGAGCCTCACCCCGTCACGAAGTCACTCTACCACATCGTCTTGGCCGCCCGCGCGCCCCAGGCCGCGTCATAGGGCGCACCGCCTTCTTCGCCTTGCGTGACCTCCGCCAGGATCGCACCGACGCTGGGCAGCCCCTCGCTTTCATCCACGCCGGACCAGGTGCCCGCCCGCATCAGCGCCCGGGCGCATTGGGTGTAGATTTCCTGAATGCGGATCACGATCACGGTGGCAGGCCGCGCGGATTTTTTTTCAAAACGCGCGCGCAAGCCATTGTCATCCGTCAGCATGGCCCGGCCATTGAGCCGCACAACATTGTGAGACCCCGGCACGATAAACATCAGCGACACCCGCCCATCGACCACGATATTGCGCAACGAATCCAACCGGTTGTTGCCGCGCCAATCGGGCAGCGCAAGCGTCTGGGGATCAAGCTCTAGCACCACAGGGCCGTCATCGCCGCGCGGGCTGCCGTCCGTGCCGTCAGGCCCTACCGTGCTCAGGACACACAGCCTGGAGGCCATAATCCAGCGCCGATAAAGCGGTGTCAGCCGGTCCGCCACCTTGCGCAGCGCCGGCGCGCCAGGGCTGCCATAAAGCGCCTCAAGCGCTGCGATGCTGTCAATCTTACGCATGATCCGGCCGCCAGCCCGCCTCCTCCAAAAGCGCGTCAGAGGCGGTCTCAACACGGGTCTCCAGCGTTTTCATGAAGTCGTCCTTTCCCAGCCCCGGCGCAATCGGTTCCAGGAATTCGACGACCGCCAGCCCGGGCCGCCGGTAAAGCCCCCGGCGCGGCCAGAAGTATCCCGCATTGGTGGCGGCGGGCACGCAAGGCTGGCCCAATTGCTCGTAGAGTACCGCCGTCCCGACTTTGTAAGGCAGCTTGGCACCGGGAGCGGCCCGCGTGCCCTGGGAATAGATCACGATCTGGCCGGGGTCGACACGGCCCGCATTCACATCCGCGATCATCTGCGAAATGGCCTTGCCCCGCTTGCCGCGGTCCACTGCGATCATCTGCATGCGCTTGGTGTACTGGCCGATCACGGGCGTCCAGAGGATCTGTTTTTTCATGATGAACTTTGGCTCAGGCAGCGCGTGAAAGATCATCATGATGTCCAGAAAGGACTGGTGCTTGGAGGCGACCAGCACCTCCCCCTGGGGCACGGTGCCGCGCACCTCGCAGCGCAACCCGATGAGGGGCCGTGCCAGCCACATGCAAAAAGCGGCGTAGGAATTGCAGGCGCGGTATGCCCATTTCTTGGAAAACATCGCCATCGGCGCAAAGGCCAGACCAAAAAGCGGCATCGCGACGGTCACGATGACGATATAAAGGATTGAACGCACCCATTGCAGCAGCACCATCACGATAGCCCTCCCAAAGTGCGTCGGGCCGCAGCACCGGTGGCGCCAAAGGCGACAATCCCTGCCAGGACCGGCACCAGCACCGGCACCCCCCATTGTGCGCCCTGAAACCGCAGACCGGTGAGAAATCCACCCTCTCCGCTTCCAGGCAACACCAGCACGGCGAGCATGCCCAAGGCGGTGCCCGCAGCCGCGCCCGCCAGCGCGCGCAAGGTGAAACGGCGCACGAAGGCATGGGCAATGTAATCATCCGTGGCCCCCACCAGCCGCAGCACCGTGATCACCTGCGCATTGGCGGCCAAGGCGGCCTGGGCGGCCAGCGTGATCATCGCGGCGACCGCGGCCAAGATCAGCAATGCCGCGGTCCAGCCCAGTAGCCGAAGCCGCGCGGCCGCTTGCACAAGCGGGGCACGCCAGCGCGCGTGGTCATCCAGCACCGCGCCGGGCACCTCCGCCTGCAGCCGCAGACGCAGGCCCGCCGCATCAATCCCTTCTGAGGTCTCGATCACTTCGATGAGCCGCGGCACCGGGAGGCTGTCCAGCGCTAAGCCTGCGCCAAACCAGGGCTCCAACAGCGCGGCCTGTTCGCCATCGGTGAGCGCGCGGGCGCTGGCCACGCCCTTGGTCGTCTCCAGAATGCGCAGCGCCGCCGCCGTCTGCGTTGCGCGCTGATCCAGCGGTGCCACGATGCGGATCGTGGCCGACCGGGCCAGCTCCGCGCCCCAGGTCTGCGCCAACCGTCCTGAGGCCAGCGACAGCGCGAGCGCAAAGACCGCCAGAAACGCCATCGCTCCGGCCGCAAAAAGCGTGAGCTGCGCGGTAAAGCCAGAGGGAGGCACAACCCGGTCCGCCTGCCGGTCACCCGCCCATACCGCTTTCAAATTGCTCAGAAAAACCTTCACAGGTCTGCCCCCGCCAATTGAATGCGCCGGTTCGCAATGCGCAGCACGCGGGCCTGCACATGCGCCTTTGTCGCGCGAATAAGGCTCAGGTCATGGGTCGCGATGAGTACCGTCTTGCCCATCTTGTTCAGCTCGATCAGCAGCCGCAAGAGCCGCTGGGACATGTCCCAGTCCACGTTCCCCGTCGGCTCATCGGCCAGCACCACATCGGGCGACATGATCACCGCGCGCGCAAGGGCCGCACGTTGACGCTCGCCCCCCGACAGCTCAGGCGGCAGGGCTGCGGCGCGATTTGTCAGGCCAACCCAGCTCATCAGCTCCCCCAGATCCCCGCTTTGCGCCTCCTCGTGCCGTCCCGAGACCGTGAGCGGCAAAGCCACGTTCTGTGCCACATCAAGATGGTCGAGAAACTGCACGTCCTGGTGCACGACACCGATGCGGCGGCGCACAACGGCAATGTCATCGCGCCCGAGCGCCCGCACATCCGCATCAAAGAGCCGCACGTGCCCCGCGGTGGGCAACAGCGCGCCATAACAGAGCTTGAGCAGCGTCGTCTTGCCCGCGCCCGACGGTCCGGTCAGAAAGTGGAAAGAGCCTGCCGCGAGCTTCAGCGACACCTCCGACAAAAGCTCCCCGCCGCCGTAGCTGTAGCCCACATTATCCAGCTCGATCACAAGGTGCCCTCTTCTTTTGCGAAATGTTGTGCCTCAGCACCGCTTGGGATTCAATGCACCGCAACCGGGTTGACGGGGTCAGATTGCACTTTTCCACAGGGTTGCTGCGACATATGTTAATCACGACGGCCTGAGAGCACTGTTGAGAAATTGAGAACAATCATGCGGTTGACCTGTCCTAATTGCGACGCGCAGTACGAGGTGCCGGATGACGTGATCCCTCAGGAGGGCCGCGATGTTCAGTGTTCCAACTGCGGGCAGACCTGGTTTCAGGCTCATCCAGATCACATTGAGGCAGAGGCCGCGGCGGAGCTTGGACCCCAAGAGCCCGCGCCAACGGAGGAGGTAACACCGACCCGTGCGGCGGAGGCCGAGGATCATCCTTCCGAGGAAAAGAAGCACACCGGTGAACGACCGCGCAAGGCGCTTGACCCCGCTGTGGCCGATATCCTGCGCCAGGAGGCGGAGGCCGAGCAGGCGGAGCGGCGGAGGGAGGCAACAGAGCCGCTCGAAAGCCAGCCGGATCTGGGTCTGGAAGAGGCCCATGAGGCGGATCAAACCGCCCAGCGCACGCTGGAGGCCCGCAAGCGCATGGCGCGCTTGCGCGGCGAGCCGGAGCCCCTGTCAGAGGCGGAAGTGACCGCTGCCGCGATATCCTCGCGCCGCGATCTGCTGCCGGACATTGAAGAGATCAATTCGACCCTGCGCAGCGATGAAGATCGCAGCGGCACGGCCGACGCGCCGGGGATCGAAGCGCCCTCAACCCGGCGCAAGCGCCGCAGCTTTCGCAGCGGACTGGTGCTGATGCTGGTGATCTTCGCGGTGCTCGCGCTGATCTATATCTACGCGCCACAGATCGCCCAGAGCGTGCCGGGCATGGACCCGCTCTTGTCCGCCTATGTGGCTTGGGTGGACGGGTTGCGCGTCACGCTTGACGGCTACGCCCGCGGCGCGACGCGCTGGCTGGATGATGCAGCGACGCGGTCGGGCGGCTGACACAGCACACCCGACCTAAGAGGCGCAGCTAACCCTTTTTGCCGCGCGAAGCGCTTTAGAACCGGTCGAGCAACCGGTTGAGATAGTCGCGTTCGACTTCCGGGCGCTCCGCCTCGCCGGAGCGGCGGCGGATTTCATCGAGCAGGCGGCGCGCGCGGTCGGCGGCATCCGGGCCCATGGCCAGCGGCCCATCGGTGCTCTCCGCGCCATTTCCGCCCTGTTCGCGGCCCAGCGGATCGCGGTTTTCCGCGCGGCGGTCGCTTTCCTGCGTGCCTTGGCCCGGCTGACGCTCCTGCTCCTGCTGCGCCATCGCCTCCCCCAGAGAGCGCATGCCTTCGCGCAGCGCCTCCATCGCCTGGGACTGGTTGTCGATGGCCCCGGCAAGGTCCTGGTTGCGCAGCGCGTCTTCAGCCCGGTCCATCGCGCGGCCCGCGCGGTCCAGCGCCTCACGCGCGGCATCGCCCTCGGGCGTACCGCCGCCCGGCAAGCGGCCCTCTTGGCGGCGCAGCTCATCGCGCAGCGCCTGCTGGCGGTCGGCAAGGCTCTGCTCTGCGCCACCGGCACCCTGCTGGCCCTCTTGCTCCGTCCCGTCGCCGCGGCTGCCTTGCTGTTCGCCCTGGCCTTCGCCCTGACCCTGCTGGCCCTCGTGGCTTTCGCCCTGACCCTGGCCGCCGTTGCGACCCTCATTGCCCTCGCTTTCGCCGGCCTGGGCGCCGGGGTTGTACTGTTCCTGCAGGTCGCGGAACGCCTGATCGGAAAGGCCCTGCTGCTGGCGCAGCGTGTCGGCCAAGCCCTCCATCGCCTGCTCGCCCGGGCTTTGCTGGCCCTGTCCCTGCTGGCCCTGCGTCACACGCATGTTCTCCATCATCTCCTGAAGCTCGCGCAGCGCCTGTTCGGCTTCCGCCATGCGGCCCTGCTCCATCAGCTCCTGAATGCGGTCCATCATGCGCTGCAGATCGTCTTGCGTCATCTGCATGCTCTCGCCCTGCTGCTGCTGGGGCTGGTCCACGCCGTCGCGCTCGTTCTGCTGGGCCTGCTGGCGGCTGAGCTGGCGCATGTACTCTTCTGTTGCGCGGCGCAGCTCGTCCATCAGCTCCGCGATCTCCTCGTCGGAGGCGCCGTTGCGGATGGCCTCTTGCAAGCGGTCCTGCGCGCGGCGCATCCGCTCCAGCGCGTCCGCCAGCACGCCTTCCTCCAGCTCAATCGCGAGGTCCCACATGTCCTCGGCAAGCTCTTCTTGCACCTCATCGCTCAGCCCATAGCTGGCGTGCAGCTCAAGCCGTTCGATGAGCTTGCGCACACGCAATGCGGTGGTTTCCGCACGGAACGCATCCTCCGGCTTGTAGGCCACCGCCCGCAGCACCTGCGCCATGCGAGGCGCGTTTTCGCGGCTCCACAGCAGATCGCGCCGCATCTCGATCACCGCCGCAGCGGTCGGATCAAAGAACCGGCGGCCTGGCAAAACAAGTTGAGAGCGGGCCGTTTCGCCCCGCTGCTCAGCGGAATCGAGCACCGACAGGCGCAGCGTCACAGGCAGGTTGGCCCAAGGATGCTTGGAGAAATCCTCGATCATGTTCTCTTCGAACTGCGCGCGGCTGCCCGATATGGGCATCGGCAGCGGCACCACGATGTCCGCGCGCGCCTCCGGCTCAAGCGTCAGGCCAAAGCGGCGGTCCACCGCGCCCAGATCAAGGGCAAAGCGTGCCTCGCCCGCCTCCACACCGTAGTCATCGCGCGCAGAAAACGGCAGCCGCGTCTCGCCCAGTGCGGAAACCTCCGGCTCGCCCGCGCGCTCCACCAGCGGCGGCGTGTCGGCCATCACGGTCACGTTCCAGACCCGCCCGCCAGGCCCTTCGATGGCGATGTCGCCGGTGTCGATGACGGTGAAATCCTGTACCGTCTCCGCTTCGGCGCCCTCTTCAACGGTGCGGCCCGATACGGTTTCGTTCAGCGTGAGCGCGCCCACCTCGCCGTAAAAGCGCAGCGTGATGAGCGTGCCCTGCGGCAGTTCCAGCGCGCCCGGGTCAAGATCGTTGAGGTAAAGCGTCGGCTTGCCGGTATAGCGCGGCGGCTCCGCCCAGCCTTCCCACACCGGACCGCTGGCAAGTGCTGTGCCGCCGGTGCCCAGCTCCGTCACGCTACCCACCCGCCAGATGGAGCCGAAAAGCAGCGCCACTACAAAGGCAAGCACCGCCACAAAGCGCAGCGCGTAAGGGTCTTGCCTCGCCACGCGCAGGTCGCCCTTGACGCGCTTTGCCGCACTTGCCCGCTGCGCCATGCGCGTCTTGTGCGCGCGCCAGACGGCCATGGAAGCCGGGTCGCTTTCCCCAATCGCGGGATCATCCAGCAGCGCCTGGATGGGCCGGCCCGGCAGGCTTTCGTCCAGCCGCGCCATCGCCGCATCCTTGGACGGCCAGCGGAAACGCCGCGCGGCGTAGACCACCGCGCCAATCGCCAGCACACCTGCCGCAGCGGCAAGACCCCAGACCGCCTCAAGCGCCAATTCGTCCTGCGCGCCCAGCATCAAGAGGGCCAGCACCATCAGCGCAATCGTCATCAGCGGCCAGAACGCCCGGACCACCTGCTCGGCCAGCATACCCGCCCAGGTCAGCCGCAGCGGCCAACGCAGCTTGGCAAAGGCACGGCGGTGGTCGTTGGGCGCAGATGAGGCCATGGGTCGCTCCGATCAGCAGGGGCTGCGGGCGGCATGCCCTAAAGCCATGAAGGAATGGTATCCCGATTTATCATTTCGTCAAAGGTGGGCCTTGGGCGGATAACCGCGAATTGATCGCCTTTCACCAGCACTTCCGGAATGAGCGGGCGGGAGTTGTATTCGCTCGACATCACCGCACCATAGGCCCCCGCCGAACGGAATGCGACAAGATCGCCCGCTTTCAGCGGCGGCATCATCCGCTGTTTGGCAAAGGTATCCCCGGATTCGCAAACCGGGCCCACGATGTCCATCGGCTGCATTTCCGCCCCCGCCGCAGGCTCGACCACCGGAACGATATCGTGGTGCGCCTCATACATGGCGGGCCGGATAAGGTCATTCATCGCGCCATCCAGGATCAGGAAATCCCGCCCCTCGCCCGATTTGACAAAGATCACTTCCGTGACCATCAGGCCTGCATTGCCGGCGATGAGCCGCCCCGGCTCAATCTCGATCTCGCAGCCCAGATGCCCCACTTCTTCTCTGACCAGCGCGCCGAAATCCATCGGCAGCGGCGGCGGTTCATTGGACTGGGTGTAGGGGATGCCAAGCCCCCCGCCCAGATCAAGCCGGGTGATCTCATGCCCCTTGGCGCGCAGCGCCTGCGTGAGCTCCGCCACCTTGCGGAAGGCCTGCCTGTAGGGCGCCAGATCGGTCAGTTGGGAGCCGATGTGCACGTCGATGCCCACCACTTTGATGCCCGCGAGCCCCGCGGCCATGTCATAAACCTCATGCGCGCGGCTGATCGGGATGCCGAACTTGTTCTCCGACTTCCCCGTGGCAATCTTGGCGTGGGTCTTGGCATCCACATCCGGGTTGATCCGCACCGTGATGGGCGCGACCTTGCCCATGGCGCGCGCCACCGCGTCGATCAGCAAAAGCTCCGGCTCGCTTTCCACATTGAACTGCCGGATACCGCCTTCCAGCGCCAGCGCGATCTCCTCGTGCGTCTTGCCGACGCCTGCAAAGACGATCCGCTCTCCTGGTACGCCAGCAGCCTTTGCGCGCCGGTATTCGCCGCCAGACACCACATCCATGCCCGCACCTTCCGCCGCCAGAGTGCGCAGGACCGCCTGATTGGAATTGGCCTTCATCGCATAGCAGATCAGGTGATCCATGCCCGCAAGGGCCGCGTCAAACAGCCGGTAGTGCCGCACCAAGGTGGCGGTGGAATAGACGTAAAAGGGCGTGCCCACCTCCGCCGCGATCTCCGCCACCGCCACGTCTTCGGCAAAAAGCACCCCGTCCCGGTAGAGGAAATGGTCCATCCGTTATCTTTCCAAAAACTCGAATTCCGCTCAGCGGACCGGCGCGGACCTCAGGAAAAGGTAAAGCGGCAGACCACAGGACACCCCAATACAGAAGGTGGCCGGAATCGCAATGAGCGCGATCCAATTGCGCCGCGCCGCCACCTCCGCGATGATCCAAACGGTCAGCGTGACAGCCGCAATCGTCAGATCCCAAACGAGGCCCGATCCCGCGGCATTCACGTGCCAGGCGTCGACCATGGCCATGATGTCCCAGGTGTTGGCCTGAAACCAGCTGATGAAATAATACATCGGGTGGATCACACCCCAGATCGCCAGGGCGAGGAAGGTCAAACGCAAGGGGGACATGTCAGAAACGCCTCTTGATGCCGACATTGATGTAGCCGCTGAGATTCACTCCGGGCGTGGTGGTGCTGGGCTGCTGGCGGGTGTCCGAGCGGCCTGCCGGGATGTCATCGTTCTGCGGCCCAGCGCAGGCGCTTAAGGCTGCGCAAGCCAAGAGCGCGCAGGCGATGAGCCACCCGCGCCTCACAACTGGGTCCCCAGGCTCACCTGCAGCGGGATGCCCGGCACCGCGAACTGCGTGCCAAGACCCACGCCGCTTGTCGAAAGGCTGATGGCGGATTGCGCCACCGGTTGTATCGGCTCGCCATCCGCGCCGCAGGCCGCAAGCGCCAGCACCGCGACCGCAATCATAGACCATCTCATCCCAAGACCTCCTTCCAGCGCGCAATCTGCGCGCGGACCTGCGCGGGCGCCGTGCCCCCATAGGATGTGCGCGAGTTTACAGAGTTTTCCACCCCAAGCACGGTGAAAACGTCCCCCGTGATCCCCGGATGCGCCTTCTGCATCTGCGCAAGCGTCAAATCGGGCAGATCACAGCCCTCGGCCTCTGCCAGTGCCACAAGGCTGCCCGTCACGTGATGCGCCTCACGGAACGGTAGGCCCAGCACGCGCACCAGCCAGTCCGCCAGATCGGTCGCAGTGGAAAATCCGCTGCCCGCGGCCGCCGCAAGAGCGCTTCTATTGGCGGTCATATCGCGCACCATTCCTTCCATCGCCGCAAGGCTCAGCATCCAAGCATCGGCGGCGTCAAAGACCTGTTCCTTGTCTTCCTGCATGTCCTTGGAATAGGCCAGCGGCAGGCCCTTCATCACCATCATAAGCGCCGTGTTGGCCCCGAAAATCCGCCCCACCTTGGCGCGGATCAGTTCTGCGGCATCGGGGTTCTTCTTTTGCGGCATGATCGAGGAGCCGGTGGAAAACCTATCGCTGAGCGTCACAAAGCGGAACTGCGCGGACGACCAGATCACCAACTCCTCCGCGAACCGGCTCAGATGCATCGCGCAGATCGAGGCAGCGCTCAGAAACTCCAGCGCGAAATCCCGGTCGCTCACCGCATCCAGACTGTTGGCTGCTGGCCGGTCAAAGCCCAGCGCGCGCGCCGTCATCTCGCGGTCAATGGGAAAGGACGTGCCCGCAAGGGCCGCCGCGCCCAGGGGGCATTCGTTCATCCGCGCCCGCGCATCCCGCACCCGGCTCAGATCGCGGCCAAACATCTCCACATAGGCCATCATGTGGTGGCCCCAGGTCACCGGCTGCGCGGTCTGCAGATGGGTAAACCCGGGCATCACCCAACCCGCACCCGCCTCCGCCTGGGCGAGGAGCGCTTGCACAAGCGCGAGGAGCCCCGCCTCCGCCGCATCGAGCTGTTCGCGCACCCAAAGCTTGAAATCCGTGGCCACCTGATCGTTGCGCGACCGCCCCGTGTGCAAACGGCCCGCCGGTTCCCCGATCAACGCCTTGAGCCGCGCCTCCACATTCATGTGGATGTCCTCCAGGGCGGCAGAAAATTCGAACGTGCCCGCCTCGATCTCTGACAAGACCGTGAGCAGCCCTTCCCGGATCGCGTCTGCATCTTTAACACTGATGATGTCAGAAGAGGCCAACATGGCAGCATGGGCGCGCGAGCCAGCGATGTCCTGCGCGGCCATGCGCTGGTCAAATCCGATGGAGGCATTAATTGCCTCCATGAGTGCATCGGGTCCGGCTGCAAAACGGCCGCCCCACATCGCGTTGGAGCTCTCGGCGTTGGAAGCAGAGGCGCCGTTAGAAGAGGATCGGGACATGTCAGGTACCCCTTTGAAGGGACTCAAGGATTTCATCGCGCTGGCGGTGATGTATACGGCCCTGCTAACGGGTGCAAACGCCGCCCTTGCGGCCAACGAAGACCTGCTGGCCCTGCGCGAAGGCGACATGAAAAAGCTGGTGATCCACGACACGCCCAAGGCCACGACAGACGCGGTTTTCAACCTTGAGGACGACGGCGGGCCCGCGACGCTCGCAGATTGGCGCGGCAAATACGTGCTCGTCAACTTCTGGGCGACCTGGTGCGCGCCCTGCCGCAAGGAGATGCCGCAGATCAATGCGCTGCAAAAGGAATTCGGCGGCGATGACTTCGAGGTGCTCACCATCGCCTCGGGCCGCAACTCTCCCGAGGGCATCAAGCGCTTCTTTGCCGAGGCAGGCATCGACAGCCTGCCGCGGCATCAGGACCCCAAACAGGCGTTGGCGGCGCAGATGGGCATCTTTGGCCTGCCCATAACGGTCATTCTGGACCCCGAAGGCCGCGAGATTGCGCGTCTGAGGGGCGATGCGCACTGGGACAGCGAAAGCGCGAAATCTATCGTGAAAGCCCTGATTGCCAAACGCGGCTCAAGCTGAGCGTCCGAATTCTTTCAAAGAATTCGGGCCGGAAACTTCGAAAGTTTCCGTCCCGTTTTCTTCAAAAGAAAACGCGTCTTCAGGCCGCGTGCGCCAGGATCGCCGCCTCCGAGCTTGACAAATGCCGCCGCGCAAAGGCCCCATAGGTGTGCGGATCATGCGCAAGCTCCGGATGATGGCGCAATAGCCGCGTCCGGTCGCCCTCGCTCAAGGTGCTGAGCGCGGCGGAGGCGGGATGAAAACTTTCGGTTTCCACACCGTTGGCCCAGACCACCTGGTGATGGTCAAAGAGCATGTGCACGTAGGTCACCTCCCGCACCTCCATGTCAAAAGCCACGCCCGCACCGTTCACCAGATCGCGCGCAGCCACCAGGACCTCCGGCGTGTTGAACAGATCGCGCGCGGCATCCCCTTGCACCAGAATGCGGTGGCTGGGGGACACCAGCAGCTCTTCATCCGGAACCTCCCCGCCCAGCACGCCCGCCTTGATCCGAACGGGCCTCAGCTCCGGCATCGCGAAAAGCCGCGCGCCCGTCATCCGCCGCGCCCCGATCCAGCGCACGGCCTGGGCGCCTGCATCCTTGGTCTGCACCAGATCGCCTTCGCAAAGCGCCTCGATGGGTCTCGCACCATCCGGCGTCAGAATCCGTGTCCCGGGCGTAAAGCAGATCACGCCGCCGCTACCTTTGGGCGTCGATTGACCCACCGCGTTCAGGCTGTGCTGCACCACCCAAAGATCGCGGTCTTTGGGCGGCATCTCATCCAGAAACATCAGCAACGGATGCGCTCCACCGCCCACTTCGATCAACGTCACCGTAAAGGTCTGCCGCCCGTCCGTGACCACAAATCCGCTGTCGCGCAGCGGCATGTCGGTCGCTCTTTGCGGCTCTGGCCGCGCCACACCGTCCAGTGCCGCGCCCACCAGCCGCTCTACCATCCTCGCCGCGCGCCTGCGCAACGCCTCTGCCCCGTCTGCCTGGTCCAGACACAAAACATCGCGCGGGCCATCGACCCGCACAGCCTCCCCGCGCCAACGCCAGCTTGCGCCCACTTCCAAAGTGGGCAATGGCGCGGCCTTCACGCCTTCAACTTCCGTCTGTGTCCAGCTGATGACAAACGTGCCCCGAAAGCCCGTTTTCATTGCTCGATCTCTGCCTCAGTTTTTTTATTAACAAAAGGTTAACAAAACCCCCGAAAGGCGAAAAGACCTGGTTTTGTGTCAGCGCGTTATTCGCGCGCTGTCTGCCAATCTGTGGACTTCCCGCAACACGGGAATTTCGGCCCGAGCGACGACATCCGCATCCGACTGCGATCAAGCGACCGCTTGTACCGGATCAGCGCTGTGCGCCATCAACCGACCCATGACCCGCGCGGTGTCGTTCATGCGGTTGGAAAAGCCCCATTCGTTGTCGTACCAGCTGACCACTCGCACCATGCCGCCTTGTGTCACGCGGGTCTGGCCGGGTGCAAAGCAGGACGAATGGGCATCGTGGTTGAAATCCACCGACACCAGCTGCGCGTCCTCGTAGGACAGAACACCTGCAAGCCCGCCTGTCGCCGCCTCCTTCACAGCCGCATTCACTGCCTCCGCGGTGGCAGCGCGCGCGGGCATGAAAGTCAGATCAATCATCGACACGTTGAGCGTGGGCACGCGCACAGCAGAGCCTTCGAGCCGCCCCGCAAGCCGCGGCAGCACCGCGCTGATGGCGGAGGCCGCACCCGTCGAGGTGGGGATCATGGAGCCCGACGCCGCCCGCGCCCGATAGGGATCGCGATGGGCGGTATCATGGGTCGGCTGATCGCCAGTAAAAGCATGGATGGTCGTCATGTATCCGGTTTCGATCCCAAAAGCCGTGTCGAGAACCGACGCCAGCGGGGCCAGACAATTTGTCGTGCAAGAGGCGTTGGAGACGATCACATCTTCGGCTGTCAACGCTGCATGATTGACCCCAAAGACCACCGTGCGGTCCACGTCCTTGCCGGGGGCGGAGATCAGCACCCGGCGGCTGCCGTTCTGCAAATGCGCGGCGGCTGCATCGCGCGTGGTGAAAAGGCCGGTGCATTCGTAGACGATGTCTACATCCGCCCAAGGCAGCGCCGCCGGGTCGCGCTCCGCCGTCAAGCGGATCGACTGCCCGGCCAGATGCATTCGATCCCCCACCAGTCGCGCCTCTTCCTGCAAACGCCCGTGCACACTGTCGAATTGCAGCAGATGCAGCAGCGTCTCAGGCGGTGCCAGATCGTTGATCGCCACCACTTCAAGCCCGTCAAATCCATTTTCAATCAAAGCGCGCAAAACGCCCCTGCCGATCCGTCCAAATCCGTTTATCGCGATACGGGTGGTCATTTGGTCTCTCCTTATGGCGGGTCTGCAATCGACGTGCGTTGTGGAACTGTTAGCGCTAACATATCAAAATCAAATCCTCAGTCAATGCCCTCTCACATTGGCGCGGGCTGAGGACTGGGCTAGGGTCGCGCCGAAGGAGCGCTTCGCATGACACACCGATCCACGTTTGCCCCGTCTTGCGGGTCCGGGACATGAGCCCTCCTGTGCTGATCGGGGTGGACGGCGGCGGCAGCGGCTGCCGAGTGGCGGTGGGCATGGCGCAAGCGGGCGTGCTGGCCGAGGCGCAGGGCGGGCCCGCCAATGTCTCCACCGATTTCGACGCGAGCGTCGCCAACATCATGCACACCGTGCTCGAAGCCCTGGCCGAGGCGGGGCTTGGCGAGGTTGATCTCTCCCATGCCATCGCGCACCTGGGTCTCGCCGGAGCAGACCTTCCCCAGACCCAAGCGCAGACCGCAGCGATGTTTCCCTTTGGCCGCACGGCGGTGTCTGGCGACCGGGAGACCACCGTGGCGGGCGTGCTGGGCGCGGTAGACGGCTTTGTCGTGGCCTTGGGCACAGGCACGATCCTCGCGCGCCAGCAATCGGGCCAAATCCGCACAGTGGGCGGCTGGGGGTTCCAGCTGTCGGATCAGGCCAGCGGCGCCTGGCTTGGCCGCGCGCTGATGACCGCCACGCTCAGCGCGGCAGAACACGTGGAGCCGGGCAGCGCGCTGACGCGAGAGATCGCCGCAGAGATGGGCGGCGTGCGCGGCATCTTCGACTGGTCCGCCACCGCACGCCCTGCCGATTACGCGGCCCTTGCGCCGCGCATCTTCGCTGCCGCCACAGCCCAGGACCCGGTCGCGCATGGCCTTTTGGAAGCGGGCGCCACCTACATCGAAAACGGGCTCACCGCATTGAGGTTCACGCCGGGCGCCCCCCTCAGCCTGACAGGCGGTGTCGGACCGCACTACGCGCCCTACCTGCCGCCCACGCTCACTGCCCACCTTGTTGAGCCCAAAGGCAACGCGCTCGCAGGCGCCTTCCACCTCGCGCGCACCGCCGCCGCCGAGTGAATCCTCTGCGCCGCCGTCATCTTTGCCAAAAGCCGAGGACCTGCTGCTCTGCCTAAAGCGCTCAGCGGAGCCCCTCTTGCATCAGCTTTTGCAGCGGCAGCGTCCGCTCGAACCTATCTCGGATCGCGGCCACCAGCCCCCCGGGCGCACTGCGCCAGCTCTCATCCATCTCGACATTCAGGATCATGCCCTTCTTTTTGAGCAGGTCAGAATGGGAATGGTCAGCGTCATAGGGCGCGGGCACACGTTTGAGCGGGTCAGGCCCCCAAGCCGACCAGGTCATGCCCGCCGCGTCCATCTGCGCCACCAGCGTATCCCCATGCCGGTCGATAAAGCGGCGAAAGGCCGTCAGCGCCTCGCCTTTCATGCCCATGATGCCAAAGCCAATCGTCAAGTGCCCGGGCTCGGTGCCAAAAAAGAACGCAGGCGCAAGCGGATTGTCCCCGGGCTGCGACCACAACAGGTGCAAATGCGCATTAAGCGGCGTCTTGTCCTTGGAAAACCGCACGTCGCGGTAGATTCGAAAGAGCTTTGGCTTCCAGGTCATGCCGGACAGCCGTGCGAAATCCTCTGCCAGCACATCGCCCAGAAACTCCGCCGGTTTCTTGATGTTCTCGTTGTAATGATCTTTGCGCGGGTTGAACCACTCCTTGGAATTGTTCTGCGCCAGTTCCTTGAAAAAGACATTGCTGTCGTCAATCAGCTGCGTGAAACCGTCCTTTTCCATGCCTGCCCTCTCTCTTGCTGCGCACAAGGGTGTGCCAGCGTCGCGCCAAGTCAATCTGGCGCAGCAGTTTCCATTGGTCTTTCCCAAGCCGCGCCGTACATCAGCCCAAAGATCACGGAGGCCCCATGCCGGAGGGACATACCATTCACCGCTACGCGCGCGACCACGCGGCAGCCCTTGGCGGCCAGCAGATCGCCGCGATCTCTCCCCAGGGGCGGTTTGCCGACGGAGCTGCGCAACTCGACGGTGCTGTCCTGACAAGCACGGGTGCCGTGGGCAAGCACCTCCTTTACCACTTCGACAACGGGCTCACACTGCATGTGCACTTGGGCCTTGGCGGCTACTTCGTGGTGCACGACCAGCCTGCCGATCCCCCGCGCGAGGTTACGCGGCTGCGGATGGAAGGCATCGCCCGCGCCATTGACCTCATCGGCCCCAACACCTGCGAGCTGATCCCCACGGCTCAGATGGAGGCCTTCCGCCTGCGCTACGGTGCCGACCTTCTGGCAGAGCCGCCCGATCCCGACCGCGCCATCGCCGCCATCGCCAAAAGCCGCGCGCCGATTGCACGGCTCCTGATGGATCAAAAGGTGATCTCGGGCATCGGCAACATCTACCGCGCGGAAATCCTCTGGCTGCGGCGTCTGAACCCGATGACACGCGGCGTCGACATCGCGGAGGATGAGCTGCGCGGGCTCTGGGACGAGATGCGCGCGCTGTTGCAACTGGGGGTCGAGGTCAACTCGATCATCACCAACGGAGATGTCCCGAAAGGCGGGCGTGACGTGCAGGAACGCACGAACATTTTTGGCAAAGACGTCTGCCCCCGCTGTGAAGGCGCGATCGAAAAATCAAAGCTCAGCGGTCGGACGCTCTATCACTGTCCTTCCTGTCAGACGGGCTAAAGCCTCAAAACCAAAACCTGAGACACAAGCAACAACAGTTCACGCGCCGTCCCGCGGGGTGGCGCAGATGCGCCGCCCGTCGTGCTGAAAGCACGCCTCCGGCGTGACGGGGGCGGGACGGCGCAGCCCAACAGTGCCTGTTGGGCGGGTGCTTTGATTGAAGCGGTGTGTCTCAGGTTTTGGATTTAAGGCTTTAGCCTTTGCGTCATACGCCTCTTGAGACCTGCCAGACATTTTTGACCGTCAGGTAGTTGTCCAGCCCCTCTGCCCCCCCTTCACGGCCATAGCCGCTGGCCTTGACCCCGCCAAAGGGGGTCTCCGGCAAAGACGCCTCCAGCGTGTTGATCGACAGGTTGCCAACTTCCACGCCGTCAATCATCCGGTCGATGTAGTCCGCGCGGTTGGTGAAGGCGTAGCCTGCAAGCCCATAAGGCACTGAATTGGAAGCTGTAATCGCGCTGTCCAGATCAGGGACGGGGTTCAGCACGGCAATGGGGCCAAAGGGTTCCTCCTGCATGATCCGCGCGTTCTCAGGCACATGGGTCAGCACCGTGGGCTCAAAGAAGTAGCCGACATTACCGTGCCGCCCGCCACCTGTGTGAAGCTTGGCCCCCTTGGCCACCGCATCCTCCACCAGCGCGCTCAGCACGGGCACGCGTCGGTCGTTCGCGGTGGGGCCCATCTCCACCCCCGGCTCCATGCCGTTGCCCACCACCGTGGCGGCAGCGCGATCCACGAAGGCCTCTGCGAAGCTGTCGAAAATGTCCTCATGCACAAAAAACCGCGTGGGCGAGGTGCAGACCTGGCCGGTGTTGCGCATCTTGCGCACCGCGCCGCTCAGCGCGGCGGCACGGGGGTCCGCATCTTCGCAGACCAGAACCGGCGCATGCCCGCCCAGTTCCATCAACGCGCGGGTGTCGTGCCGCGCGGCCATCGCCGTCAGGTGACGGCCCACGGTGGTGGAGCCCGTCATCGCCACAAGGCGCACCGAGGGCTGGGGGATCAGGAATTCCGAAATCTCTGAGGGCACGCCGAAGACGAGGTTCAACACCCCCGGCGGCAGGCCCGCATCCGCAAAGGCGCGCACGATGTGCACCGCACCCGCAGGCGTCTCCTCCGCCGCCTTGAGGATCACCGAACAGCCCGAGGCCAGCGCGCCCGCCACCTTGCGCGCGGGCTGGCTCATCGGGAAATTCCAGGGGCTGAAGGCCGCAACGACGCCCACGGGGTGGTGATGCACCGTCAGCTTGTTGCCGGGAGCGGCGGGGATCACGCGGCCATAGGTGCGCATCGCCTCGCCCGCGTCCCATTCGAAGAACTCCGCGCCCCGGATCACCTCCAGCCGGGCCTGCGCCAGCGGTTTGCCGTGCTCCAGCGTGATCGCCTGGGCGATCTCCTCCTGCCGGTCGCGCATCAGGGCCGCTGCGCGCAAGACCGTGTCCGCCC
This sequence comes from Pseudomonadota bacterium, assembly GCA_039024775.1. Lineage (GTDB taxonomy): Bacteria > Pseudomonadota > Alphaproteobacteria > Rhodobacterales > Rhodobacteraceae > Sulfitobacter. The sequence goes on from JBCCPS010000044.1 coordinate 17,311, forward strand.
GCGCCCGCGGCGGGGTACGCGACCAAAGCGCGAAGCCGCGTATCGCCGCGGCCAGCGCATCCTCCAAATCCATCCGCGATGCAACGGGCAGGCGCGCGATCTCTTCCTCCGTGGCGGGGTTGAGGACCGGCAGACTGTCAGCCGTCTGCCGCCATTTGCCGTCTATGTAGAGGCCAAGATCGGGGTACTGCGCCATGGGTCTGTCGTCCTGATGGAAGGTGTCGCAAACAGCGTAGCGCTGGCGACGGGGCAGCCGCAACCGCGACGTCGTCTGCCAGATGCCGGTTACTCAGGCCAGTATTCCGCCGCTTTGAGGTGGCCAAAGAGCGCGTCGTAAAAGTCATCCGTGTCCATGATCCACGTCGGCTGCGCCAGCGCATCATTCTCAGCCTCGGACAACGCGGCCATGCGGGCCCTGCGGTCTTGCGTGTTCAAGGGATATTCACCTCCCAAAAGCGCCATCGCCGCCGCGAATTCCGCCGCTTGTGTCTCCAGCCCCAGCCTTTTGAGCAGCGCCAGAAAGCGCGGCGCATCCTCGCCGCTGGAGTTGTAGAAATACTGATGCGCGCTGCCGTTCCCGGCCTCCCAGATGAAAACCTGCGCGACGACCGCGTCCCTTAAGGCCTGCGGCAGCGCGCCAAAGGCCGCGTCCCGCTGCGCTGCATCATCCGTTTTTGGCAAACACGCCATCACCACGCGCGCCAGATAGCTGAATCGGTCGAAATCGGACTTTCCCGCCAAATCCGCACGCAGGCGCGCCTCAAAGCCCTTGTCTTGCGCGGCAAGTTGCTCCGCTCTGGTGATCAATGCGGGCCGCTGAGCCGCGAACCGCGCGGAGGCCGCGCGCAAAGGCACGTCCACCGCCCGGTACGTCCTGCCTTTGCCGTCACTCCACTGGGCATAGCGCGCCTTGGCCGGGACGTTCCAAACCGGAAAGGCCGCGCGCGCGTCGCGCATGGCCCGTGCGGCCTCTGTCAGCTCCTGACGGTCCAGCAGCGCCAAATGGGTGTCAAACAGGGGCGCCGCCCGGTGCATCGTGACCCCGAAGAGCGGCAGCGTCCCAGTGGTCTGCCAGTGCAGCAACGCCAAAAGCGAGGCATCCCGTTCGGCACCCGAGGCGTCCGCCAGCAGGCGGGCGACACGCTGATCAAGAGGCGCGTCTTTGGAAAGGCCACTGACACCAGCATAGTCATTTTCCAGGTTGAGCGCGAGGCTGACAAAAGCCTCCGACAGCGGCAGGCGCACCTGACCAGGCTTTGGGCATGCGTCCTGGGCCATCGCTTCACCCGCCAGGGCGAACAGCGCCGCAACCGCAGCGCTGCGCAAGGATGCTAGCCACACTTGGAGTGTCCACAGGAGGCGCAGGTCATGCACCCTTCAACCATACGCATGTCGTACTGCCCGCAGGAGGGGCAGGCCGGCCCCCGCGGCGCATCGAGCCCTACGACCTTGGCTTGCGGATCGGCTTTCAGCCCCATCCCCTCGCCCGCGATAAAGCCGGTGGCGATCATGTGCTGTTCGATCACACCACCAATGGCCGCCAGAATGGAGGGCACGTATTTGCCCTTCATCCAGGCCCCACCGCGCGGGTAGAAGACGGCCTTGAGTTCTTCCACGACGAAAGACACATCGCCCCCCCGCCGGAACACGGCAGAGATCATACGGGTGAGCGCGACCGTCCAGGCGAAATGCTCCATGTTCTTGGAGTTGATGAAGACCTCGAAGGGCCGCCTGTGGCCGTTCAGCACGATGTCGTTGATGGTGATGTAGAGCGCGTGCTCGCTGTCGGGCCACTTGATCTTGTAGGTGTTGCCTTCAAGCTCCTGCGGGCGGTCCAGCGGGTCGGACATGTAAACGACCTCGCCGCCGTCGCTGACCGGCACCGGCTTGTCAGCCTTAGTGTCCTCGCTCACCGACAGGACAGAGCCCGTCACATCATTGGGCCGATACGTCGTGCAGCCTTTGCACCCCTGATCCCAGGCGGCCATGTAGACGTCCTTGAAGGCCTCGAATGAGATGTCCTCCGGGCAGTTAATGGTCTTGGAGATGGAGCTGTCGATCCACTTCTGCGCCGCCGCCTGCATCTTGACGTGATCGAGCGGTGCCAGCGTCTGGGCGTTCACGAAGTAGTCGGGCAGTTCCGCGTCGCCCTTGAGGTCGCGCCACATCTGCACGGCGTAATCCACCACCTCTTCCTCCGTCTTGGTGCCGTCCTTCTGCAGCACCTTGCGGGTGTAGGCGTAGGCAAAGACGGGCTCGATCCCCGAGGAGACATTGCCCGCATAAAGCGAGATCGTGCCGGTGGGCGCGATGGAGGTGAGCAGCGCGTTGCGGATGCCGTGGGCGCGCACGGCCTCCCGGATGTCTTCATCCATGTTCACCATGTTGCCGGAGGCCAGGAATTTCTCCGCATCAAACAGCGGGAACGCGCCCTTTTCCTTGGCCAGTTCAATGGAGGCCAGATAGGCGGCACGGGCAATCGCATGCATCCACTCTTCGGTCCGCGCTGCGGCCTCATCGCTGCCATAGCGCAGGCCGGTCATCAGCAGCGCACCCGCAAGCCCTGTCACACCAAGGCCAATACGCCGCTTGGCCTGCGCCTCCTGCGCCTGCGCCTCCAGCGGGAATTTCGAGACATCCACCACGTTGTCCATCATCCGCACCGCGGTCGCGACGAGGTCTCCCAGGGCCGTCTCGTCCAGCATGCTGCTGCCCTCGAACGGATCGCGCACCAGCCGCGCGAGGTTGATGGAGCCTAGAAGGCAGGCGCCATAGGGCGGCAGCGGCTGCTCGCCGCAGGGGTTGGTGGCGGAGATGTCCTCGCAATAGCTCAGGTTATTGGCCTGGTTGATCCGGTCGATGAAGATCACACCCGGTTCAGCGAAATCATAGGTCGCCTGCATGATCCGGTTCCACAGATCCCGCGCGCGCAGGCTGCGGTAGACCTTGCCGCCAAAACTGAGATCCCAGGCCGCGTCTGCCTTGACCGCATCCATGAACGCGTCCGTGACCAGCACCGACATGTTGAACATCCGCAGCCGCGCGGGATCGGATTTGGCCGCGATGAATTCCTCCACGTCGGGGTGATCACAGCGCATCGTGGCCATCATCGCGCCCCGGCGGCTGCCCGCCGACATGATCGTGCGGCACATCGCGTCCCAGACATCCATGAAGCTCAAAGGGCCTGAGGCATCCGCCGACACGCCTTTGACGTCCGCACCCTTGGGCCGGATGGTGGAGAAATCATAGCCGATGCCCCCGCCCTGCTGCATGGTCAGCGCGGCCTCTTTCAGCATCTCGAAAATGCCGCCCATGCTGTCGGGGATGGTGCCCATCACAAAGCAGTTGAACAGCGTCACCCGCCGCGCCGTGCCCGCGCCCGCCGTGATCCGGCCAGCGGGTAGGTATTTGAAATCCTCCAGCGCCTCGTAAAACGTCTCCTCCCAGGCTGCCGGGTCGCTTTCCGCCTGCGCCAGATCGCGCGCGATCCGCCGCCAGGTGTCTGCCACCGTCACGTCCCTGGGCGCGCCATCCGCGTCCTTGAAACGGTACTTCATGTCCCAGATTTGCTCAGCAATGGGGGCAGCGAAGGCGGACATGGCGATTCCTTTTGTGTTGGGAAGGTGGGCAGGCTAGCAGGTTCACGCGCCTGTGCCTAGGACCTTTGCTGCGCCAGACCACCAGACTTGGATATCGCCTGTCCGCGCGCTACGCTATCTAGTGGTGGGAATCTGGGGATAAGCGCGTGGGTAAACCTGTGGAGAAGACCGTCAACCTGATCAAACTGTCTGTGGGCAGCGAGAGCGTGGAAAGCCTGATCGACTGGCAGATGCGCCGCTCCAAGCAGATCAAGAACGGCGCGTATTATCACATCACGCGGATGTGGCCCAAACGCGAGGCGGAGATCCTCAACGGCGGGTCGATCTACTGGGTGATCAAGGGCGAGGTGCTGTGCCGCCAGCGGATCACCGGTTTCGACGAGATCATCGGCAGCGACGGCGTCCGCCGCTGCGGCATCGTGCTGGACCCCGAGATTGTGCGTGTGAGCCCCGCCCTGCGCCGCCCCTTCCAAGGCTGGCGCTATCTGGAAGTGGCCGACGCGCCGCCAGACCTGCGGGCGGGCGCTGAGGGCGACAGCGCGCTGCCGATTGAAATGAACCGGGCGCTGGCAGAGATCGGGGTGCTGTAGGGTGGGCAAATTGCCCACCGTCCAAGGGCGAAGGTGGGCAAATTGCCCACCCTATGCAGAATTGAACGGCGTTTGAGCCGTTTGCCTTAAGACCCCTTGGCAAGGTCGGATGAAACGGCCTGCCGAATGTAATCGGCCATCGCCTGCTCCGGGTAGGCTTCCAACTTTGCGACCCTCACGACCCTGGACCTTTTGCCCGATCCTGTCAGCTTGCCGTGCCGGTCTTCAAATCCCGCGCCATAGGTGAACGAAAAGGTGATGCCCGTCTTGGTCGGGCTGATGGCGACGATGTCCCGCTTCACGGTTTAGACCGGCACACTAAGATACTTTTCCGTCCCGCCGCGCATCCTGCGTCGGGCTTGCGGCGCAACGTCAGCCATCTGCGCACAGAACCGTTGCACGATCTCCCTGTGATCCGCCGACACGCGCTCGGCGAGAAACTGCTCGAAATCACGCGCCACGAGCGGGAACCTCCCCCTTTCGAAGCACGCATCCGTTCCTGGTCCCCTGCCACCGCGTGACAAAAGAGCGGCCCGTCATTCCGTATAAAGCGCCTCGATCTGATCCGCGTAGATCTCATAGATCTTCGCCCGGCGCACCTTCATGGTGGCGGTCACCTCGCCATCGTCATGATCAAGCTCCTTGGGCATCAGCCAAATCCTCTTGATCTGCTCGACCCGCGCCAGCTCTCCGTTGCGCTTCTCGACCTCACCCTCGATCAGCTTCTTGACCTCCGGGTTCTCTGCGAGCGACCGGAATGTCGTATAAGCGATCCCCTGCCCTTCCGCCCAAAGCCGGACCGTATCCATGTCGATCTGCACCAGCGCGGCCACATACCGCCGCTTGTCCGCGATCACGATCACCTCCTTGATGAAGGGGCTCGCCTTGATCACGTTCTCGATGTGCGCGGGGCTCAGGTTCTTGCCCGCCGCGTTGATCATGATGTCCTTCTTGCGGTCCACAAGGGAGAGCGAGCCATCCGCCTCCAGCCGCCCTACGTCACCGGTGTGCAGCCAGCCGTCCACCACCGTTTCCGCCGTGGCCTTGGGGTTCTTGTAATACCCTTTGAACACCGTGGGCCCGCGAAACAGCAACTCACCATCTTCCGCGATCTTCGTCTCCACCCCCTCAACCGGCGTGCCGATGCGGCCCTCGCAATTGCCCCAGTTGGCCTGAATGGTGCCAACGCCCGCGGTCTCCGACATGCCCCAGCCTTCGCGAATATTGACCCCGATGCCGCGCAGGAACGCCAGCAAATCGCTGGAAATGGGCGCCGCCGCCGAGATCGCAAAACGCGTGCGGCCCAGCCCCAGATAGCTGCGGATATGGCGGTAGACGAGCATATCCCAAACCGCATTGGCCATCCGGTCGGAGGCAGACCAGCTGTCGCGCCGTCGCGCGCCGCGGTCCTGCGCGCCTTTGAGCGCGGCCAAGGTCATCAACCGCCGCACGCGGCCGGAGGTCTGCGCCTGCACCAGCACCCCCGCCTGCATCCGCTCCCAAATGCGCGGCACGCCGAAAAACACCTGGGGCGCGACCTCCCGCAGGTCCAGCGTGATCGTGCGTAAGGATTCGCCGAAATTCATCACGAACTGTTTGGACAGCCCGTTCACCACCGTCACCGCCTGCTCTGCGATGTGGCACAGCGGCAGGTAGCTCAGCACATCCGTGCCGGGCCCGAACTCTTTGAAGATGTTCTGCGCGATCTGCGCACCCGCGTGCAGGTTGGCATAGGAAATCTCCGCCGCCTTTGGCAGCCCGGTGGACCCGGAAGTAAAGACCATCATGGCTGTGTCCTGCGGATCAATGCCGGACAGCCGCGCGCGCATGTCATCGGCATGCGCGTCCATCTTGTCGCGCCCCAACGCCAACAGATCCTCAAAGGACATCAGCCCCAGCATGTCATCGCCCCGCGTGCCCTTGGGGTTGAAGATGATGAGCCGTGTGAGCTGCGGCACGCGGTCGCCCAGCTCGATGATCTTGTCGAGCTGTTCCTGGTCTTCGATGAAAAGCACCGTGGTGTCGGAGGCATTGATCAGATGATCAAGCTCTGCCGCCGGAGAGGTGGGATACATCCCCACCACAACGCCCGCCGCGGCGTTGATCCCAAACTGCGCCTGTACCCACTCGCTGCGGTTTTCACTCAAGATACCCACATGGGCACCCGGGCTCACACCCAGCTCCATCAGACCCGCCGCACAGGCCTGCATGATGTCACGCAGCCCGGCCCAGCTGATCTCATTCCAGATGCCGAATTCCTTTTGCCGCATCGCCACGCTTTCGGGGCGCGCGGCGGCGTGGTCATGGATCATCTGGACCAGCGGTTTGAAGCCCGCGGCTTTTTCATCAAATGGCATCAGCTCAACCACCTCTTGCGGCGTTTGTAGTGTTTGACATCCCGGAAGGACTGGCGCTCCTCGCCCTCGCCCACACCCAGATAGAAGGACTGGATGTCCTTGTCGTTCTTGAGCGTGGCCACATCGCCTTCCATCACGATCTGGCCCTGCTCCATGATGTATCCGTAATCAGCCACCGAAAAGGCGACGCCCGCGTTCTGCTCCACCAGCAGAATGGCCACGCCGTCCTCCTGGTTGAGCCTGCGGATGGTGGCAAAGATCTCCTCCACCACCTTGGGCGCCAGCCCCAGTGAAGGCTCATCCATCAAGATCAACTCGGGCCGGGCGATCATCGCGCGGCCAAAGGCCAGCATCTGCTGCTCGCCGCCCGAGAGATACCCCGCGATCTGTTTCTTGCGCTCCGCCAGACGCGGGAAGAACTCGTAAATCTTATCGTAATCCGCCTTCGCCCCCCGCGCATCCAGCGCGTAGGAGGCAGCGATCAGGTTATCCTCCACCGTCATCTCGGTGAAGATGCAGCGCCCTTCGCGGACATGAAAAAGCCCCTGCTGGACCAGCTTGTCGGGCTGAACCGTCATGATGGACTTGCCCTTGAAGGAAATCCGCCCCTCGCCAATCTGGCCATTTTCAAGCGCCAGAAGGTTGGAGGCCGCTTTCAGCGTCGTGGTCTTGCCCGCTCCATTGGTGCCCAAAAGCGTGACGATCTTGCCGTCCGGCACCTCCAGCGACAGCCCGCGCAGCGCCTGCACAGTGTGATAGTAGGTGACTTCGATGTTCTCGATGGTCAGCACGAAAGGCTCCGCGTTTACGGCCACACCCCCTTTTTTTTGGCCAAAAGTATCCCGGGGGGAAAGGGGGGCAGAGCCCCCCAAAAGGGGTGGGCGGGCGGGCCCCCCCCCCCCCCAAAACACACAGACAACCAGACCGAT
>JBCCPS010000045.1:0-24593 GCA_039024775.1 Pseudomonadota bacterium
CCTTCACCGCGGTGGGTGATCAGGCTCTGGATGAAGTCATCGCCGTATTCGGGATGGGGCTGGATGGTCAGAAAGACGTCATCGTAGAGCATTGCGGCGTTTTCACAAAAATCACTGCGCCCGATGACTTGCGCTGAAGGGGGGACCTCCACAACCTGGTCCTGGTGCCAGGCGTTGAGCACGCGCGGCGCGCCGTCTATCACGTACTCCGTCCGGCCCACGGACCAGCCGCCGTCAAACTTCACCACCTTGCCGCCCATGGCCTGGGCGATGATCTGGTGGCCAAAGCAGACGCCCACCATGGGGCTGCGCGCGGCGTGGCAGGCGCGGATGAAATCCTCCAGCGGCGGGATCCAGTCGTGATCCTCATAGGCGCCGTGACGCGAACCGGTGATCAGCCAGCCATCGCAGGCCTCTACACTGTCCGGAAAATGCCCGTCGACCACGGCATAGGTGGCGTAGTCGAAGGTCTCCGCGCCCAGCAGTTGGATGAAGTAGCCGTCATAGGTGCCGGTGCCCGCCATTTCGGGGGGCGGGTGGCCGGTGAGCAGGATGCCGATTTTCATGTATCACCTGTTACACGGTATCGAGGTAGATTTCGACCTGCTCTTGCGCGCTAAGCTCCGCCATGCCCGCAAGCTCTTGCCGTTTGGTCAGAACGAGGTTCATGATGAGCTCTGGCGCGAAGATGCGCGCGATTTGCGGGTCGGTCTGAAAGGCGTCGATGGCGCTGGCCCAATCGCCCGGAATTTGCGGGACGTCGGCGGCATAGGCGTTGCCGGTAATCGGGGCAGGCGGCTCTTCGCGGTCTTCCAGACCGTTCATCGCCGCACCCAAGACGGCTGCGAGCATGAGATAGGGGTTCACGTCTCCACCGGCGGTGCGATGCTCAATCCGACGCGCGGCGGGAGTGCCGGAGGGGATGCGTATGGCAGCCGTGCGGTTTTCATAGGCCCAGGCCACGCCCGTGGGCGCGTGGCTGCCGGGTACAAGCCGGTCGTAGCTGTTGGCATGCGGCGCGAAAATGAGCGCGGAGGGCTGCATGGCGCGCATCACGCCTGCCACGGCGTGGCGCATGGCGTCTGTGCCCTCCGGCCCGCCGTTGTCAAAGATGTTGCGGCCTGCCTTGTCCAGCACGGAGAAATGCACATGCAAGCCTGAGCCCGCGTAATCGGCGTAAGGTTTGGCCATGAAGGAGGCGGCGAAGCCGTGGCGTCTGGCCAGTCCTTTGACCAGCAGCTTGAAAAGCCAGGCGTCATCGGCGGCTTTGAGCGCGTTGTCGCTGTGCATCAAGTTGATCTCGAACTGGCCCAGGCCCGCCTCAGACGTGGCGGTGTCGGCGGGGATGTCCATGGCTGCGCAGCCGTCGTAGAGCTCCGTGAAAAAGGCGTCGAACTGGTCGAGCGCGCGGATGGAGAGGATCTCCGACATCACGCGGCGCTTGCCGGAGCGGGGCGAGGGCGGGACTTGCAGCGCGCGCCCGCTGTCGTCGATCAAAAAGAACTCCAGCTCCATCGCGCAAACTGGCGTAAGCCCGCGCGCCGCATAGCGTTCCAGCACCCGCGCCAGCGCCTGCCGCGGATCGCCCGCAAAGGGGCGGCCATCGTCGTGAAACATCCAAATGGGCAAAAGCGCGGAGGGGCTTTCCAGCCAGGGCACCGGCATGGGGCCACGGTGCGTGGGCAGCAGCACCCCGTCTGCGTCGCCGGTTTCAAAGACCCAAGGGCTATCTTCAATGTCCGCGCCCCAGATGTCCACGTTGAGCGCGGAGAAGGGAAAGCGCACGCCTTCGGTGGAGAGTTTCGCCGCGGAGGACACCGGGATACGTTTGCCCCGCGCCTGGCCGTTCAGGTCAGAGGCCGCAACGCGGATCGTCTTGATGTGGGGGTTTTGGCGCAGCCAATCCTGCATGGGACACCGAATGGTTTGCGCCAGATACTACCGGATAAGATTGAGGCGCAAGCGCATTTTTTGCCGCGCCTCTTGCGGCAGATGCCGGTTGAGCCGCGCATTCACGCGGCCAAAAATCCAGATGATCAGCAGTGTGAGCAAGATGAAATAGAGCGCCAGGATCGGGTAGGGCACAAAGGGATTGAAGGTCTTGTCCGCGAAGTAGGACGCGTAATAGAGCGCATCCCCCCGCTGCTGGACGGCGGGAAAGCCGCTGAAATAGACCAGCGTTGTGGCATGGAAGAGAAAGATCGCCTCATTGGTGTAGGCAGGCCAGGCCAGGCGCAGCAGCGTGGGCCATATGACGCGCCGGAACCGCGTCCAGCCTGAGAGACCGTAGGCTTCAGCGGCCTCTACGTCGCCTTTCGGTATGGATTGCAGCGCGCCGTAGAAAATCTCTCCCGAATAGGCGGCGGTGTTGAAGAAAAGCACCACCAGCGCGCCCAGCCAGGCGGCGGAGAAGGGATCAAAGACTGGGGAGACTTGTTTGAGGCTCAGAAACAGGAAGTAGCCAAAGAAGAACTGGATAAAAAGGGGCGAGCCGCGGAAGAGGAAGATGGTCCATTCTGCGGGTTTGCGTAAAACGGGGTTGGGGCTGGCCTTGCCCAGGGCCAGCGCCGTGGCGAAGAAGAACCCGGTGATGAGAGCGAAGATGCCGAAATAGACGTTCCAGATCATGCCGGACCCGATCAGGGTGAACTGCTGGCAGAGCGTGAAGTCGCCACGCGGGAGCAGGCGTTCGCCGTAGCCCAAGGAACGCAAGGCGTAATCCTGGATGGTTTGGAGGCAGCTCATCCGTTGTGCCCTTTCGCGCGAGGGCGCTCATCAGCTGCGCTTCTTCGCGGGGTCACGCCGCTTTCCTCTGCGCTTCGCCGCCCATCGTGGCCTGCCCGCGGGTGAGGCGCTTCATCAGCCGGTCCAGCACCACTTCGGAAACCTTGGTGAAGGCCAGATAGAACACCAGCAGCGCCAGAAAATACCAGACGCGCCAGTCGGGGTGGGGATAGTCGGAGAACCGCGGCGTCTTGGCCGCGCCCAGATCGCGGGCCCAGTAGACGATGTCTTCCACGCCCAGCAGAAACAGCAGCGGGGTGGCCTTGATCAGCACCATCCAGAGGTTGGAGAGACCCGGCAGCGCATAGACCCACATCTGCGGCACCAAGATGCGCCAGAAGGTCTGGCGCGGCGACATGCCATAGGCCTCCGCCGTCTCCAACTGCGCGCGCGGCACGGCGCGCATCGCGCCAAAGAGCACGTTGGCGGCAAAAGCGCCGAAGACAATGGCAAAGGTGAACACGGCCAGTGCAAAGCCGTAGCTCTCATGCACCCATTGCGGCGCCTCATTCAGGGGCATCTTGGCCTGCTGGCAGACCAGGAAATCACTGCCCTGGCGCACGGCTTCGGCCCAGTCGGGGCATTTCCAGCGGTGGCGCAGGTATTCCAGCCCCTGGTCGAGCGCGATGACGAAGAACATGAAAAACGCAATGTCGGGCACGCCGCGCACGATGGCGATGTAACCCTTGCCCACCCAACTGAGCGGCAGGATGCGGCTGCGCGCGGCCATGGCACCGCCAAAGCCCACGGCGAGCGCGGTGGGCGCGGTGACCGCCAAAAGCAACAGCACGGTCCCAAAGGCGCTGTAGAAGGCGAAATGCTTGCCTGTTGTCAGGTAGCAACTGAGCCAGGTCAGGCCCGAAAGCGTTTCAGGGTCGGCGCAATAGGCGAAAATGGCGGCGCTCGTTTTGGCTGTGGGATTTGTGTTTTGGCGGAAAGAGGAAGGGGAGGGCGGTGTCCGCTCTCCCCTCCGGTCTACTTAGTAGGTGGCGGCGTCCTCGCCGAACCACTTGACGATCATCGCATTGAGCGTGCCGTCCTCTTTCATCTCCGCGATGGCGGCGTCGAACTTTTCGCGCAGCTCACCATCGGATTCGCGCACGCCCATGCCGACGCCACCGCCCAGCGGCACGTCGTCACCTGTGAAGGTTAGCTCACCGCTTGAGGCCTCCACCGTGGGGGCCAGCGCGTCCTTGTCGGCGAAAACCGCGTCCGCCTCGCCCGACATGACAGCCGCGATGGTTTCGTCATAGGTGGCGAATTCCAGCAGCGTCGCGCCGCTTTCAGCGATGAAAGCCGCCTGGATGGTCGCGGTCTGAGCCGCGATCACGCCGCCCTCAAGGTCCACGCCATCGGTCTTGGCGACAAAGGCGGAAGCGCTGGGCGGAAAGTAGTTCTGCGTGAAATCAATGACTTCGTCACGCTCATCCGTGATGCTCATCCCCGCCATGATCGTGTCATAGTTGCCGGAAGTGAGGTTGGGGATGATGCTGTCCCAGTCGTTTTTGACCCACTCGCAGGTCTGTTCGGTGCGCGCGCAGAGCTCATTGCCCAGCTCAATCTCAAACCCGTCAAGCTCCCCATCGTCATTGACGAAATTGTAAGGCGCATAGGCGCCTTCGGTGCCCATGCGGATGGTCTTGGCATGGCCGTCGGCCAGCGCGAAACCGGCTGTCAGGGTCAGCGCCGCAGCGCTCAGGATGATCTTCTTCATTTAGGTACTCCCGTTTTTGGTCTTGTTTTACGCGGCGTGGGTTGCGGAAAGAAACCCGCGCAGGCGTTCCGATTTGGGCGCGCCGAAAAGCGTCTCCGGCGGCCCTTGTTCTTCGATGCGGCCCTGATGCAAAAAGATAACGTGATCAGAGACATCCGCGGCGAGCTTCATGTCATGGGTGACGATCATCATCGTGCGGCCTTCCGCTGCGAGATCCTTGATCACCTTCACCACTTCCTGCTCCAGCTCCGGGTCGAGTGCGGAGGTGGGCTCGTCAAAAAGCAGTGCTTCGGGTTCCATGCAGAGCGCGCGGGCGATGGCGGCGCGTTGCTGCTGTCCACCGGAAAGCTGCGCGGGGTAGACGTCGCATTTGTCGCCGATCCCGACCTTTTCCAAATAGCCGCGCGCGGCACGCTCCACCTCCGCCCGGTCGCGGCCCAGAACGGTCAGCGGGGCCTCCATCACGTTTTGCAGCACGGACATGTGGGCCCAGAGGTTGAACTGCTGAAAGACCATGGACAGGTTCGTGCGCACCCGCAGCACCTGGCGGGCATCGGAGGGGCGGCGCGCGTGGCCTGCGCCTTTCCAGGCGATAGGCTCGCCCTTGAAACGGATGTCGCCGCTTTGACTGTCTTCCAGCAGATTGCAGCAGCGCAGAAGCGTGGATTTGCCCGATCCCGAGGACCCGATGAGAGAGATGACGTGGCCCCGGGGGGCCGTGACATCCACGCCTTTTAGCACTTCCAAGGCCCCGTAGGCCTTGTGCAAATCCTTGATCTCAATGACCGGTGTATCAGCGCTCACCTGAGGTCCCATGCGGTTTCAACGCGGTATAAAGGGGCAGTTTGTGGCCAATTGCAACGGGGATCCTGCGATATCAGTCGCGCGGCAAAGGACGCTGCCTAAGAAACGCGCTGGCGGGCAAGCGCGCTGTCCTTGTCGGATATGCCCAAGAGGTTGGTCACCAGCCGCAGCAGCGCGTTTTCTTCCTTGGTGCGCTTGCCGTCCGCCAGCACGACCTTCCAGAGCGCCTCCACCACCTTGAGCCTGTCATCATAGGCCACTGCATCCTTGATCGCGCGGGTAAAACGCACGGTGTCCGGCGCCTCGCCTTCCAGTGCTTCGGCGTCGGCACGCAGGGCCGTCGCCTCCGCCGCGCCAAGGCCATAGCGGGTCTGGGTGATCTGGTCGATCAGCTCCTTTTCCTCCGGCGCATAGGCGTTATCAGAGCGCGCGATGCGCACCAGCAGAGCGGTGAGCGCGAGCCGCGCATCCGGCTCGTCCAGTTGCTCTGGTTCAGGGGCGGTGAGCTTTTTCAGAAATTCTGCGAACATGGGGCCGATATATAGCTTTGCGCGCGGGCTGCAACGTTAACGACCGCGCAGCGCGTTCTCGCGCGCGGCCTGCATGTCGAGCTCCGTCAGGCCAAGTGCGGTCTCAATCGCGACCAGCTGCTTTTCCTCATTGGGGTGGCGCACGCCGTCGGCAAGCGCCACGGTCCACATCGCATCCGCCAGCGCCTTGCGGTCGGCGTAATTCACCTCCTCGCGGAGGATTTCGGCGAATTCCGGCGTGCCGGGCGCGTCATGTTCCAGCTTTTCGCAGGTCGCGCGGAGTTTGGCGGCCTCGATGGGGCCCAAATCAAAGGTCGCGGTGAGGATGCGGTCGATCTCTCCGATTTCCACCGCGCGGTAGTTTTCATCGGCAAAGGCCACCCGGACCAGGAGCGCGCCAAGCGCGAGCTGGGCGTTGGGTTGGGGCAGGGGCTCTGCTGCTGGGGTGCGGCGCGGAAAGAGACGTTCAAACATGCGCTCGTGTTAACTCAGGTCGGGCGGTTTGCCAAAGCGTAAAGTGTCGATGGCGAGGCCTTGGGGGTCGGTGTTCGTGACCACGAAACCGGCGATATCCGCGGCCCCGTCCGCGCGCAGGAAAGCCACCGCGAATTCCCCCGTTGGTGCGACCGCTAGCTGGCTGATCACCGCGCCGTCGCGGGCCATGAAGGTGACAAGCGCCGTGCCCGCCTCGCCCCCGCGCAGGTCGAAGGCAAAGGCGCTTTGATCGTCGTCAAACAGCACCGCGATGGCGCCTTCGCCCTGGCCGGAGCGGCGCGGAAACCCAGCCTCGCCCCAACCGTTCATCACCGTGTTGCCAGACATCGTGACGAGCGACAGGTTCTGCCCGCGCGCACCCGGCATCACGGTCAGCGGCGCAAACGCCGCGCCGTCGACCAGATCATAGGTGTCGCGGCTGATCACGCTTTGGCCCGCAAAATGCTCCCCGAACCGCGCGCCGGGCAGGGGCAGCACCTCGTTGATCTCTCGCCCCGGGCCCCAGCCGCTGGCCTGATCGTCAAAATCGATGATCTGCGGCAGTATGAGGCTCATCGGGTCCACGCGACACACAGGCGTATCGCAAGCCTGCGCAAGAGTGGGCAGCAGGACAAAGGGAAGGGCACGCAGCAAGATCATGTAGGGGAGCCTAGCACAAAATCCGATTTTGCCAGCACCTTCACAGCGCATCGAAGTGCGAATTCAGCCGCGCGGCTTCCTGTGCCATTCCAAAAGGCGGATTGACCACGAAAAGCCCTGATCCCACCATCCCGTGACCGGGCCGCGCAGGCGCAAAACGCACCTCGTGGCGCAGCGCCCCGGCGTAGGAGGCTTGCAGCCGGTCGGCCATGGCCTGATGCGTTTTGCTGGTCAGCACCGGATACCACAGCGCGATGATCCCAACGTTCCAGGCGCGGTGCCATTTGGCAATGTGCCCCGGGATCGCCTCATAGTCTGTCTTGAGTTCATAGGAGGGGTCCACCAATATCATCCCGCGGCGCGGCGTGGGCGGGATCATCGCGTGCGCCAGCGCAAAACCATCCTGCCGGTGACACTTGGCCGGCAGGGGCGACATCGCATTGCGCAGCGCATTGAACTCTCCCGGGTGCAGCTCTGCCAGGTCCATCCGGTCTTGGGCGCGCAGCAGATGCGCGGCGATGGCCGGTGAGCCCGGGTAGCTTTGTCCCCCATGCGCCGCGCGGGTGGCGGTGATGGCGCGGGCATAGGGGTGTTCCGCTGAAAACCACGGCAAAGTCCGCGCGATGCCCGCTTCAGCCTCACCTGTCTTTGCTGCGGCTGCATCGCTGAGGTCATAGATCGCGCGGCCTGCATGCGTTTCCAGATAGCTCAGCGGTTTGTCTTTGCGCGTCAGATAGGCAAGCATCCAGGCCAGCAGGCTGTGCTTGTGCACATCGGCGAGGTTTCCCGCGTGATAGGCGTGTTGATAAGACAGCATGCCGGCGGCCTAGTTTACGCACGAGGTCATGCGAGTGCTCATTTTGGGCGGCGCGGCAAGTAGCCCAGCCATTCAAGCGGCGGCTCGTAAAACCGGCCCTTGAGCAACCAGGACAGCCCGAAGGCGCAGAGCGCTACCGCCTCCCAAAAGAACGTGCGGCGGTTCTGGTTCCACTCCGACGTGACGCTCGGATCACCAAAGGCGAAATTCATGCCCAGAACCACGATGCTGATCACGATCAGGCTGCCGCACAGCCGATAGATAGCATCGCGTATCTTCTTGATCCCAGTGCGCGGGTCATCATGCTGCCCCTTGTTGTCTTCTTTTTCGTGATAGGCCGCGCGCCGCGTGAAGATGAAAAAACAGAAGTAGACGAGCCCCAGAAACAGCACGCCCGCTGAGAAGTAATGCAGATGCGGCAGGATGCCGGTGAGCGGCATGCCCAAAAGCTCCACCGGCTGGCCGTCGCGCGTCAGCTTGAAGTAATCGGCGGAGGCGGGATCGGTTGTCAGCAGCGTTTTGCCCCCCGCAAGCACGTCGAATTCGGAAAACGCCCGGGCGCGGAAATCACCCCCCTCGGGGTTGAGACAGCCGTGGCCGGAGGCGGGCAGGAAGGCCACCAAAAACGCGCAGATGCCACCGCCCTTAGCCACCACCATTTCGTCTTTTCGGGTGCTGGTATAGGTCAGCATGTAGGTGCCGATGAAGGCCAGAACGGCGATGAAAAAGCTGCCCCAGAACGGGGAGTAGTAGAAATGACTGATCGAGTAGCGCTTGCAGCCATAAAATGCGATGGGGCCGAGGTAGAGCACCACCGGAAGCAAAAGGGCCAAGAGCCCCACGACGAAAGCAAGCGATCTTTGCTGGGTCTTTTCCGGCGCGCTTTTGGCGCGCTCGCGTTTGATGTCAGATACGATCTGCTCAAAATACGTCATGACCCGTGCCTTCAAATGCACATTTGAAATGCAGAAAGACTAGGCTGAGGGGCGATTCCACTCAAGGTGGAAGTTCCTGAATTTCTACCTATAGTTGGATTTTGCGGGATAAATTGGCGTCACACCAGCCGCGACATCTCCTTTGCCGCGCGCACGAAATCCTTGAATAGGGGATGGGGGTCGAAGGGTTTTGACTTGAGCTCCGGGTGGAACTGCACGCCGATGAACCAGGGATGGTCCTGCCATTCGACGATCTCCGGCAGTTTGCCGTCAGGGGACATGCCCGAAAAGATCAGCCCGGCCTGCTCCAGCTTGTCGCGGTACTTGATATCCACCTCATAGCGGTGGCGGTGGCGTTCATCGATGGCGGTTGTGCCATAGGCCTCTGCCACCTTCGAGTCCGCGCTGAGCGTCGCATTGTACGATCCCAGCCGCATCGTGCCGCCCTTGTCATCGCCCAGCTTGCGCTTGACCTTGGCGTTGCCCTGGACCCATTCCTTGAGGTGATAGACCACAGGCTCAAACCGCTTCTTGCCCGCTTCGTGGTCGAATTCCTCTGACCCCGCAGCCGTCACACCGGCCACGTTGCGCGCAGCCTCAATCACGGCCATCTGCATGCCCAGACAGATGCCCAGATAGGGCACCTTGTGCTGGCGCGCGTATTGCGCGGCCTTGATCTTGCCTTCCGTCCCACGCTCGCCAAAGCCGCCGGGCACCAAGATCGCGTGATACCCCTCCAGGTGGGAGGACACGTCCGTCGCTTGATCAAAGACCTCCGCGTCCACCCATTCGACGTTGACCTTCACCCGGTTGGCCATGCCGCCGTGGGTCAGCGCCTCCTTGATCGACTTATAGGCGTCCTCCAGCTGCGTGTATTTGCCGACGATGGCCACGCTCACCTCGCCCTCCGGGTTCAAAATGCGGTCGCGCACGTCTTGCCAGACGGTCAGATCCGGGCGCGGGGCGGGCGAGATCTGAAACGCGTCCAGAACCGCCTGGTCGAGCCCCTGTTCATGGTAGGCCAGCGGCGCCTCGTAGATGGATTTGAGGTCATAGGCGGCCACCACCGCCTCTTTGCGGACGTTGCAGAAGAGCGCGATCTTCTCGCGCTCTTTGTCCGGGATCGGCTGTTCTGACCGGCAGACCAGGATGTCGGGCGCAATGCCGATGGATTGCAGCTCTTTGACCGAGTGCTGGGTTGGCTTGGTCTTGAGCTCTCCGGATGCGGCGAGATAAGGCAGCAGTGTGAGATGCATGAAGATGCACTGGCCGCGCGGGCGGTCGTGGCTGAACTGGCGGATGGCTTCAAAGAAGGGCAGGCCTTCGATGTCGCCCACCGTGCCGCCGATCTCGCAAAGCATGAAGTCCACCTCATCTTCGCCGATGCCGATGAAGTCCTTGATTTCATTGGTGACGTGCGGGACGACCTGAATTGTCTTTCCGAGGTAATCGCCGCGGCGCTCTTTCTCCAGCACGTCTGAATAGACCCGGCCGGAGGAGACCGAATCCGTCATGCGCGCGGGCACGCCAGTGAAGCGCTCGTAATGGCCGAGGTCCAAATCCGTCTCCGCGCCGTCATCGGTGACGAATACCTCACCGTGTTCAAACGGGCTCATCGTGCCGGGATCGACGTTGAGATAGGGGTCGAGCTTGCGCAGCCTTACAGAGAACCCGCGGGCCTGCAACAGCGCGCCAAGGGCCGCGGAGGCAAGCCCCTTGCCAAGCGAGGAAACAACCCCGCCGGTGATGAAAATGTAGCGCGCCATGTGTTTTGGACTCTCCCGAGGTGCCTCTTTTGAGGTGGATGAACGATGTCGGCCAAACGCCGAAAACCGCAACACCACGGGATTTAAGAGTAACAGGATTCGCGCCGGTGAGGCAAGGGCTGGCCGCTACATGATGTCTCTGATGCAGGCCAAAGCGCAAATTGTTGGGCGCGGACGGTTTCTAATGCGTAGGGTGGGCAATCTGCCCACCGTGCCTTAGCTGCATGATCGGGCGCGCTGACCCCGCTTAATCCGCCGAAGGGACCAACGGCGCGCTGCTGTCGTCCGCAGGCGGCAGCAGGCTCTCGCCGTCCACCTCGCCGCTGCTGGTCGCGTCCTGGGACCGTGGCGCGGGCACATCGCTCAACCGGTCGATGACGGAGGCGCCTGCCGATTGCTGTGCCACGATGATGGTCAGCGTGATCGAGGTAATCAGAAAGCCAACGCCCAGCACCCAAGTCAATTTGCCCAGGGCCGTGGCCGGGGGCCGGCCCGCTTGCGCGCCGCCACCGCCGCCGATGCCCAGGCCACCCCCTTCGGAGCGTTGCAGCAGCACGACAGCGATGAGGCCCAAAGCCAGCAGCAGATGAATGATCAGAACAACGTTTTCCATGGGGTTGGAGCCTCTCGCGCGCGTTGGGCGGTACTTAGGCATTTTGCTGGTGCTGGGCAAGCCGCTTTGCGCGGGTGCGCGCGTGGCATGGACAAGGGCCTGCGGCTGCGGCAAGCTTACGCCATGCCCCATGATGATCCCGACCACCCGCACGCGCTTTTGCCGCCCGCGCCCGCGCTGCGCGTCAAAGCGCTGGAAACCTTGCTAGAGGCGAAGGGCCTGATCGACCCCGCCGCACTCGATGAGATCATCGACACCTATGAAAACCGCATCGGCCCGCGCAACGGCGCGCGCGTTGTGGCGCGGGCCTGGAATGACCCGGCCTTAAAGGCGGCACTTTTGGAGGATGCGACAGCGGTTGTGGCAAAACTGGGCTATTACGGGCGGCAGGGGGAGCACATGGTGGCGGTGGAGAACACGGCCCAGACCCACAACATGGTCGTGTGCACGCTGTGCAGCTGCTATCCCTGGCCGCTCCTCGGGCTGCCGCCGGGCTGGTACAAGTCCGACGCCTACCGCGCGCGCGCGGTGCGTGAGCCGCGCAAAGTCTTGGCGGAGTTCGGTGTGGCGCTGCCGGAAGACACCGCCGTACGGGTTTGGGATTCGACCGCCGAGGTGCGGTATCTGGTGATCCCGCAGCGGCCTGAAGGCACGCAAGACCTGGATGAAGAAGCGTTGGCGCGATGTGTGACGCGCGACAGCATGATCGGCACCGGATTGGCGGTGGCCCTTTGAGCCGGGCGCAACCTATCCAAGGCGCGTACGCGTGACCCGCGTACACGACATGGGAGGGCGTTTTGGCGATGGCCCGGTGGTGCCGGAGCCTGAGACGCCGGTGTTTCATGAGGATTGGCACGCGCGCGCTCTGGCGCTGACACTCGCGGCGGGATTTCTGGGGAGATGGAACATCGACACCTCCCGGCACGCGCGCGAATGCCTTACGCCCGCTGATTATGCGGGTTTTTCCTATTATGAAAAGTGGCTGGCCGGGTTGGCGGATTTGCTGGTGTCCCATGGCATCGTGACGCGGGCGGAATTGACAGGGGAGGCCGCGCCCGAACGGTCTGATCTGGCGGACCGCAGCCGCAGCGCAGGGGAGGTGCCAGCCCTTCTGGCAGCAGGTGGCCCGGCAGACCGGCCCAGTGACATTGCGCCTGCTTTCAAGCCGGGGGATACGGTGCGGACGCGGCGCCACGCGGTCAATGCGTTGGTCGATGGCGGACACACGCGGCTTCCCGCCTATGCAGCCGCCGCGCGCGGCCGGGTTCTCAGACTGCACGGCAGTCACGTGCTGCCCGACAGCGCCGCGCATGGGTTGGGAGAGACGCCAGAGCCGCTTTATGCCGTGGCTTTTCCGGCGGCAGAGCTCTGGGCGCGGCCCGAACATCCGCGCGATGAGGTCGTGCTGGACCTGTGGCAGAGCTACCTTGAACCCGCCTGAGCCCGTCTTTGAGCAGCCTTGGCACGCGCAGGTCTTTGCCTTGACGGTGCATCTGGCGGATGCGGGGCATGTGCAGTGGGACGATTGGGCGGCTCGGTTTGGGGCGACTTTGAAGCGGCACGGGCTGGCGCGGGCGCTGAACGGCGGGGAGGATTATTTTGCAGCCTGGCTGGAGACGTTGGAGGGGTTTTTGCTTGAGGCCGGTCTGGCGGATGCGCCGCAGATCGAAGCCATGAGGTCCGCTTGGGAGGCGGCCTATCTTTCGACGCCGCATGGAGCGGTTGTCCGGCTGGATGGCGCTCTTGGCCTTCGCCAAGACGCCCCACCCGCCGTCCCTTAAAGGCGCTATTCGTCGACGTCGTCCATATCTGATTGACCGGTGAGCCAGCGGCGCACGTGGCTCCAGCTGAGCCCGATGCCCAGAACCGTGCTCAGCGCAAAGAGCCCCAGCCAGACGTTGAGGCTGACATTGTCCAGCCGCATCACCCCCAGATCGTAGAGCACCCAACCCAGCGCGCCCACCACTGCCAGCACAAGAGCCATGCCGAAAGGCCCGATCGATCGCAGGGTGGCGCGCAGGTAGATGATGTAGCCGATGAGTAGGATGAGCCCCGCCAGCACGGCGACGGATACGTTTTGCCCCCCTTGGCTGCGGACCCAGTCCACGTAGTTGTAGGGCGTGGGATTGAAGGTCGCCGCCAGCAGCGCGAAGGCGAAAAGCCAGCGCAGGATAAAGCCCATCGTGTTGCTCCTTTTGCGTCTCTTTGGCGGGGGGCGGCGCGGATGTCTACCGTTCGCGCGGGAGGGTTGCGGCGGATTTGGATATTTTTAGCCAGAAAAAGGGGGAGGGGTGGTTTTTGAGTTTCGCGGGGAGGGCGGCTTGGGTAAGGAGAGCGCGGTTTTGGAAGGGAAGGAGCCGCTATGGCCAATGTCGTCGTCGTCGGCGCCCAGTGGGGCGACGAGGGAAAGGGCAAGATCGTCGACTGGCTGTCCGAGCGTGCGGATGTGATCGCGCGGTTTCAGGGCGGGCATAATGCAGGCCACACGCTGGTGGTGGGCGGCGAGGTCTATAAGCTCAATGCGCTGCCCTCGGGCGTTGTGCGGGGTGGCAAGCTCAGTGTCATTGGCAACGGTGTGGTGCTGGACCCCTGGCATTTGCTGGGAGAGATCGAGAGCATCCGCGCGCAAGGCGTGGAGATCAGCCCTGAGGTGCTGATGATTGCGGAGAACACGCCGCTCATCCTGCCCATCCATGGGGAGCTTGACCGCGCGCGCGAGGAGGCGGCCAGCAAAGGCACCAAGATCGGCACCACCGGGCGCGGGATCGGGCCGGCCTATGAGGACAAGGTGGGGCGGCGGTCCGTGCGGGTGGCGGACCTGGCGGATGACGCGACGCTTGAGGCGCGGGTCGACCGCGCGTTGCAGCACCATGATCCGTTGCGCAAAGGTCTTGGCATCGAACCGGTGGACCGCGACGCGCTGATCGCTGAGCTTAAGGCGGTGGCGCCGGGTATCCTGGAATACGCAGCGCCGGTGTGGAAAGCGCTGGGCGAAAAGCGCCGGGCGGGAAAGCGCATCCTGTTTGAAGGCGCGCAGGGCGCGCTTTTGGACATTGATTTTGGCACCTATCCTTTTGTGACCTCCTCCAACGTGATCGCGGGGCAGGCGGCCACGGGTGTGGGGCTTGGCCCGGGGGCCATCGACTATGTGCTGGGGATCGTGAAAGCCTATACCACGCGGGTGGGCGAGGGGCCTTTTCCGGCAGAGCTTGAGGACGCGGACGGCCAGAGGCTGGGCGAACGCGGGCGCGAGTTTGGCACCGTCACGGGCCGCAAACGGCGCTGTGGCTGGTTCGACGCGGTGCTCGTGCGGCAAACCTGTGCAAACTCCGGCGTGAACGGCATCGCACTCACTAAGCTCGACGTGCTGGACGGGTTTGAGACGCTCAAAATCTGCGTGGGCTATGAGCTGGACGGCGCGCGGCTCGACTATCTGCCCACGGCTGCCGACCAACAGGCCCGCTGCACGCCAATATATGAGGAGTTGCCGGGCTGGTCGCAATCCACGGAAGGGGCGCGATCCTGGGCGGAATTGCCCGCAGAGGCGATCAAATACGTGCGCCGGGTGGAGGAGTTGATCGACTGCCCCGTGGCCCTACTTTCCACCTCACCGGAACGGGAAGACACCATTTTGGTGACAGACCCCTTCGCGGATTGATTGGGGAGACGGGTGATGGCGCTCAGTCACAAGGCAAAGCGGCGTTGGTCGCTGATTATCCTGCTGGTTGGTTTGCCGCTATATATCATCATCGCGGTCAACGTGGTCGCGCTCTTTGACCGGCCTTCGATCCTGGTGGAGCTTGCCGTTTATGTCGGGCTGGGCGTGCTTTGGGCGATCCCTCTGAAAGCGGTGTTCAAGGGCGTGGGTCAGGCCGATCCGGACGCACAGGACTGAATACTGCCGTCCCTGTGCTGCGCAGTTTCGATGAGGCGGCGAGCCTTGCTTTCTACGCGGCCTTTCAGGGGTTAGAGGTGATTTTCCGTCGCAAGCACGAGGTCGACTTCCCGCTTTAAACTGGGCTGCGCAAAGGGGATGGCGAAGTGCACCTGTCAGAGCATTACGGTAGTGTTACGCCGGGCAGCTCCCTCCGGGTTTAAGTGTCCCACGTTCACGCGTTTCAAGAAGAGTTGCGCGCAAAGAAATACAAGTTCGCGCGTACCGGCGTGCAGCGGCAGCCTTGGGGCTATGATCAGGTGTTCACCACCGATCCCAATGGAAACCGGCTGACGTTTGTGACTCAGGTTTCTGCATGAAGGCGCATGAGCCTGGCACAGGGTGAATCCTGAGAGCGCAAAACTGAAAAAGGCGGCCCGTCAGTGCCGCCTTTTTGGGTCTTAATGGCCGCGACGGATTAGCCTGCGGCGCGCGCGCCCGGCTGGAAACCGATGTCCTCGGAGGCCACAAATCGGCCACCCTTGATCTTTTCGATCTTGCCGTCGCGCAGCAACGCGCCGAAGGAGCGCAGCGTGTCTTCGCGCGAAAATCCGTCGGGGCCGGCCTGGCGCACCTTGGTCATCAGCTGGGGGCGCGAGAACTGCTCGCGGCCTTCCACAAACGCCAGGTAAGAGGCAGCGGCTTCGAGGATTTCAGGCAGTTTGGTGGCGCCCATTTCGGCGGCGTAATCGGCAAAGCCCGTGTCCTCGGCCGGGCCGGGATCAACCCGTGCCGATACGCGGCGGGGCCGCACGGGGGCTGCCTGTTTCTCAGCCGCCGCGTCCACGCGTTGTTCGGCCACGAGCTTAAGCGGGGCCGGACGCGCATCGGGGCGCTGGGTCCGCACGCCGCCGCCCATGGGACGGCGCGGGCGCACGACTTCGGCCAGATCGCTGCGATAGGCCTGATCCCCCACAATCGTGTCGCGGTCGCCGCCAAGGGCCTGATCCGCGCGCTTGGCCGCTACGGCAGCACGCAGATGTGCAAAAGCATCCCGGCGCACGGCGCTTTCGGGCTCGCCCATCTGGCTGTCCGCCTCGGCCATCAGCCGGTCCATGTTGTCGCTTTCGTCCTGAAGCGCCTTGAACTTGTCGCGGCCTTCGGCGGTGTCTTCGGTGTCTTCTGCGCGCGTTTCAGCGTCGGCTTCCGCCTCCGCTTCTGCTTCAGCCTCTGCCTCTGCCTTTAGAGGCTTTTCTGGATCGGTTGCTGCTGGCTGCATCTCAGCCTGAACCTGTGCGATGAAAGCGGCATCGTCTTCCTCGGCCTGCGGTGCTTCGTCCGCCGTAGTCTCAAAGGTCTGCGACTTCTCCTCAACGCCCTCGCGCGGGTCGTCGAGCGCCTCCACATCCGGGGCATCCGCCACTTCAACCGTCTCTTCGGCCAAAAGCGCGTCGAGCGCGTCAGGTTCGGACTGTTCTTCCTCTGCCTCTGCGACAGCCTCCGGAGCAGGCGCAGGCGCAGGCGCAGCGCTGGCGGCAATTTCTGCCTCGATTTCAGCAAGCTCTCTTACGAGGTCTTGCTCATCTTCCGGCGACAGCGAGCTTTCGCCGCTGCGCGCAGGTGCCAGATCATCGAGCGCACGGGGCTTTTCAGCCGCCGTGGGTTCTTCGGCGGGCGCGTCATCCTCCTCGATCTCTTCCAGATCGCCGCGCTCAATCGCGGCTTCCAGGTCGGCGCGCTTGACCTTGATCACCCGGGCGCGTGGTGCGCTGCTGGGCATCTCCGCCTGCGGCTCTGACGCTTCAGGCTCCAACACCAGTTCATTGCTTGCCGTTACGCGTTGGGTGAGGTCGGGCTGTGGCGCGATGGGGGCATCGGCGTCCTCCGGTACATCCGGGGCTTCTGCCTCTTCGTCCTCTTCAAAGAGGTTGCCGACGGGCTCCGCCAGTTCTTCGTCGAAGGCACTGTCGGACACCAGCGATTCTTCCGCCTGAGCGTCGGCATGCGGACCGGAATGCACAGGCTCTGCCGCGTCAATCCGCGCGAGCATGTCTTCGATGTCGTCGTCTTCGTCCTGCGCGATCTTGCGCTGAGGTGCGGGGGCAGGCTGGGGTTCAGCGGCAGCCGCTTCGATCTCAGGCGCTTGAGCTTGCGCGTCGGTCTGGTCCTGGGCTTCGACCGGTTCAGCGGCGCGGTCAGCGGCTTCATCGGCCTGCAGCGCGTCTTCGATGTCGCGGCGTGCGCTTTGCATGACGTCTGCGGGTGCGACCGTTTCTTCGGGCTCATCCTGAGCCAGAGTGCGACGCGTCCCTTCCGCGGCGCGTGCGCGGGACATCGCGTGTTCGTCTTCGGAGTAATCCTCGTCCGCGTCATCGTCTTGCGAACGGGCGACAACCGCGCGGATGCGCTCCAGCTTGGCGGCGATGCTGTCACCGGCAGCATGGGCTGCACCAGCCACGGCTGCGGCAGCGGGCAGGGCCGCGTTTTCCAGCGGCTCAGCGTCATCTTTCTGGGCAAGCTCTGCTTGGTCTTCCGCAGCTTCAGCCTCGGCTTCAACATCGGCAAAGAAGGCGTCAATCTCTGCATCCGGTTGGCCGGGCACGATGTCGAACGCGCCGTCTTCTTCGGCGTGCGTCACATCCTCAACGTCCGGCTCCTCCGCTGCGACAGCCGCAGCTTCCGCTTCGTTCTCTGGCTCTTGCGGCTCCGGCTCCTGTGTCTGCACATCCTCGTCAGCTACTTCGGGTGCTGCATCAACGGGGGCATCTACGCTGTCTTCAACGGCGTCAGCCTGCTCGGCGTCCTGCACGTCCTGCTCAGGCGCAGTGAGCATGGCGGGGACCGCAATGGCGGCAGGCTCAGATTTTGCGTCTTTCTCGGGGACATCGGCGCCAGCGTCTTGCGTGTCTTCCGCCACGCTGTCCTCAACCGCACGCAGGGCAATCTTGCCCTCATGCTCGCGCGCCTCAACCCGGCGGGAAATTTCCTTTTGCGCGATGCGCGCCAGCATCTCGGCGTCCGGTTGCGGCGGTTCAGCGCCGAAATAGCGGTCATCGGCCGCCAGATCGCGGAAGTACTCTGCAATCGCCTTCATGGTTCCAAATGAATCGTCAAAGCCTTCCAGCGTGCACGAAAAAGTGCCGTAGGAGACCGTAAGAATTTTGTTATTATTCATCATCGGATTGCTCGTCCTCTGCGGTTTTGCAATCAGTTGTTTACCATGTTGCAGGCGACCAAAGCGGCCCGAATCTGTGCCACGGAGGGTATCATTTCAGGGCGACATTGTGATCTGTTTCTATTTTTGGGGTAATCACCGGTGCTAAATCAGATTGTTCACAGTGATGACCCCGTTACGCTTGTCGGTGGTGCGCAAACTACGCCCACAGCCTTGCAAAAAGCGTTAACGCTCGCGCCGCGCTGTGTTGCCGCGGACGGTGGCGCGGCCCAGGCGCTGGCGGAGGGGGTTGTGCCGGAGGCGGTGATTGGCGATCTGGACAGTCTGACGCCCGAGGCGCGCGCAGCCATTCCGCCCGTGCAGTTGCACGAGGTGCGTGAACAAGACAGCACCGATTTTGAGAAATGTCTTTCCAGGATCAGCGCGCCGGTGGTGATCGGGGTGGGGTTCACGGGCGGGCGGCTCGACCACCAATTGGCAGTGCTGCACGGGCTGATGGCGTTGGCGCACCGGCCCTGCGTGCTGCTTGATGCGCGCCAGCTCTGCTTTTTGGCGCCGCCGCGGATGATGTTGCCGACGCAGGCGGGCGATCTTGTCTCGCTTTTCCCGCTGGCACCGGTCGAGGGGGAGAGCTCGGGCCTCCAATGGCCCATCGAAGGGCTCAAATTTGCGCCCGGTGCGCAGATCGGCACGTCTAATGCGGCAATTGGACCCGTGACGCTGAGCATGGACCGGCCTGCGATGCTGGTGATCCTGCCCGCTCGGCTTATCCAGCCGGTTGTTGGTCATATGGCATCGCCGACATGCGCGCGTTGGCCCGCTCTCTGAGCAGAACGTAAAGGCCCGCGGCGATGGTGATCGTGATCCCGGCGGTGGCCAGCAGATTCGGAAATTCCTGAAAAATCACAAACCCCAGCACCGTCGCGCAGGGGATCTCGAGGTACTGTAGGGGCGCGAGCGTGGCCGAGGGCGCATACCGCAAGGACCAGGTCATCAACAGATGCGCCAGCGTGCCCAGAACGCCAATCCCGATCAGCAAGGACCATTCGATCGCATCAGGCATCACCGTTTGCAGGGGGGGCAGGGGCAGCACGCGGCCAAGCGCCAGCAGCGGAAGCATGAAGCCAACGGCCATCACGCCGCTCACGGCTTGCAGTCCGATGGGGTCCGTTTCCTTGGCAATCTGGCGGGTGATGAGCATGAAGAGGGAGAAATTTGCCGCCACAAAAACAGGCAGCAGCGCGGGCCATCCCACAGCGCTGAAACTGGGTTGCACGATCATCAGCGTCCCGGCAAAGCCCACCAGACAGGCAATGATGCGGCGCGGGCCGACCTCTTCTTTCAGCACGTACTTGCCCAGCATCAGCATGAAAAAAGGCATCACAAAGACGATGGCCACGGCATCGGCAAGCGGCAGGAACTTCAACGCGGTGAACATCGCGGCGATCCCCAGCACATGCAAAAAGGTGCGTAGAGCTGCGAGGAAAAGCACCCTGCCGCGCATCCGCCAGAGCCTGCCGGTGAGCCATACGAGCGGCGCAAGGGCCGCGGCCTGCACTGCAAAGCGCACCAGAACGACCTCGCCCAGCGGGACCGAGGCACCAAGAAGCTTGGCCACGCCGTCCCCAATGGGGGCCACGATGCAAAAGCCCAGCATCAAAAGAATGCCAAGAAAGGGACGGTCCTGCGTCATGGCTTGACGCTAGGGGCAAGCAGGGCCCGTTGCAATCCTCGGTTGTGGGTGCCCGGACGCGCATTCGTGTCGCCCTGACACAGATGCGCTATCCTGCGCGTCAAGCCGAACGGAGTATAGGTTTTAAGCCACTGATATCGCGCGAATAAAGCGGGAGCGGGCTTGTCCACCATCGTGTCAGGAGGCGCGCCGCCTGCGGCGTTTTGACAGTTGGAGCGCGCAAGGCATGCTAGGCTGCGGGCCGGCCCAATGTGACGCAGTTGCGCCCCCGCATCTTGGCGGCGTAAAGTGCTTTGTCTGCCTGCTCCAACAGGGCGGGGCCCAGATCATTGGCGGGCATGGGTGCTGCAGTGTCGATCGTTTCGTCAGGGGCGGTGCGCGCGGCAGAGCTGAGCGCCATGCCGATGCTCACGGTCACAGCGATGGGATCGGCCTTGCCGGGCAGATCGAAGGGGCGCGCGCTGATGTCATTGCAGATCCGGACCGCGACCTGGCGCGCATCCTCGGGCGTGGTGCCGGGCATCACGATCATGAACTCCTCCCCGCCGATGCGCGCGACCAGATCAGAGGCGCGCAGCGCGTCGCGCAGCCGGTGCGCGACTTCCTGCAAGACCGCGTCGCCTGCGGCATGCCCATAGGTGTCGTTGATGTTCTTGAAGTGATCGAGATCAGCGACCATGACCGCGAAAACCCCGCCTGTCTGCGCCGCGTGTTTCGCGATCCGCGCCAGGTGGTGCATGGCGTAGCGGCGGTTGTGCAACCCGGTCAGCGGGTCCTGCACGGCGGCGCGCACGCCGGTTCTGAAGGTCGCGCGCAGTTGCGCATCGGTGTGCTTTCGCCGTTGCAGCGCGCGCACGCGGATCGCGAGTTCTTCGGCATCAAATCCATCTGACATCAGGTCATCCGCGCCTAAATCCAGCGCGTGGGCGCCCAGCACCGCATCGGGTTCGGGCTGCACGACCAGCACGCCCGCATGCCGCGTGCCCGCATTGGCCCGCAGCGTGCAGATGAGCCGCAAAGCCGCGGCACTTTCCAATGGATCGCGCGGCTGTAAGAGGACAAAGGTCTCCGGCATCTCCCCGCCGGGTGTCTCCAGAAGCGCCTCACCCGGTTTTGCCCAGTTCAGCGCACCCGACATGAGCGGCCGTAGACGGTGCAGGGATGCCTTGGCGTGCCCCGCATCTACGCTCACCAACGTGCACCGGCCGGCAGGGACAAAGCCGGCGGATTCTTCTGCCAGGCCCAACGCCTGGCTGGTGTCCTCGCGCATGCGCCATTCGGACGTGGCATGATAGGCGCGGATCAGGCTGCGCACCCGGCTGAGCAAGAGCGCGTCGTCCACAGGCTTTGTCATCACGTCCTGTACACCTGCCTTTAGCGCGGCGATCCGGCTGGCAGCATCCGCCGCGCAGCCCACCGCGAGAATGGGGATAAGGTGTACACGGGGATCGGCGGCAAAGGCGCAGGCGACGCCAGCCGCCCCGCCGCCTGGCAGATCGAGTGCGGCGATAACAAGATCCGGCACCTCCCGGCCTGCCACGGCCAGCGCCTCCGCCACGTCTGCGGCCTGCAACACATCATAGAAGGCCGACGACAATTTGACCTTCAACATGATGCGGTTGGTGGCAATGGTATCCACGATGAGGATCTTGCCCGGCACAACGCCTCCCCTTCAGATCCAGAAAATCCGTTCCATGCCCCAAGTTGTTGCGCGTATAGGTTAACAAAGCGTTTCCAATCTTCTTAAAACCGGAGTGATGACATGCCCTATTCGCAAGAATCCGCCGAAGCCCTGGCCGCCCGTGCGCTCGCCTGGCTTGCGGCCAGCGACGATTTGATGCCGGTCTTTTTGGGCGCTACCGGTGCAGGGGTAGAAGACATAAAGGCCCGCGCGGGCGATCCGGAATTTCTGAGTGCGGTGCTGGATTTCCTGACCATGCATGATGCCTGGGTGGTTGGCTTTTGCGACGCCCATCACATCCCCTACACAGACATTATGGAGGCCCGCGCAGCCCTCCCCGGCGGCGGAGAGGTGCATTGGACATGAGTAAAATCAAAGGGTTGATCTTTGACAAGGACGGCACGCTCTTTGATTTTGCGGCTACGTGGGAGGCTTGGGCGGAGGCTTTTCTGATCCGGCTTTGCGCAGGCGATCAAGCGCAGGCGGCGCGCGCAGGCGCGGCCATCGGCTATGACCTGGCGGGGGCGCGCTTTGACCGCGACAGCGTGGTGATCGCGGGCACGCCTGATGATGTTGTCGCGGCGCTCGCACCGTATTTTCCAGGCCGCGCGCCAGCAGAGTTGCGGGGTGTCATTAACGAAGAGGCCGCGCGGGCGCCGCAGGCTGAAGCCGTGCCGCTGAAACCTTTGTTAACCGCACTGCGCGCGCGGGGATTGAAGCTGGGCGTTGCCACGAATGACGCCGAAGCGCCCGCGCAGGCGCATCTGGGCGCAGCGGGCGTGGTCGAATTTTTCGATTTTATCGCTGGGTTCGACAGCGGCCACGGCGCCAAACCGGCTCCGGGGCAGTTGCGCGCCTTCGCGGCTCTGACAGGTCTCGCACTCGAAGCCTGCGCCATGATCGGCGACAGCACCCATGATCTGCGCGCGGGCCGCGCGGCGGGCATGACCTGCGTGGCCGTTCTGACCGGGCTTGCAGAAGCCGATGCGCTGGCGCCGCTTGCCGATGTCGTGCTGCCCGACATCGGGCATCTGCCGGCCTGGCTTGATGGAGGCGCCTAGGGAAGGGTCGGGGCCGTTGGTGTCGCTTGGACGGCTGCTGGCAGAAAACGACAGAAAGGGTCGCGAACGGAACGGATGGCACGCCGCGTATACGGCCTTCTGAACGGGCCACGCGAGGGAGACGATCATGAGCACAGCGACCAGACGCAGAAGCCGCGGCGGTGGGCGCGCAGGCGCAAAGGAGCGGCGCGGCGCGGCGGTGATCGAACAGATGCCCTGGGCACCTCCGGTCAACACCGACAGGCCGACCGAACCCATTGGCCCCGAAGGCGTGGCCGCGATCCATGACGGCGCGATGCGCATCCTCGAAGAGGTGGGCATCGAATTCCTGCACCCTGAAGCATGCGCGATCCTGAAAAAGGCGGGCGCCGAGGTGACGGGCGAGAACGTCCGCATGGGCCGCGACATGGTGATGGAGTGGATCGCCCATGCGCCGTCTGAGTTCACCATCACGCCCCGAAACCCGGATCGGGCCATCACCGTAGGCGGGCGCAATCTGCTTTTCGGCAACGTCTCCTCCCCGCCCAATTACTACGACATGGCGATCGGCAAAAAGGTGCCCGGCACCCGTGAGATGTGCCGCGATCTGCTGCGGCTGACGCAGTATTTCAACTGTATCCACTTCGCGGGTGGCTATCCGGTCGAACCGGTGGATGTGCATGCCTCCGTGCGGCACCTCGACGTGCTCTTTGACAAGCTCACGCTGACCGACAAGGTGATGCACGCCTATTCGCTGGGCAAGGAGCGGGTGGAAGACGTGATGGAGATGGTGCGGATCTCCCAAGGTCTGAGCCACGAGGAATTCGACGCCAGCCCTCGGATGTACACCAACATCAACTCGACATCGCCGCTCAAGCACGACTTTCCGATGATGGACGGCTGGATGCGGCTGGCGCGGCGCGGGCAGGGTTTGGTCGTCACGCCCTTTACACTTGCGGGCGCGATGGCGCCTGTGACGATGGCGGGGGCGGTGGCGCAATCCATCGCGGAGGCGCTGGTGGCTGTGGTGCTCGCGCAGATCATCCGTCCGGGCTGCCCGGTGGCCATCGGCACCTTCACCTCCAACGTGGACATGAAATCAGGCGCGCCCGCCTTTGGCACGCCCGAATACATGCGCGCCACCCAGATGACGGGGCAGCTGGCGCGGTTTTACGGCCTGCCGATGCGGTCGTCGGGCGTCTGTGCTGCCAATGTGCCGGACGGGCAGGCGATGTGGGAGACGTCTCATTCGCTCTGGGCGGCGGTGCAATCGGGCACCAACATGGTGTATCACGCGGCGGGCTGGCTTGAAGGGGGGCTGATTGCCTCGCCCGAGAAGTTCATCATGGACTGCGAAATCCTGCAGCAGATCCAGCGCTACATGGACCCAGCCATCACCGCCACCGGCCCCGATGAGATTGCGCTCGACGCGATCAAATCGGTGGGCAATGCGGGCCATTTCTTTGGCATCCAGCACACGCAGGACCGCTATACCACCGCCTTTTACCAGCCGTTCCTGTCCGACTGGCGCAACTTCGAAGGTTGGGAGGTCGCGGGCGGCATCTGGACGGCGGAGCGCGCGCACCACATGTTCAAAGAGATTGTCGCGAGCTTTGAACCGCCAGCAATGGACGCAGGCATCCGCGCGGAGCTTGAGGACTTTGTCGCGCGCCGTAAGGCCGAGGGCGGCGCGCCCACCGACTTCTAAGCGGGGCGCGCTATTTCTGTTGGGCGATGATGCGCGCCAGTTCCACCGCCTGATCGGTGGGCGTGGCGGTCTTGCCAAATTCCACTTTGTCGGCGGCGAGCGCGGTGGCGATCTTGTCGAACCGCTCTGCCGTGTCCTTGTCCCCGGTGATGGCCAGAAACTCAAGCGCGTCCGCGCGGCTGTTGTGAAAGCCCACCATGCGCATGTTGTAGCGGTAGAGCCCGCCCAGCGTCGCCAAGAGGAACAGGAGTAGCACGCCCGGCGGCACCTGCTGGGCGATGGATTGCCACCACTGCTGTTCCTCGGAGGCCCGCTGCGCCTGCCA
>JBCCPS010000046.1:0-24495 GCA_039024775.1 Pseudomonadota bacterium
GCCGCCACCATCGGCTACGGCACCGAGGCGCATATCATCACGCCCTTCTCCATGGACCTGAACGGCAACGGCATCACCGTCTCCAACGAGGTCTGGGAGATGATGAAACCGAACATCCCGAAAATGGACGACGGGCGCCCGCTGCACCCCATCAGCGCTTCCGCCTTGAAGCCGGTGGTGGAGGATTTCAACGCCAAGGGTGAGCCCTTCAACATGGGCATGGTGTTCCCTGTGTCCACGCACAACTACGAGCTGCGCTACTGGCTGGCCGCTGGCGGTCTTGAGCCTGGCTATTACTCCCCTGAAAACATCTCCGGCCAGATCGGCGCGGACGTGTTTCTTTCCGTGACACCCCCGCCGCAGATGCCTGCGACGTTGGAAGCAGGCACGATCCACGGCTACTGCGTGGGCGAGCCCTGGAACCAGCAGGCGGTGTTCAAGGGCATCGGCGTGCCGGTGATCACCGACTATCAGATGTGGAAGAACAACCCCGAAAAGGTCTTTGGCATCACCAAAGAGTTTGCGGAGGAGAACCCGAACACGACCAAAGCCGTCGTGAAGGCGCTCATCCGTGCAGCCATCTGGCTGGATGAAAACGACAACGCCAACCGCCCCGCTGCGGTGGAGATGTTGAGCCAGCCCAACTACGTCGGTGCGGATTACGAAGTTATCGCCAACTCCATGACGGGCTTTTTCGAGTTCGAAAAGGGTGACAAGCGCGACATCCCCGACTTCAACGTCTTTTTCCGCTACAACGCGACCTATCCCTTCTACTCCGACGCGATCTGGTATCTGACCCAGATGCGCCGCTGGGGTCAGATTGCGGAGGCCAAGTCTGACGAGTGGTATGTGGAGACCGCGAAATCCGTCTACCGCCCGGATATCTATCTGGAGGCCGCGCGCCTGTTGGTGGACGAAGGTCTGGCGAATGAGGCCGATTTCCCCTGGGACAGTGACGGGTTCAAAGCGCCTACGCCCGCCGAGGATATCATCGACGGCATCGCCTATGACGGGCGCGCGCCCAATGCTTACCTCGAAAGCCTGCCCATCGGCCTGAAGGGTGAGCAGATCGTCGTCGGCAACGAAGTGCAGGGCTAAAGGCCCCGCGAAGGGTGGGCAATCTGCCCACCCTTACCCCCGTCTTTCAAATCGCAGCCCACGGCAAGACCCCACGTAGGAGCATACTGCCATGACCGCCATCGATCCCCAAAGCCTGACTGACGCGGAGGCCCGTGAGGCCCGCAAAGAACGTCTCTTCACGCGCATCAACACCGCTGACAAGTGGTTCCAGGTGCTGGGCCTGAGTTGGCTCACGCCCGTGCTCAAGGCCGCCGCGGGCGACAACCCACGCGCGCAAGTCTCTGAAATCTGGAAACTCCTTGGCGTTCCGCTTCTGGCGATCGCCGCTTTCCTGGCGCTTTGGGCTGCCTTGGCGCCCCAGGTGCAGACCTCGCTGGGCGCCATCCCCGGGCCCGCACAGGTTTGGGAACAGGCCACCAACCTGCACGAGGACGCGCAGGCCAAGGCGCAATCGCGCGCCGAATTCGAAGCCAAAGTGGCCCAGCTGAACGAACGGCGCGCGGAGCAGGGCAAGGAGCCCGTGCAGCGCGCCTACACGGGTGCGCCCAGCTACTACGCGCAGATCTGGACCTCCATTCAGACCGTCTTCTTCGGCTTTCTGATCGCCACCGTTGTCGCCGTGCCGCTGGGCATCGCGGCGGGGCTGTCGCCTTACGCAAATGCCGCGCTGAACCCGATCATCCAGATTTTCAAGCCGGTCTCCCCGCTGGCTTGGCTGCCCATCGTGACCATGGTGGTTTCCGCCACCTACGCCACCGACGGGGACGGGTTTTTTGCCAAGAGTTTTCTGAACTCCGCCATCACGGTGACGCTCTGCTCGCTCTGGCCCACGCTGATCAATACCGCGCTGGGTGTGGCCTCCATCGACAAGGACCTGGTGAACGTCTCCAAGGTCCTGAAGATGAGCACCTGGACCAAGATCACAAAGCTTGTGCTGCCCTCCGCCCTGCCGCTGATTTTCACTGGCCTGCGGCTGAGCCTTGGTGTGGGCTGGATGGTGCTGATCGCGGCAGAAATGCTGGCGCAGAACCCCGGTCTGGGCAAATTCGTCTGGGATGAATTCCAGAACGGCTCCTCCCAGAGCCTCGCCAAGATCATGGTGGCGGTCTTTACCATCGGTATCATCGGCTTCCTTTTGGACCGTCTGATGTACGCCATCCAGTCGCTCTTTACCTTCACCAACAACCGGTAGCCCACGCGCCCATCGCGCCGCGTCACAGCAAAGAGGAAACGATCATGTCGATCCTGAAGCTAGACCACGTCTCCAAGAGTTTCGGTGAAGGTGCGCAGCGCACCGACGTACTCAAGGACATCAACCTTGACGTTAAGGAGGGCGAATTCCTGGTCCTGCTGGGCTTTTCCGGCACCGGCAAGACCACGCTCATCAACTTGCTGGCGGGCCTTGAGGGGCCCACCACGGGTGCGGCGACCTTCCGCGGCGCGCCCATCACGGGGCCGGGGCCCGAGCGCGGGGTGATCTTTCAAAGCTATTCGCTGATGCCCTGGCTGACGGTGGACGGCAACGTGCGCCTTGCGGTGGATGCGATCTTTTCGGGCAAGTCATCCTCTGAAAAGGCGGCCATCGTAGATAAATACGTCCAGATGGTGGGCCTGGGCCACGCCAAAAGCCGCCGTCCGGCCGAGCTGTCTGGCGGCATGCGCCAGCGGGTCAACGTGGCGCGTGCGCTGGCGATGAACCCCGAGGTGCTGCTGCTGGACGAGCCGCTTTCGGCGCTTGATGCGCTGACCCGCGCCAATCTGGCGGATGAGATTGAACAAATCTGGCAGGCGGACAAGAAGACCTGTGTGCTGATCACCAATGACGTGGATGAGGCCATTGTGCTGGCTGATAGGATCATCGCGCTCAATCCTGATGGCACGCTGGGCGAGGAATTCACCGTGGACATCCCCCGCCCGCGTGAACGCACCGCGATGAACACCCATGAAGGCTTCAAGGCCCTGCGCGCGGCGGTGACCTCTTATCTGATGGACGTGGGCATCGCGGCCAAGGTTGAGGGCACCAGGCGTCTGCCGGATGTCACGCCCATCCACGGCGTGCCGACAGCCGTGGCCAAAGCGCAGGAAGGTCTGATCGACACGCGCTTCCTGGACTTCTCGCAGCTGCACAAGGTCTATCCGACGCCCAAGGGGCCGCTCACGGTGGTTGAGGACTTTGACCTAAAGATCAACAAGGGAGAGTTCATCTCTCTCATCGGGCATTCGGGCTGCGGTAAGTCCACGGTTTTGACCATGGCGGCGGGTCTCAACGAGATCTCTAAAGGCGCCATCAAGCTTGATGGCCGCCACGTGGAAGGCGCGGATCCTGAGCGCGCGGTGGTGTTTCAGGCGCCCTCGCTCTTTCCCTGGCTCAGCGCCAAGGCAAACGTGGCCATCGGCGCGGACCGGGTCTACCCCCGCGCGTCTCAGGCCGAGCGTCAGGACGTAGTGGACTATTATCTGGAACGTGTGGGCCTCGCGGATGCGATGGACAAACCCGCCTCCGCGCTTTCCAACGGGATGCAGCAGAGGGTGGGCATCGCACGCGCCTTCGCGCTTTCGCCCAAGCTGCTCTTGCTCGACGAACCCTTTGGCATGCTCGACAGTCTCACCCGCTGGGAACTGCAGGAGGTGCTGATGGAGGTCTGGAGCCGCACGAAGGTCACGGCGATCTGCGTGACCCATGACGTGGATGAGGCGATCCTGCTGGCCGACCGCGTGGTGATGATGACCAACGGCCCGCGCGCCACCATTGGCAAGATCACAGATGTCAAACTGCCCCGTCCGCGCACGCGCAAGGCGCTGTTGGAGCATCCCGATTACTACACCTACCGGCAGGAAGTGCTCGATTTCCTGGAGGAATATGAGCACGGCGCGACACCAAAGGCCAAGCCTGCCGCCGCCGCGCCGCCTGAAAACCCAGCGGTCGCCGCGGAGTAAGCCCGTGGCACGCCCAAAGCTTGTGGTGATCGGGGCCGGCATGGCGTCCGGTCGGGTGCTGGAGCATCTGACCGACGCAGGCGCGGATTTCGAGATAACTGTTTTCAACGCGGAACCGCGCGGGACCTACAACCGCCTGATGCTCTCGCCCGTGCTTGCGGGGGACAAGACGTTTGCCCAGATCCTGACCCATGACGCGGGCTGGTATGCAGCGCGTGGCATTCACACCCGGTTCGGCGAACGGGTCCGCGCGATTGACACGCAGGCCAAGACGGTGGCGGGCGAAAAGGGTAGGGTGGCCTATGACAAGCTGATCATCGCCACGGGGTCCACTCCCTTCATGATCCCGCTCCCGGGCCACGACCTCTCTGGCGTGATCTCATACCGCGATCTGGAAGATACCGAGCGGATGATGAATCTGCCCGCCGGTGCGCGCGCTGTCGTGATCGGCGGCGGACTTTTGGGGCTGGAGGCCGCAGCGGGCATGGCCGCGCGGGGCATCGCGGTGGACGTGGTGCACATCATGGATCACCTGATGGAGCGTCAGCTCGATCCGGAGGCCGCAGCCTTGCTGCAACGTTCCCTGGAGGACAAAGGCATCCGCGTGCACTGCGGTGCGCATTCCCAGGAAATCCTGGGCGAGGAGGGCCGCGTCACTGGCCTCAAACTCAAAGACGGCACGCTCTTGGCCTGCGATCTGTTGGTGATGGCTGTGGGCATTCGGCCCTCCGTCGGGCTCGCGCAGGAGGCAGGGCTCGCGGTGGACCGCGCCATCGTGGTCGATGACCAGTTGCGCACTTCTGCGCAAGACGTCTTTGCCCTCGGCGAATGCGTGGAGCATCGCGGCGCGCTCTTTGGTCTGGTCGCGCCGCTCTATGATCAGGCGCGGGTGCTGGCGGAGACGCTGCTGGGGCGGCCCGCGCAGTTCGTGCAAAAGAGCCTCGCGACCAAGTTGAAAGTCACGGGATGCGATCTCTTCTCCGCCGGGGATTTCGCGGATGGCCCGGGCCGCGAGGACATCCATTTCAGAGATCCCGTTGCAGGCGTCTACAAGCGCCTCGTGCTGGAACACGACCGCGTCGTTGGTGCGGTGATGTACGGCGATACCCGCGATGGCAGCTGGTTTTTCGACCTCATCCAGGAAGGGCGCGATATCTCCGGCCTGCGCGATGCGCTGATGTTCGGGCCGGACTATTGCACGCCTTCAGAGGCCGCATTTCCCCGCTCAAGCGTGGCCGCATGATGGACGGCAGCGATCTCCCCTCCCGGCGCTCGACCTGCCCCTACTGCGGGGTAGGTTGCGGCGTCGTTCTGACCCCTGACGGGGCGGGCGGGTTGCTCGTGAAGGGCGATGCGCAGCATCCGGCAAACCATGGCAAACTCTGCTCCAAGGGCAGTGCGCTGGGCGATACCGTGGGCGAGGTGGTCAACCGCGGCTACCGCCTGCGCGGGCCGGTGATGCGGGGCAGGGATGTCAGCTGGGACGTGGCGCTGCAGGAGGTCGCGGACCGTTTCAAACAGACGATGGAGACCCACGGGCCCGAAGCCTGCGCCTTCTACGTCTCGGGCCAGCTGCTGACCGAGGATTACTATGTCGCCAACAAGCTGATCAAAGGCTTTATCGGCACGGCCAACATTGATACTAATTCGCGGCTCTGCATGGCCTCCACCGTGGCGGGGCACAAACGCGCCTTTGGCACCGATACCGTGCCCGGCACCTATGAGGACCTCGATGGCGCGGATTTGATCGTGCTGGTGGGCTCCAACCTCGCTTGGTGCCACCCCATCCTGATGCAGCGGGTGCTGGCCGCGCAAAAGGAACGCGGCACGCGGATCATCGTGGTGGACCCCCGGCGCACGGCAAGCTGCGCGTCGGCTGAGATGCACCTCAAGATCGAGGCGGGCAGCGATGTGGCGCTTTTCAACTACCTGTTGTCCGAGATTGCCGCGCGCGGCGCGCTGAGCGCGGATTACGCCGCCCATGTCACGGGGTTGGAGGCGGCGTTGGCATCCGCGCAAGCGGATGAACCCAGCGTCACAGGGCTGACGGAGGCGGAGCTCAAGGCCTTTGCCGATGCCTGGATCGGCACCAGCCGCGTCGTTACGGTCTTCAGCCAGGGCGTGAACCAATCCACCTCCGGCGCGGACAAGGTGAACGCGATCCTCAATTGCCATCTGGCCACGGGTCGCATCGGGCTGCCGGGCTGCGGGCCGCTGTCGGTTACGGGCCAGCCCAATGCTATGGGCGGGCGCGAAGTGGGCGGGCTGGCCAACATGCTGGCCTGTCACCTAGATCTGGAGAATGCCGAACACCGCGAAGCGGTGCAGACGTTCTGGGACGCGCCCCAGATGCCGCAGGCGGCGGGGCTCAAGGCGGTGGACATGTTCCGCGCCGTGGGCGACGGTCGGATCAAGGCGCTATGGATCATCCACACCAATCCTGCGGTTTCCATGCCCGAGGCGGATGCCGTGCGCGATGCGATTGCGGGCTGCGATTTTGTTGTGGTCAGCGATGTGACGGGCGCCACGGACACCGCGCGGCTGGCGCATGTGCTGCTGCCTGCCTCCGCCTGGGCGGAAAAGGACGGCACGGTCACCAATTCGGACCGCACGATCTCGCGCCAGCGCAAGGTGCTGCCCGACTACGCGGGCGCGCGGCCCGACTGGGCGGCGCTGGCCGAGGTGGGCCGCCGCATGGGCTGGCAAGACGCCTTTGACTATGCAGGCCCGGCGGAGATTTTCCGCGAGCACGCCGCGCTGTCTGGCATCGCGGGTAGGCTGGGCAAGGACTTCGACATCTCAGGCCTCGCTGGGCTGTCAGATGCGGAATATGACGCGCTTACGCCGCAGCGTTGGCCCGTGACCGCCGCGCGGCAAGGGGGCCGGTTCTTTGCGGATGGGCAATTCTTTCACGCTGATGGCAAGGGCAAGCTTTTGCCCGTATCCTGGCGCGCACCGGTAGAGAAGCGCAGCCCGCGCTATCCCTTCAGGTTCAACACCGGACGGGTGCGCGACCAGTGGCATACGATGACGCGCACCGCGCTTTCGCCGAAGCTCTCCAGCCATCTGGCCGAGCCCTACCTCGACATGCACCCTGAGGATGCCAGCGCACAAGGTTTGCAGGCCGCTGATCTGGTGGAGGTCAAAAGCCCCGCGGGACAGGCCATCCTGCGGCTCAGGATCACCGATGATGTCACCCGGGGGCAGGTCTTTGCGCCGATGCACTGGACGGGGGAGACCGCGCCGTCTGGGCGGATCGACGCGCTGGTCGCAGGCCACGTTGATCCGGTTTCCGGCCAGCCAGAAAGCAAGGCATCGGTCGTGGCGGTGCAGAAGATGCAGGCGGCATGGTACGGGTTCGCGGTTTCTCAAGAGGCCCCCAGACCCGACAGCGCCTATTGGGCGCGTGCGCGCACACAGAGCGGCTACCGGTTGGAACTGGCGGGGCGCGAGACGCCGCAGGACTGGGAGGCAGCGGCGCGCAGGCTCTTTGGGCTGGACGTGCAGGAGGCCGCTGTGACCAGCTTTACCGACGCCAGCCGCGGCACCGCGCGTCTTGCGTTTCACTCGGGGGGCATCCTGCGGGCCGCGCTCTTTGTCGCGCGCGAACCTGTGGCGGTGATGCGCGACTACCTCGCCACGCGGCCCGGTCAGAGTGCGGCAGGGGCACTCATTGGCCGCGCGCCCGCAGATGTCCCCGATCCCGGCCCCACGGTCTGCTCATGCTTTAACGTGGGGCTGAACACCATCGCGCGCGCGGTTGAAGAACAGCAGCTGATGGATGTGGACGCGGTGGGCCGCGCCCTGCGCGCGGGCACCAACTGCGGCTCCTGCAAGCCAGAGATCGCGGCGCTGCTTGCGTCCATCCATGTCCCCAAGGCAGCCCAATGAGGAGCTCCCCATGAAGACCTTCCCGATGTTCATCAAAACCACTGACCGGCGCGTCATCATCGTGGGCGGGGGCGAGCAGGCGGCGCAAAAAGCGCGGCTGATGCTCAAGACCGATGCCCGGATCGTGCTGGCCGCCGATACGCTCAATGCGGAGCTTCAGCGCCTCGTCGATGACGGGCGGGCAGAGCAGTACACCGGCCCGTTGACGGAGGCGTTTTTCGCGGGTGCTGCAATGGTCTTTGTGGCTACGGGCTGCATCGCGATTGATGCCTCCGCCCAGGCGCTGGCGAAGGCGGCGCGCGCGATGGTGAACGTGGTGGATCAGCCGGGGCTCTGCGACATGGTCACGCCCGCGATCGTGGACCGCGACCCGGTGGTGGTGGCCATCGGGACCGAGGGCACCGGCCCCGTGCTCGCCCGGCAGATCAAGACGCGGATCGAACAGGATCTGCCGCAATCGCTTGGTGGGCTCGCGGCCCTTGCGGGGCGTTTGCGGGGGGCGGTGAGGGCCCGCGTGGCCCCTAGCGCGCGGCGCGGCTTCTGGCGCTGGGTCTTTGACGACGCGCCACGGCAAATGTGGGACCGAGGTGCTGAAGTGGAGGCAGAGCAGGCCATCCGCGCAGCCATTGACGCAGGGCATGCGCCCGACGCGGCAACTGCAGGCTCCATCGCGCTGGTGGGCGCAGGCCCCGGCGCACGCGATCTTATGACGCTGCGCGCGGTGCAGCGGCTGCAGGAGGCGGATGTGATCTTCTACGACCGACTCGCAGGCGAAGAGGTGCTGGAACTGGCACGCCGAGACGCGGAGCGCATCAACGTGGGCAAAAGCCCCGGCGCGCACACCTGGCCGCAGGACAAGATCACCGCTTGCATCCTGGCCGAGGCCAAGAAAGGCCGCAAGGTGGTGCGCTTGAAATCTGGCGATCCGGGTATCTTTGGCCGCGCTGAAGAGGAGCTCGCCGCCGCGCGCGATGCGGGCATCGAGGTGGAGATCGTGCCAGGCGTGACCGCTGCAAGTGCCGCCGCTGCGGCCAGCGGGCAAAGCCTGACCGAGCGCGGGAAGGCCAACAAGATCGTGCTGGCAACGGGAACCGGGCAAGACGGATGCGCCAGCGAAGCCGCCTTCACCGGTGCCGCGCCTGGCACGTCGACGGCGATCTACATGGGCGTTAAGCAAGCGGCTGAAATCAGCGCGGGTCTGATAGAGCGCGGGATGCCGCGGCACCTGACGGTCACGGT
Source organism: Pseudomonadota bacterium (assembly GCA_039024775.1). Taxonomy (GTDB): domain Bacteria; phylum Pseudomonadota; class Alphaproteobacteria; order Rhodobacterales; family Rhodobacteraceae; genus Sulfitobacter. Next base: position 9,148 of record JBCCPS010000046.1, read on the forward strand.
GGCCGCGAATGTGTCCAAGCCGCAAGAGCAGATCATTGAAACGCCGCTGCAGAATCTAGCCCAGGTCTTGCATGCCCATGGCATCACAGGCGATGCCGTGATTATGCTGCGCTGGGATTTTGATCACGCCGCCGAAAGGCTGATCGCAGCGCAGTGACGCGCCATAGATGGCGCCACGCGTTCAGTGGCTGGGCCAAGCTCTAGAGCTTGCGCGCCGCGCCGAAAGCGCGCCTCCTGCGACCCTTTGCCAGGGGCATGGCCCGAAAAGGGCGCTAACTCTTGGTCATCCAGAAAGGGTTCGTAACAAAAAGGAGGGTGGCCGTGGTTCTGACAACGATGGTCAAATTGAAAACGATTGGATTGGCGAACAAGGTGATCGTCGGTGCGTTCATTAATGGCGCATTGATCGGCGCAACGGTTGTCGCTGGCGCGGCGCTCGCCAGCAGGGCAGGCGGTGGCAAGGGCGGTCTTTGTGGTAAGGGGGCTAAAGGGGATCGCGCGTCAGTGGACTAGGCGGCACCGCGCGCGCAAGCTCCTACTCTGACACTTCAAGAAGCACTTCGTTGCGCCGCAGGAATGCAGGCGTGAAGCGATCGTTGTAATAGCCGAACTCAGCCGCGCATTTTTCGGTGAGCCCCTCAGCCTTGATCCAGCGCCGCAAGCGCGCTGTGGCTGCTTCAAATCGTGCGTCTGTCCAAGTCCCCGAAAAGCGCAGGCTTGCCATCAACCGCTCGGGTTCCGTGACCAGGGACACATCGCCTGAAGGTTCGGGCGCGTCGTCTTCGGAAACCTCCGCTGGCAGAATGAAAGACACCGCCCAGCCGTCCGCGCTGGGCTTTTGCACCACCGGCGCGGTCATCGCGATTTTGCTGCCCGCACGGTCCTTGGCAAAGATGTAACGCGCCAAGGGCGAAAACCCCGCCTGTACCGCGCCACGCCTGCTGCCGCCGCGCGTGACCTGGGCCAGGACAAGGGGCGGGTAACGGCGCAGCTCGATATCCCCGTCCGCGCGCAAGACGGTGTAGTCAGGCGTCTTCACGCCCCGCGTCGCGGCGATATAGGCGCCACCCACCGCCAAAGCGCCGAGGGCCGCTGTCCCGAGAATGAGCGTTTGCAGCATGATCACGGCTCCTTTCTGCGCGCATGCTCATGATGTATTGGGCGGCGGCGGTCTGACAAGCGGAGCGGCTTCTGCGGCCTTTGCCTGGCGCCATTGCGGGATAAAACCCGATTTCCTATCTCGCTGTCATGACGCAACTGAGATTACCGATCCGCACACATTGTCCTTCCCAAAGGCGCGCGGCCCATCGCATGACCACTGAAGTACACGCCGCACAGGGCTCCCGCCGATGATCCCGCCCCTTTCTGCCGCGCCGCAGGCCGTCAAGCTTTTCGCAGCCGTCTGCATCCTGTTCGAAGCCGCGGCATTGGTCGGTCTGGCCACGGGCATGGGGCCTGATGTGCGCAGGTTCCTGCTGCTCTTCGGGGGCTTCTGGCCGGATCTTTTAAAGGGGGCTGCACCGATCTTTGATGGACAGGGCATTTTGATGTTTGCAAGCTCTGCCGTGTTGCACGGGGGGCCGCTGCATCTTTTCATGAATATGATCGGCCTGCTGTGGCTGGGGCCCCTTGTCGTGCAGCGCGTCGGTGCGGCGGCGTTCTGGCCTATCCTTGGGCTGTCGGCCTTGGGATCGGGCTGTCTTTTTGCGCTGATCACGAATTCGGGCATGCCCATGGTCGGCGCATCTGGGGTCATCTTTGGCCTGCTCGGAGCGGTTGCCACTTGGGAGGTGATGGACCGGGTCAATCGCCGCGCCAGCCTGCGCCCCCTGTTGCAGCCCGCGGCGGTCTTTCTGGGGTTGAACCTCTTTCTGACGTTGTCTGCGGGCAACGTCGCCTGGGAAGCACATCTTGGCGGGTTTCTGGCTGGTGGGCTCTGCGGGGTTCTCTCCTGGCGGGGGCCGTTTTCGGCGCGTTGGTCCTGACGGATTGAGATCGGGGTCGCCACCGCTAGGTCACCTCATGACCGGCGAGGTCGGACCAGATCACGGGAGCAAATGAGATGCCCAAACGCACGTCCCTTGAAGATGCTGCGCGCGTTGAAAACGCCGATGATCTGGACGAGTACGTGCGCGACAAGCGCGAAGGCTGGCGTGCCACCGCTGCAAAGGCGCGCCGCCGCCAGCGGCGCTACAAAAAGCGCATGACCGATGAGATCGCCCGTCTCGCCCGCGACGGCGGCGCTTTCGACGATGAATAAACCAAAGCGCGGGGCGCGGGGACGATGAAAAGCACCATTGAACTGAGAGGATTGGCGCTTGAGCCTTCGCTGGGGACCTATGGGCCCGGTGACGTGGTACCCGATGCGCATCTTTTGGACCTCACATTGACGATTGATCCCACTCTGGTGCTGATCCCGCGTGACGGCATGGACCAGATCTTTGACTACGATCCCCTCATGGCGGAGATCGACCGGCTGGCGCTCGACGGACACTACGACACGCAAGAGAGGCTGATGACGCGCATCGTGCACGCTTGCGCGGCGCATGCGGCGATAGAGGCGGTTGAGCTCTGCCTGAGCAAGCGGCCCGTGCGGCGCGGGTCCGGCACGCTGGGCGTAAGGCTGAGTGTTGACGCTGCCTCGTTGCACAAGATCCGGGCGGCATCGGACGCGTAAGCCGCAAGCGCGTGGGATACCCTTTGAGGGCTTTCACATGGTTTGGAAGGCTAAAAGTCATTTTAAATCAGAAAGGTAAACATGCTCTGCGTGCTGCGGCGGCGCCCGCAGAGTAGGCGCGCATTTTTGCGAATGCGTCGCAACTGCATTGACCTTGCGAATGGCTCGCAATATCTTTCTTGCGAAATATATCTTCCGCCAAGACATTTCTCACGCTGAAGGACCCTGAACATGACGCATCGTCTTCGCGCCCTCTTTGTCGCCCTCGCGATGGGCTTGAGCCTGACGGCAACCACAGCACTCGCGGACATTACTGTCTATGCGACCACCGGATATCTGGGTGATGCGGTCTCCAAGATTGCGCCGGACGCGGAGGTTATCACGATGGTGGGGCCGGGCGGCGATCCGCACACCTATCAGCCTTCTACGCAGGACATTCAGACGATCCAGTCGGCGGATGCGGTGGTCTGGAACGGGTTGTTCCTGGAGGCGCGGATGGAGGACCTGCTGATGAGCCTCGGTGACAAGGCGCTGGCCACGGCAGAGCGTTTGCCCGCCGCGATGCTTCTGCCTTGGGAAGACGATCTGAATGACCCGCATGTCTGGAACAGCCCCGTCGCCTGGGCCACCATCGTGGGGCATGTCGCCGATCATCTGGGCAAGATCGACCCGGACAATGCCGGTGCCTATGTGGCCAACGCCAAGGCCTACATTGAGGAGATCCGGGCCGCTGACAGGCAAGCCGCGCAGGTTTTGTCGGCCATTCCACCGGAAAACCGCATCCTGATCACCGGGCATGACGCCTTTGAATACTTCGGTGACATCTATGGCTTACAGGTGCAGGCGACGGATTTTGTCTCTACGGAGGCGGAGATGAGCCCGGCGGAGCTGGCTGAACTGGCGCAGTTCATCGCCGACAACAAGATACCGGTCATCTTTCAGGACAACCAGGCGAACCCCCAAGCCATCGTGAGCCTGCAAGAGGCGGTCGCGGCGCTGGGCTGGAACGTGGAGATCTCTGCCGACGCGCTCTTTGCGGATAGTCTCGGCGCGGAGCCGGATGTGGACGAATATCTGGAGGTCTTCTTGCACAACGCCCGCGCGGTTGCCGCGGCACTTGGCAGCGGGTCGTGACGACCGCGCCCCTCGCTTGCGAAACACGGGGTCTCAGCGCTGCCTACAATGCCGACCCGGTGCTCAGGCATGTGGATTTCCGCGTGCCGGTTGGCAGTGTGATGGGCATCGTCGGTCCCAACGGGGCAGGCAAATCGACATTGATCAAAGCCATGCTGGGCCTCGTGACCCCGCTTACGGGCAGCGCGCGCTTTTTTGGGGAGCCGCTGGACCGGGTGCGCAACCGCGTAGGCTACATGCCGCAATCGGCCAGCGTGGACTGGGATTTTCCCACGACCGTCCTCGATCTGGTGGTGATGGGGACCTATGGCGGGCTGGGCTGGCTGCGCCGCCCGGGCAAGGCGGAGCGCGCGCGCGCGCATGCCGCATTGGAGGTCTGCGGGATGCAGGCGCTTGCAAAGCGACAGATAGGAGAGCTGTCGGGCGGGCAGCGGCAGCGGGCGTTTCTGGCACGCGCATTGGTGCAGGAGCCCGACATCTTTTTCATGGACGAGCCCTTTCAGGGCATCGATGCCAAAAGCCAGCATGCGATGATCGAGGTGCTCAAGGGCCTGAGCTCGCAGGGCAAAACCATCGTCATTGTACACCACCATCTGGCCAGCGTGCTGGATTTTTGCGACCACGTGACGCTGCTCAACCGGACGATCATCGCCTCCGGCCCGGGGGCGGAGACCTTCACGACGGATAACATCCGCACCGCTTATGAGGCGGGCAGCGGGGCCGAGGCCTTTCTGGCGATGTCGGGGTAGCGTGGCGATGGACCCCATCGACTTCTTCGGCAATCACGTCTTTCGCATGGTGTTTTTCGGCACCAGCGCCATCGGCGTGGTCGCGGGGGCGTTGGGGGCCTTTGCCTATCTGCGCAAGCAATCGCTGATCAGTGATGTGATCGGCCATGCAGCACTGCCCGGCGCGCTGATCGCCTTTCTGATGGCGGTCGCGGTCTTCGGCGTGAATGGCCGCAACATGCTGCTGCTGATCGCAGGCGCTGTTGTGACGGGGACACTGGCAGCGCTTTTTGCCAATACCATCGCTGCGCGCACGAAGATCGCCATCGACACGGCCATGGCCATCGCGCTCACCACATTTTTTGGCTTTGGCATGCTGCTGTTGCGCATCATCGCCAACAATCCCTTCCCGGGCAAAGGCGGCATCCAGGATTATCTTTTCGGCAACGCTGCCAGCATCACGCGCGCGGATCTGATGACCATCGTGGCCGTGGGCGCGCTTGCGCTGCTGATCATGGTCGCCTTCTGGAAGGAATTCGCGCTGCGCAGTTTTGACCCGGTGCTCTCCAGCGTCTTGGGGTTCCAGGCGCGCATCATCGACACGCTGATGTTCACCACCATCGTCATCGCCATCGTGATCGGGGTCAAAGCCGTGGGCTTTGTCCTGATGGTGGCCTTTGTCGTCACGCCACCCGCCGCCGCGCGCCAGTGGACCAATACGCTGCCCGGCATGGTGATGCTGTCGGCGGCCATCGGCGGGCTGGTCAGCGGGGTAGGGGCGTACCTTTCGGTGTCTATGGGCAATGTGCCCACCGGGCCTGTGATCGTGCTTGTGCTGTTTGCGATCTTCCTGGTCTCGCTGCTGGCCTCTCCCAAACGCAGCATCGTGCTGAGTGCCCTGCGCCGCGCGCGGGCGCGCCGCGCGCTTGCGGCTGAACTGGCAGCAGAGGGGCGCGCGCGATGAGCTATGTGATGGGCGTCATGCTGTTGGCCTGCGTGACCGCGCTGGCCTGCGCGCTGCCAGGCGTATTTGTCGTACTGCGCAAGAATTCGATGATCGTGGACGGGATCGCCCATGCCGTGCTGCCCGGGATCATCCTGGGCTTTGCGCTAACGCAGGACCTTAACTCGCCGCTGTTGATCTTTGGCGCGGCTTTTGCGGGGCTGTTGGTTGTCCTGGGCAATGAATGGCTGTCGGACACCGGGCTTTTGGCCGGAGACGCGCCGCAAGGGCTGATCTTTCCGGCACTCTTTGCGGGCGGGATCATTCTGGTGAGCCTCGACATGCAACACGTGCATCTGGACACCAATGCGGTTCTGGTCGGGGATCTGAACCTCGCGGCGTTCCCGGCTGTGATCGTTGATGGGATCAACTTCGGCCCACAGTATCTATACGTCATGCTGGGTGTGCTGCTGCTGAATGCCGCTTTCATCGGGGTTTTCTTTCACCGGCTCAAGATCACGACTTTCGACCGCGAATTGGCAGAAGTGATGGGCATCCGCGCGCGGCTTTTGAACACGGCCTTCATGTTTCTGGTCTCGGTTACGGTGGTCGCTGCGTTCAAGGCGGCGGGCGCGATCCTGGTGATCTCGCTTCTCGTGGTGCCAGCGGCCACGGCCAAGCTCATGAGCAGGCGCTTGCCCGTCATGATGGCGCTCACCGCGTTTTTTGCAGTCGCAGGCGCGCTGGGGGGCTTTTGGATCGCCTATGTGCTCAACACCGGCACCTCCGCGGCGATGGCGGTCTTTTACGGCGTGACATTTGTTGCAGTGGCGCTTGCCCGCAGCGGGATGGCCCGCGCGCGCCGTCCGAGGCCTGCCCCGCACTATCATCCGCAAGCCAGAACCCCGTCATGACCGAAACCTTTGCCGCCACACACCCCGAAGACCCCCACCGGCTGGGCCGCAGCCACTGGCTGCGCGCGGCGGTGCTGGGGGCCACGGACGGGATCGTCTCCATCTCCTCGCTGCTCATTGGTGTGGCGGCGGCGGGCACGACGCCTCAGATCGTGCTGACCACCGGCGTTGCGGGCATGGTCGCGGGGGCCATGTCGATTGCGGCGAGCGAGTATATCTCCGTCTCCTCTCAGGCGGATATCGAGCGGGCGGAGATCGAGCGTGAAAAACGCGCGCTTGCGCAAGACCCCGAGGGCGAGTTGGCAGAGATGGCCGCCATCTGGCGCGAACGCGGGTTGAGCCCTGAGACCGCCGACCGCGTGGCAGAGGAATTGACGAAAAACGGCGGGTTGGAGGCGCATCTGCGCGACGAAGTGGGCCTGTTGGATCTGCATTCTGCCAGTCCCAAACGCGCGGCCCTCGCCTCCGGCTGTGCCTTTGCCAGCGCCGCGCTTTTGCCGCTGGCCGCAGCACTTTTCGCGCCCGCAGGCTCCATCGTGCTGAGCGTTTTGATCGCCACGCTGCTGGCGCTCTTGGGCTTGGGCGCGCTTGGCGCGTCCACGGGCGGCGCGCGGCTGGGGCCTGCGATGGTGCGCACGGTGCTTTGGGGCGCGGTGGCGATGGCCGCGACCTTCGCGGCAGGCTCGCTTGTGGGTGGGCTTACCGGCTGAAGCAACCAACGTAAGAGTTCAGACACACCACTTCATTCAAAGCACCCGCCCAACAGGCACTGCCCTGCTGCGCCGTCCCGCCCCCATGGCGCGGCGCATCTGCGCCACCCCGCGGGACGACGCATGAAATTCTGTTGTGCACACTTTAGGCTTTGGATCGGACGTTCTGGTGGTGCAAGCCCGCAGAGGCGTTGCTGTCCCTTTAACATCCGGTCTCAGACAAAGCTGCCAAAGCACGCCGCGCGATTGCCTTGCACCCAAAGATGGGGGAGCATCGCAGCGGTCACGCCTCGACGCGCATTTCACAGAAAGGTATGACCAGCAAAGCGGCACATCCGCACCGCTCCAAAGGCCAGCAGCACCGGGTTGCCAAAGACATGACGAACACCACCCAGACGGCCTTTGACGCGCGGCTCGAAAAGCTGATTGCGGATATCTACCCGGACGCGGATATGGGCAGGCTTGCCCTGGAGATTGAAAAGGCGTTCTGGCCCGAAGGCACCGCGCGGCGCTCTGAAAGCAGAAAACCCGGCAATGATCTGTGGAGCGAAGCGGACGCGCTCTTGATCACCTACGGCAATTCCATCCAGGACGGGGCGCATAAACCGCTCGATCTGTTGCACGACTTTCTGCTGCGGCGGCTAGACGGGGCGCTCAATGCCGTGCACATCCTGCCGTTCTTTCCCTTCACCTCCGACGATGGCTTTGCCGTGACCGATTTCGAGGCGGTCAACCCGCAGCTTGGCGATTGGCCGGACATCAACCGGATCGCGGAGGATTTCACGCTGATGTCCGATCTGGTGCTCAACCATGTCTCCAGCCAGGGCACGTGGTTCAACGCCTATCTGCAGGATCAGGCTCCCTTCAACCGGTTCTTCTTTGAGGCCGCGCCAGAGGATGATCTGAGCCAGGTGGTGCGCCCGCGCACGACACCGCTGTTGCAGCGGGTGGAGACCAAAGGCGGGCCGCGCCACGTCTGGTGCACCTTCAGCCACGATCAGATTGATCTGGATTTCCGCAACCCGGAGGTTCTATTGGCCTTTTTGCGTATCATACGGCTTCATGTGGACAACGGCGTGCGCGTGATCCGGCTGGATGCGGTGGCGTTCCTTTGGAAGGAGGTCAGCACCCCGTCCATCCACCTGCCGCAGACCCATGCGGTGGTCAAGCTGATGCGGCTGTTGTGCGATTTCGCGGAAGAAGATGTGATCCTCTTGACCGAAACGAACGTGCCCAAGGCCGAAAACCTCAGCTACTTCGGCAAGCGCGATGAAGCGCATATGATCTACAACTTTCCACTGCCGCCCCTGGTGCTGCACGCGGTGCAGTCGGGCTCGGCTGCGTATTTGCGCAAATGGCAAAGCGGGATGCCGCCCGCGCCGCTGGGCTGCGCCTATCTCAACTTCACCGCCAGCCATGACGGCGTGGGCATGCGCCCGGTGGAGGGCATTCTGCCGCCCGAGGCGCAGGCGCAGATGATCGACGCCATTCGGCAGACGGGCGGTCTGGTGTCGATGCGCACCATGCCGGGCGGGCTGGAAGCGCCTTATGAGATCAACACCACCTATTACGAGGCCACGCGCCGGACTTTTGAGGGCGAGGACGGCTATCACTTCGAACGTTTCATCTGCTCGCAGACCATTCCGATGTCGCTGGAAGGGATCCCCGCCTTCTATATCCATTCGATGCTGGCCACGCCCAACGATCACGAACAGGTGGCCCACCGCGGCATGAACCGGGCGATCAACCGGCACCGCTGGCATTACCCGGAACTGAACGCGCTACTTGACGATCCCGCCTCGCCCCAGTCCCGTGTTCTCAAAGCGCTGTCAGCGCGGCTGCGGATCCGTAAGGCGCAACCCGCCTTTCACCCCAATGCGACGCAGTTCACCATCCCGCTGGAGGACCGTGTCTTTGGCGTCTGGCGCCAAAGTTTCGAGCGGGATCAGTCGATCTTTGCGTTGCACAACGTGAGCGCCGAGGTGGTGGAGATCCCGCATCTGTCGATGAACCTCATCGAGGATGAGCTCTGGGTGGACCTCTTGGGCGGGGAGCAGGTGGACATGGCAAAAGACGCGCTGACGCTTGCGCCTTATCAGTGCCGCTGGATCACCAATAGGATCTAGTATTCAGCCGCATCGAGGTGAGCAGCTTCGGTGAGGTCGGTGAGGAACTGCGTGTCCGCCGCATGCACCCGGCTCCAGGTGGTGATGAAGGGCGACTCGTGCGGGTTTTCGAGGAAGTCATTGCCCGCGCGCATGATGTTATCGGCAAAAAGCTCAATCGCGCGTTCTTCCTTGTGACGGTCAAGCGTAAGTCCGTTGAGCCGGGCGTCGTTGTAGTACGCCTCCAACAGGTCCAGCGCGATGCGGTAGTAAGTGGCCTTGAGCGTGCGAAAGACGTTGCCGGTAAAGACCGTGCCGTCTGCGGCCAGCTTGCGGAAAATGGCCTTGCAGATGTCGGTGGACATCCGGTTGAGGCCTGCGTTTGCCTCGTCCGGGCTCAGATCCTGATGCTTGTGGTCATAGGCGTCCGCGATATCGACCTGGCAGACAGCTTTTGGCGCCAGATTGCGCCAGGCCTCTGACAGCACGCCGATTTCAAGCCCCCAATCCGAGGGCATGCGCAGATCGGGCAGAATGCCGGTGCGCATCGCAAATTCACCCGACAGCGGATAGCGAAAGCTGCGCAGATAATCGAGGTAATCGCGGTCTCCGATCACGCGCTTGAGCGCGATCAAAAGCGGGCTGACCAAAAGCCGCGTGACCCGGCCGTTGAGCCCGTCACCGCTGATGCGCGGATAATACCCCTTGGCCACCTGATAAGGGAAGGCGGGGTTGGCCACCGGATAGACCAGCCGGGCCAGCATCTCCTTTTTGTAGGTCAGGATATCGCAATCGTGGATCGCCATCACCGCGCTGTCGGCACAGCCGATGAGATATCCCATGGAGGACCAGACGTTCTTGCCCTTGCCTGGCTCGCCAGCTGAAAGTCCAAGGGCCTCCAGCCGCGCGCCAAGTGCCTTCATGCGCGGGCTGTCGTTCCAGATCACGATGTGATCCTGTTTCAGCCCTTTGAAAAATGACTTAGCGTGCCTGTATTGATCCTCTGTCGCGGAATCCAGCCCGATGATGATCCGGTGCAGATAGGTCACCTGCGCAAGCTCCGACAGGATGATCGGCATCGCGTCGCCTTCCAGTTCGGAATAGAGGCAGGGCAAGATCAACGATATCTTGCGTGTCTCCGCGTAGCTGCTGATTTCATACTCCAGCTCATCCAGCGCGCGGGTGCGCAGATTGTGCAGCGTCGCGATGTTCCCGTTTTGGTGAAAATCACCCATCTTGCAAAGTCCTTCTCAACCCGAGCCTTTCTAACAGCCCCAGCACCGCTTCGTTCCAGCCCGCAGGTCCGGGCTTTTGCGTCCGCCAGACGCGCCCCTCGGCTTCCGCGGGCAGGTGGGGAATACCGCTTCCGTCAGGGTTAAAAACGATAACGCCGAAGTCGGTGCTTTCCAGCATTTGGATATCATTGGGCGCGTCCCCCAGCGCCAATGACTGCGCAGGGCGGATATCCCGTAGCAGGTTTTGCACCCGGTCCGCTTTGTTGCCGCCAAAGGACAGCGATAGAAAGCGCCCGCCCTGTTGAGCGGTAATCCCCTCAGGCTTGAGCGCGGCGAGAAAGTCCGCCAAAGCTGGATCCGGCCCGGTCCAGGTGCCGGGTTCGGAAAACGCGCGCGCTTTTGCGGCCCGGGCTTTTTCCAATTCCAGGCCTGTCACCGCTGCGACCTCGGCAACGCTCAAATCGCCAAAGCCCTTGAAGTGTCGCCGCAGGTCGGTCGGTATGCCATCCAGCGCCGCCCGCAACCGGTCGTAGGTGGCGTCCGTTGTCACCCTTCCTGCCCGCGCGGGCAAAAGCCCCGCGCCATTTTCGACGATTCCGGGCCAGTCTTCAAAGCCGATATCCCTGCGCAAGCCCGCCATTTCCACCGCTGTCTTGCTGCTCGCGAGGACCAGCCCCGCACCCGCCGCGCGCAGGGCCTCAAGTGCCGGTTTGGCCGGGTCCCAGCTGTAGGTCTCGTGATCGATCAGGGTTCCATCTAGGTCCGAAAAGACCAACAAAGGCGCCGCATTGCTCATGGGCCGGGGGCTTTCTTTGTCACCTGGGGGTTCCGGTCATCTGGCTTCAAGAGGTTTGTCTCAACTGCTCCCCTGACCGATCATCGATGGGGAGCGCTAACATTTCGTTCACGAGGCGCATCGCCGTCGGCAAGGGGCCACGACTGACGCGCTCTCCCCCGCTCTACCTGCGGCACCGTCCAGAGAACAGGCATGCGCGCGCATTTCACCTCAGAAGCGCCGTTTCTTGTGGCAAAACAATCGTAACTCGCCTCATTTTTAGGCAAAAATGCCTGATCCCGCGCCCTGCGCGCTACGTGAGTTGATTGCCGTAGGGGCCTGTGGCTCTGCTGATGGCGCAGGATGACTAGGGTTCCACCTCCTTGGGGAGGGTTCGGTCCGAGAGTTATCACCGGCTGGCTTCATCCAGCGGGCACACGGCGGGGCAAAATCCCGGGAGGCTACTGCGCCGGTTTGACCTGCGCCCTCAAACACCTTGCATGCGGTCATTCCATTGTCGAAACGAAAGACGGAGACCGACCATGAAAAAGCTGCTTACCACCGCCGCCGTTGCCCTGATGCTGGCCACATCCGCCACCGCGCAGGAAAAAACCGAATTCAAGGTCGCCTGGTCGATCTACGTGGGCTGGATGCCCTGGGGCTACCTTGAAGATAGCGGGATCATGGACAAATGGGCCGACAAATACGGCATCGACGTGGAGATCGTGCAGATCAACGACTACGTAGAATCCATCATCCAATACACCGAAGGTGAATTCGATGGCGTCTCCGCCACCAATATGGACACGCTTTCGATCCCGGCGGGCGGCGGCGTGGACACAACCGCGCTGATCGTGGGTGATTTTTCCAACGGCAATGACGCGGTGATTGTCAAAGGCGACGGCGATCTGGCGAGCCTTGAGGGCAAGCCGGTGAACCTGGTGGAATTGTCCGTGTCTCACTACCTGCTGGCGCGCGCGCTGGACAGCGTGGGCCTGCGCGAGGCGCAGTTGGGCGCGGTGATCAACACCTCGGACGCGGATATGATCGCGGCGTTCGCGACGCCCGATGTGGAGGCGGTCGTGACCTGGAACCCGCTGGTGTCCACCATTCTGGAGGACCCCAACGCCAAGAAGCTGTTCGACAGCTCAGACATACCGGGAGAGATCATTGACCTGATGGTCGTCAACACCGAAGTGCTCGAAGCGAACCCCGATTTCGGCAAGGCGCTGGTGGGTGCCTGGTACGAGGTTATGGCGCTGATGGCGGCGGGCGATGAGGAGGTGCTGACGGCACTCGCTGAGGCCTCCGGCACCGATCTTTCGGGCTACAGGGCGCAGCTGGCCTCTACCGAGATGTTCTATGACCCCGCGGAGGCGGTGGCCTTCACCGAGAGCGCGGCGCTGCCTGAAACGATGGTGAGCGTGGCCGAATTCCTCTTTGAAAAAGGCATCCTGGGCGAGGGCGCGCCGTCGGCGGATTTCGTGGGCATCGCCTATCCGGGCGAGGTGACAACCGGGGATGCGGGCAACGTCAAATTCCGGTTTGACACCACCTACATGCAGATGGCGGCGGACGGCGCGCTCTGAGCGCCTCCCATGCGTCTGATCAACCGCCAGCCGGGCGTAGCCCTCAAGGCCCTGCTGATCGCACTGCCCTTCGTGTTGGTCTTTGTGGCCTACACGACGGGCTCCGCACTCCGGCTGGCGGAAAACCCCCAGGACAAGCTCTTGCCCGCGCCTGCCACCATCGCGGCGACAGCGGAGCGGCTCTTTACCGAACCTGACCGGCGGTCGGAGACGATCCTGCTGTGGCGCGACACCGCCGCGAGCCTCACGCGGCTGGCCTGGGGTGTGGGCCTCTCTGCGGTGCTGGCCACGGTGCTGGGGCTGCTCATCGGGCTCTTGCCGCATGTGCATGCGGGGCTTGCGTCTTTCGTGGCGGTGGTCTCCATGATCCCGCCCTTGGCGGTGCTGCCGATCCTATTTATCGTTTTTGGACTGGGCGAGCTCTCAAAGGTCGTTCTCATCGTGGTGGGCATCCTGCCCTTCATGACCCGCGATCTAAGCGCGCGGGTGGCGGAGATCCCGCGCGAGATGATCGTGAAGGCCGAAACGCTGGGCGCGTCCTCCCTGGTCATTGCGCTGCGCGTGGCGCTGCCGCAGATGCTGCCGCGGCTCATCCAATCGGTGCGGCTCTCGCTGGGTCCTGCCTGGCTCTTTCTCATCGCGGCGGAGGCCATCGCCTCGCAAGAGGGACTGGGCTACCGCATCTTTCTGGTGCGCCGGTTTCTGGCGATGGATGTGATCCTCGCCTACGTGCTCTGGATCACGCTGCTGGCCTTTCTGATGGACCTGGCACTGCGCCTTGCCGCGCGCAGTCTCTTCCCCTGGACGCAGGCCAGCCTATGAGCTTTGTCACAGCCGAGGGCATCTTTCAAAGCTATGGCGCGCGCCCCATTCTGGAGCGGGTGAACCTGAGCGTAGAGGAGGGCGAGTTCATCTCCATCGTCGGCGCGTCAGGCTGTGGCAAATCCACTTTCCTGCGGCTGCTCTTGGCGCAGGAACGCCCCACCCGTGGGGAGATCCGCGTGGCGGGCGCGCCCCCTGCGGTGGAGCCGGGGCTGGACCGCGGCGTGGTGTTTCAGCGCTATTCGGTCTTCCCGCACATGACGGTGCGCGAAAACGTTATGGCGGGGGAGAGCTTTCGCACGTTCTGGGGTCGGTTTTTCGGTGACGCGCGCAAGGCCGCGCTGCGCCGCGCGGATGACGTGCTGGCCCGCATTGGGCTCGATCACGTCGCCGATCAATATCCAGCGACGTTGTCCGGTGGCATGCAGCAGCGCTTGGCCATCGGGCAGGCGCTGGCGGCCAAGCCGCGCATCCTGCTTTTGGATGAACCCTTTGGCGCGCTTGATCCCGGCACGCGGCTCTCCATGCACGCTTTCTTGACGGAACTGCGCGCAGAGAGCCCCATGACCGTCTTCATGGTCACCCACGATCTGGAAGAAGGCTTCAAGCTGGGCGACCGCGTGCTGGTCTTTGACAAGGAGCGCTGGGATCCGGACGATCCAAACGCCTATGGCGCGACCATCACCTACGATTTTGACGCGCGCGACGGCGGCATCCCTTTCCAGCGCCTTCGTGAAAAGACGTCCGCGCCCACCCCGCATGCAGCAGTGAACAACTGAGGAGACACCATGTTCTTTGCCCCCCACGACAAAAGCCGCTCTCACAGGCCGTGCGCGCGCGCCGAGCGGCGCTTTCACCACCCCGATCTGACAAAGCTGCAGGGCTGGCGCGCGATGCAGGCCGAAGCCGACATCCCCGAAGGCCGCTGGGACCAGGAGCGCCGCTGGGCGCTGCGCATGGGTCTCACGGGCGCCGACAGCATCGAGGACAAGGCGATCCCGACCTTCGCACGCGGGGAGCTGCCGCATTACGCGGGCATCAACACCTTCCTCAAAGCGCCCTATGCCGAGGACGTGCTGGAGGTCAAAGACTATGACGCGACCGTCCTGGGCATCCCCTTTGACGGCGGCACGACCTACCGTGCCGGCACGCGTTTTGGGCCGCAGGGCGTGCGCAAGATTTCCGCGCTTTATACGCCCTACAACTACGAAATGGGCGTCGATCTGCGCGAGCAGATGACGCTCTGCGATGCGGGCGATGTGTTCACGATCCCCGCCAACATCGAAAAGAGCTTTGACCAGATCAGCCGCGCGGTGAGCCATGTGTTCTCCTCTGGCAGCCTGCCGATCATGATCGGCGGCGATCACTCCATCGGCTTTCCCTGCGTGCGCGGCATCGCGGAATGTACCTCGAAGAAAATCGGCATCGTGCACTTCGACCGCCACGCGGACATCCAGGAGAAAGACCTGGACGAACGGATGCACACCACGCCCTGGTTCCACTCCACCAATCTGCCCAATGTGCCCGCCAAGAACCTCGTGCAGGTGGGCATCGGAGGCTGGCAGGTGCCCCGCGGTGCCGTCAAAGAGGCGCGTCTGCGCGAGACCAACATCATCACCATGTCCGACATGGAAAAGATGGGCGTGGACAAGACCGCGGAGATGGCGCTGGAGATGGCCTGGGACGGCGTCGACATGGTCTACATGTCCTTCGACA